>NZ_SRIC01000153.1 GCF_004684775.1 Streptomyces sp. MZ04
GGGATGCGTCATGGCGAGTCCTGAACGAGTAGGTGTGGAACGTGCGGCTGAAACGAGTAGGCGTGGAACGTGCGGCTGACGCATCTGAACTGTACTGGCTAGTTCATGTGAACTCAACTGTTCAGTTCAGTTGGCTGGTAGGGTGCGACGCATGAGAAGCGAGGGAAGAAGTGAGGGAAGCGGCGCGGGGCGGGGCGGGGGGCCTACGGGGCCGCGCGCGGAACGTAAGCGCGAAGCCATCGTCCGGGCGGCGCGCTCACTTTTCCTCCGTGACGGGTTCGGCGTCGGCATGGACGCCGTCGCCGCCGAGGCGGGCGTGTCCAAGGTGACCGTCTACAACCACTTCGGCAGCAAGGAGGCGCTGTTCACCGCGGTCATCGCGGGCGCGCTCGACGAACCCCTCGCCGCCTCCTCGTCGGTGGCCGCCCTCGACGGCCTCGCCGAGGCGGACGACCTGCGCGGGGCGTTCCTGAACGCCGCCCGGATCTGGGTCGACGCGGTCCGCGGTGACCAGGAGATGAAGGCGCTGCGCCAGCTGGTCGCCAGGGAGATCCACCGCTTCCCCTCGCTGGGCACGGCATGGGAGCACCACGGCCCGGAGGGTCATCACCCCGCGATCGCGGGGGCGTTGCGCGAACTGTCCGACCAAGGCAGGCTCGCGGTCCCGGACTTGGAGGCCGCGGTCATCCAGCTGTACTCCCTGCTGGTCTTCCCGCACCTGGTCTTCGGCTCGTACGGAACCGACATCAGCGACGATCTGACGGAGCGTCTGATCGTCGCCGGTGTCGACATGTTCCTGGCGTGCTACGGCGCGGAGTAGCGCCCGGCCCACCCCGTCCGCTCAGGCCGACTGCTCGGCGGCTTCACCCGCGCTCAGCCGCGGCCGGGCCGCGGCCGCCTTGCGTCGGTCAGCCCCGGCCGGTGCGGGATCGGCGGGGCGCCGTGTATGCCAGTCGGTCACCGCCTGGTACGCCGCCGCGACTTCGAGCAGCCGGTCCTCCTCGTACGGCAGGCCACCGATGATCGTGCCGACCGGCACGCCCCGGCCGTCGAAGCCGATGGGCAGGCCCAGTTCGGGAAGGCCCACGATGTCGAAGGGGACGGGGCCGGTCTGCAGGACCACGTCGCAACGGGCCAGCACGCCGTCGAGGATCTCGCGCAGCAGATGGTTCTTGGCGCGCTGGGCGGTGATCCACTCGTCGCCCGAGAGCAGCAGCCCCTGCAGCCAGCTGAGCACCGAGACACCGAACTTGGTGAGGTCCTCGCGCAGCCAGTGCCGGAACGGCTCCGTCCGCTCGGGCAGGCGCGCGGCGTTGAACGCGCCGGTCAGCACCTCCCAGTCAGCCGGATAGGTGACATCGACGAGTGTCGCGCCCGGGATGCCGGACAGCGTGTCGAGGAAGGTCCTGCGCAGGGCGAGCACGTCGCCCTTGGCGGCGCCCAGGAAGTCGGCCGGTACCCCGATCCGCGTCGCCCGGCGCAGCCGCACCTTTCCGCCGCGCGAACGCACCGGCGTCGCCGCCCGTACGTAGTCGGGCGCGGCGGGCAGCCCGAGCGTGCGCGGATCGTGGGCGTCCGCGCCCGACATCACCGCCAGGACGATCGCCGCGTCCAGCGCGTCGCGGGCCAGCGGTCCCGCGTGATCACGGGTGTACGAGAGCGGGATCACCCCGTACAGCGAAACGCGCCCCATGGTGGGCTTGAGCCCGGTGAGGTTCTGCTGATTGGACGGGTTCACGATCGAACCGCCGGTCTGTGTCCCGATCGACGAGCTCGCCATCCGCCCCGCCACCGCGCACGCGGGACCCGTCGACGAACCGCCGGGATCGGTCGAAGGATCATCAGGCGTCCACGCGTTGACGGTGGTGACGGTGCCGTTCGGCGTGGTCGCCCGGGTGGTGGCGAGCGGGCCCATCTGCCCCTTGCCGAGCAGAACCGCACCCGCCTCCTTCAGGCGCGCGACGGCGGTGGCGTCACGGTCGGGCACGAAGTCCTCGTACACGAAGGAGTTGGCGCGCGTCGGCACGGCCCGGGTGAAGTAGTTGTCCTTGACGCAGAGCGGGATGCCGGAGAGGACGCCGGAGGGATGCCGGTCCGCGCGGTGCGCCGCATCGAGCGCGGCGTCGGCCGTCACCTCGGCGTACGCCTGATAGGTGGAGTCGAAGCGTTCGATACGTTCTGTCTGCGCCGCCACCAGGGCCGCCGACGTCAGTTTGCCGCGCCGCATGAGAACCACCGCTTCGGCGAGGGTGGCCTCCGTCGGGTCGGCGCGGGCCGCGTCGCGGACGTCGATGTCGGGGACGCGCGCGGCGGGTGCAGGACCGGCCGCGGCGGCGAACGGCGCGAGGGGCGTCCCGGCGGCGACGGCCGCCGAACTCGCCAGGAACACCCGGCGATTGAGCGCACGCCGCTCACTCATCAGGCACCCGCCCTGCGCGCGGCGCCGGTCCGATGGCCCTCCGCCACGGACGGATAGATCAGCGGGGGAGCGGCCTGCTGCGCGTAGGCGGGTGTACCGCCGGGCGTCCAGTCCGCGAGCGCGGCGGGCGTGGACTTCACGAAGGCGCGCAGTGAGCTCAGGGCCTGCGCGCGGCTCGGGGAGCCGGTGCCGGGGTCCGGCTGCTCGGGCAGCTGGTCGATGTCGACGCCGGCGAGGGCGAGCCGGGTGCGGATATAGGCGTCGAGCTGGTCATCACCCAGGTCCATCAAAGGAATCTCCTGTCACAGGTGTCTCATCAAGCAATCAACTACCCATGCGTTAAACAGCGATTGAGGCCCGGCTGCGCCCGTGTTACGCCACCCGAAACCCATCCGAAACCACCCCAAGGCGCCGCCTGCCTACACTCCGGCCCATGGCGCGGATCCTGCCCTTTCAGTCCCGGCGGCTTCCCACCGACGACGAGGGCGGGGGCACGCTGCGGTTCCGTACGGTGCACGGCTACCGGCGCGCGTACCGCATCGCGGGTGAGGGGCCCGCGATCCTGCTGATCCACGGCATCGGCGCGTCTTCGGTGACCTGGGCGCCGCTGATCGCCCCACTGGCCCGTACGCACACGGTCATCGCCCCGGACCTGCTCGGTCACGGCGCGTCCGAGAAGCCACGCGCCGACTACTCCGTGGCGGCGTACGCCAACGGGGTCCGTGATCTGCTCGGCGTACTCGGCATCGAGCGGGTCACGCTCGTCGGGCACTCGTTCGGCGGTGGCGTCACGATGCAGTTCGCCTACCAGTTTCCCGAGCGGGTCGAGCGGCTCGTCCTGGTCAGTACGGGAGGCGTGGGGCCGCAGGTCAGCCCCATGCTGCGGGGGGTCTCGCTGCCCGGCGCCGCGCTGCTCCTCTCCCTGCTCGAACTGCCCGGCGCGGACCTGCCCGTGCGGGCGGCCGTCGGGCTGCTCCGGCTCCTCGACACCGGGCTCGGGCAGGACGCGCCCGAACTGATCGGCCTGGTCGATGCGTTGCCGGACGTCTGGGCGCGGACCGCGTTCATCCGCACACTGCGGTCGGTCGTCGATTGGCGGGGGCAGGTGGTGACGATGCTGGATCGCTGCTACCTGGCCGAGGGGATGCCGACGCTGCTCGTGTGGGGCGACCGGGACAGCGTGCTGCCGGCCGACCACGCGTTCACCGCGCATCAGGCGATGCCGGGCAGCCGCCTGGAGATCTTCGGCGGGGCCGGGCACTTTCCCTTTCACGCCGATCCGGCGCGGTTCGTGGGTCTTGTGGAGGAGTTCGTCCGGGGGACGGCGCCGGCGGACTGGAGCGGAGGTATCGCGAAGCGAGTGAGCGCAGTGCGACGTAGGAGAGGTAGGAGAGGTAGGAGAGGTAGGAGCGGGGGACCTTGGACCCCCACCGTGGCTCGGTCTCCTGGCGGCTCCGCCCCCAGACCCCCGCTCCTCAAACGCCGCAGGGGCTATTCGTTGCTCTCCTCCGCCAGCACCCGCTGCGCCACCGCGAAGGCGGAATTCGCCGCGGGCACCCCGCAGTAGACCGCGGTCTGCATCAGCACCGCCCCGATCTCCTCCGGACTCAGTCCGTTGCGGCGAGCCGCTCGTACATGCATGGCCAGTTCCTCGTAGTGGCCGTGTGCGACCAGCGCCGTCAGCGTGATCATGCTGCGTTCGCGGCGCGCCAGCGTGGGGTCGGTCCAGATCTCGCCCCACGCGTAGCGGGAGATGAAGTCCTGGAAGCGCGCCGTGAGAGGCGTGGTGTTCCCCTGTGCGCGGTCCACGTGCGCGCCCCCGAGGACCTCACGCCGCACCGCCATCCCGCTCGCCGCCGCCCCGCCGAAGTGCCCCCGCAGCGCGGCGACCACCGCGTCGGGACGCTCCGCCGGGGCCAGATGCGAGGCTCCGGCCAGCTCGGTGAGGGACGCGCCGGGCACCGCGTCGGCGATCTCCCGCGCGTGGGCCGGCGGCGTCGCCGGATCCTCGCGGCCCGCGATGACGAGCGTGGGCGCGCCGACCTTCGGCAGCACACCCCTGAGGTCGTACGCGGCGAGGGCGTCGCAGCACGCCGCGTACGCGTCGGGGTCGGTGTTCCGGTGGTCGTCCACCAGGCCGGGGACCGTGAACCCGGGGGTGAACCAGCGCTGCGGCGCGGTCTCCGCGAGCGCGGCGAGGCCCTCGCGGCGTACGAGTGCCGCGCGCTCCTCCCATGGCGCGAACCCGCCGAAGTGCGCCGACGAGCAGATCACGGCGAGGCTCTCGATCCGCTCCGGGTGGTGCACCGCGAGATGCAGGCCGACGGCGCCGCCGAGCGAGACACCCGCGTACGCGAAACGGTCGATGCCCAGGGAGTCGGCGAGCGCCAGGACGAGCTCCGCCAGGTCGGCGACGGTCGCCCCCGGGCCGATCAGATCGGCCCGCGACGTGCCGTGGCCGGGGAGGTCCCAGCGTACGACCCGGTGAGCGGTGGAGAGTTCGGGCGCCACGGCGTCCCACAGGGCGGTGGAGGTGCCCAGGGACGGGCCGAGGAGGAGAGCGGGCGCGGTCGGGGCGCCCTCGACGGTGTGGTGCGGCAGCTCGGTGCTCAACGTCGCTCCAGGGCTCGGTCGGTGAGGGCGCCGGCGGAGCCGGTGTATCGGGCGGGGTCGGTGAGTTCGGCGAGGTCGATCCCCGCGAGGTCGACGTCTTGGCGCCCGGCTTCCTCGGCCAGCACGTCCGCGAGGGACCGGGCCTCGTCCCGCGTACGGCGTGCCGCCGATGTGAGGAGTTCCTTCGCGCGCGCCCGGCCGACGAGCGGCGTCAGCTCCGCCGTCAGGCGCTCGGAGACGATCAACCCGTGGGTGAGGGCGAGGTGTTCGCGCATGGTGTCCGCGTGCACCCGGAGGTTCTCGGTGAGCTCCGCCGCGTCCCGGCTCGCCCCGCCCACCGTGCGCAGGAGGTCGCGAAGGGCCTCCCACTCCGCGTGCCACGCACCCGCGGGGCGTTCGTCCTCGGCGGCCATGGAGGCGAGGAGCGTGGCCGCGAGGGAGGGCGCGCGGCGCGCCGCCGCGGCGATCAGGGTGGAACGTACGGGGTTCGCCTTGTGGGGCATGGCGGAGGAGCCACCGCCGGCCCCTTCGGAGACCTCGGCGATCTCCGTACGGCCGAGCGTGAGGATGTCCACCGCTGCCTTCCCCAAGGCGCCCGCGGCGAAGGCAAGGGCCGAGGCGAGGTCGGCGACGGGCGTGCGCAGGGTGTGCCAGGGCAGCCCGGGTTCGGCGAGCGACAACTGCCGGGCATAGGCCGAGACGAGCCCCGCGCTCCCGCCGTACGCCCCGAACGCCGCCAACGTCCCTGCCGCGCCGCCCAGTTGCACCGGCAGCGACGCACGCACCGCCGCCACCCTGTCCCGTGCGTCGAGGACCAGAGATCGCCAGCCCGCCGCCTTCAGACCGAAGGTCGTCGGGACCGCGTGCTGGGTCAGTGTGCGGCCCGGCAGCACCGTGTTCCGGTGTTCGGCGGCGAGGCGGGCCAGTGCCCGTTCCGTGCGGGCCAGGTCGGCGAGGAGCAGGTCGAGGGCCCGGCCCGCGATCAGCATCATCGCCGTGTCCATGATGTCCTGACTCGTCGCGCCCCGGTGCACGTACGGCGCCGCCGCTTCCGGCACCGCCGCCGTCAGGTCCGCCACCAGCGGGATCACCGGATTGCCGCCGGTACGGGCGCGCAGCGCGATGTCGCGTACGTCGAAGCGGGCGGCGTCCGCCGCGGCGCCGATCGCGGATGCCGCATCCGCCGGGGCGAGGCCCGCCTCCGCCTGGGCGCGGGTCAGCGCCGCCTCCGCGTCCAGCATCGCCTGCAGGAAGGCCACATCCGACACCGCGGCCTCGGCGGGGGAGCCCGCACGCCCCGGGGCGAGCAGGCCGTTGTCGTAATCCGCTGAACTCACTCGAACTCCAGGAACACCGTTTCGCCCTCGCCCTGAAGGCGGATGTCGAAACGGTACGTGCGGTGCGCCTCGGGGCGCGTGATCAGCGTCGCGCGCCGCCGCGCGTCGAGCGAGCCGAGGAGGGGGTCGCCCGGCTCGTCGGTCAAGTAGGCGCGCGTGTACAGGTGGTGGAGCAGGCCGCGCGCGAAGACGGCGACCGCGATGTACGACACACCGCCCGGCGGGAGCGTACGGATCGCCCAGTGGCCGTCCGCGTCGGTCGGCACGCGGCCGAACCCGGTGAAGGCGACGCCGTCGCGGCCGATCACCTCGCCCGTGACCGGGTCGTGCCGCAGCGATCCCGGCGCTCCCGTGCGGGAGCCGTCGGGCGCGGGCTGCCAGGTCTCGATCAGGGCGTCGGGCACGGGGTTTCCCGCGCCGTCGTACACGTACCCGTGCAGGGTGATCGCGTCCGGGTGCCCGGCCGGCGCGACCTCGCCGCCCCGCGGGAAGGGCAGCGCGTAGCCGTAGAACGGGCCGACCGTCTGGGAGGGCGTCGGAGCGTACGACATCAGTGGTTGCCGCCTTCCTCGAAGAGCGTCGCGGACGGGCCGTCGAGGACGATGTCCCAGCGGTAGCCGAGCGACCACTCGGGGGTGGAGAGATCGTGGTCGTACGTCGACACCAGGCGCTGCCGCGCCGCCTCGCCCGTCACCGACCGCAGCACCGGGTCGTAGGGGAACAGCGGATCGCCGGGGAAGTACATCTGCGTCACCAGACGCTGGGTGAACGCCGTACCGAAGAGCGAGAAGTGGATGTGCGCCGGGCGCCACGCGTTGACGTGATTGCGCCACGGGTACGCGCCCGGCTTGACGGTCGTGAAGGAGTACGTCCCGTCGTCATCGGTCAGACAGCGGCCGAAGCCCGTGAAGTTCGGGTCGAGCGGCGCCGGGTGCTGGTCGAGCTGATGGGCGTACCGGCCCGACGCGTTGGCCTGCCACAGCTCGACCAACTGGCCGCGCACCGGCCGCCCTTCACGGTCGAGGACCCGGCCGGACACGGTGATCCGCTCGCCGAGCGGCTCGCCCTGGTGCTGTCGGGTCAGATCGCGGTCGAGCGCCGTGATGTCGGTGACGCCGAACGCGGGCCCGCTCAGCTCCACCGCCTCCGGGTCGCGCAGCGGGATCAGCGGCTGCTTCGGGTGACGGAAGTGGCTGCTGCGGTACGGGGGATAGTCGCGCGGCGGGTGGTCGGCGGGCGCCGCCGAGGCCTGCGCCTTGGCGACCTCGGTGTCTATCTCCCGCTGGCTCAGCCCGTCGGGCAGGGGTTCGGTGAGGGTCATGTCTCTCGGCTCCGTGAGTACGGGGTGGTGCTGGTGAGGGCGGAACTGGTGAGGGCGGAACTGGTGAGGGCGGAACTGGTGACGGGCGATGGATCAGCGTTCGAGGACCAGCGCGAGGCCCTGGCCGACGCCGATGCAGAGGGTGGCGACGCCCGTGCCCGAGCCGCGCCGGGCGAGCTGGTGGGCGACGGTTCCGGTGAGGCGTGCGCCGGACGCGCCGAGCGGATGCCCGAGTGCGATGGCGCCGCCCTGCGGGTTCAGGACGGCCGGGTCGAGGTCCGGCCACTCGGCCGCGCACCCCAACACCTGTGCCGCGAAGGCCTCGTTGAGCTCCAGCGTGCTCAGGTCGCCGAAGGATCTGCCTGCCTTCGCGAGGGCGCGGTTGACGGCCTCGACCGGCGCGAGGCCGAAGTAGTGCGGCTCGATGGCGGAGACTCCGGACGCCGAGACGCGGGCCAGCGGGTCGCGGCCGGTCGCTTTCAGGCCCTCCTCGTCGACCAGGAGCAGCGCGGCGGCGCCGTCGTTGAGCGGCGACGCGTTGCCGGGCGTGACCGTGCCGTCCGGGGTGCGGAAGGACGGCTTGAGCTTGGCCATCGCCTCCAGGGACGCGTCGGCGCGTACGCATTCGTCGCGCTCGAAGAGGACGGGTTCACCCTTGTGCCGCGGGACGGCGACCGGCGCGATCTCGGCGTCGAACAGGCCGTCCTTCTGTGCCCGCGCCGCCTTGTGGTGCGAGGCGAGGGCGTACGCGTCCTGCTGTACACGGGTGATCTGGTGCTTGTCCGCGATGAGTTCGGCGCTCTCGCCCAGCGGCACGGTCCACTGGGGTTCCATCTTCGGGTTGACCATGCGCCAGCCCAGGGTGGTGGAGTAGAGCTCGGTGTGCCCGGCGGGGAAGGGCCGGTCGCTCTTGGGGAGTACGTAGGGTGCGCGGGTCATCGACTCGACGCCGCCCGCCACGGCGATGGAGGCGTCGCCGAGCGCGATGGCGCGGGCGGCCTGGATGACGGCTTCGAGGCCGGAGGCGCAGAGTCGGTTGACGGTGACGCCGGGGACGGTCACGGGCAGCCCCGCAAGAAGCGCGGCCATCCTGCCCACGTTCCGGTTCTCCTCGCCCGCGCCGTTGGCGTTGCCGAAGTAGACGTCGCCGATCAGGGATGGGTCCAAGTCCGGTGTACGGGCGAGGAGTTCGCGGATGGCGTGGGCGCCGAGGTCGTCGGGGCGGACGCTCGCGAGGGCGCCGTTGTACTTGCCGACCGGGGTGCGCACGGCGTCGACGATGTAGACGTCACGCAGGCTCATGACGGGAATCCTTCAGAGACGACTTCAGGAACGGCGTCGGGGACGTGGACCTCCGCCGCGGTCTTGGCCGTGATCTCGTCCACGGAGACGCCGGGCGCCAACTCGACCAGGTCCAGGCCGGTTTCGGTGACGTCCAGAACGCCGAGGTCGGTGATGATCCGGTTGACGCAGGCCTTGCCGGTCAGCGGCAGCGCGCACTCCTCGAGGATCTTGGGGGAGCCGTCCTTGGCGGTGTGGGTCATCGCCACGATGACCGTCCGCGCCCCGTGCACCAGGTCCATCGCCCCGCCGATCCCGGTGATCATCTTGCCGGGGATGGCCCAGTTCGCCAGGTCGCCGCCCGCGGAGACCTGCATCGCGCCGAGCACCGCGACGTCGATGTGACCGCCGCGGATCATCCCGAAGGAGAGCGAGGAGTCGAAGTAGGAGGCGCCCGGCAGGACCGTCACGGTCTCCTTGCCCGCGTTGATCAGGTCGGGGTCGACCTGCTCCTCGGTGGGGTAGGGGCCGACGCCGAGGATGCCGTTCTCCGACTCCAGGACCACCTGCACCCCCTCGGGCAGATAGTTGGGGATCAGCGTCGGCAGGCCGATGCCCAGGTTCACGTACTGACCGTCGCGCAGCTCACGCGCGGCCCGCGCGGCCATCTCCTCACGCGTCCAGGCCATCAGCTGCTCACCGTCCCTCGTGCCGGAGGCGCGGACATCGTGCGCCGTTCGATGCTCTTGTCGGCGGCCTGCCCGGGGGTCAGCGCCACCACCCGCTGCACGAAGATTCCCGGCAGGTGCACGGCGTCCGGGTCGATCTCGCCCGGCTCCACCAGCTCCTCCACCTCGGCGATCGTGATCCGCCCTGCCATGGCCGCCAGGGGGTTGAAATTGCGGGTGGACTTGTTGAAGACGAGGTTCCCGTGCCGGTCGCCCTTCGCGGCCCGTACGAGCGCGAAGTCCGTCCGGATGCCGTGCTCCAGGACATAGGAGACACCGTCGAACTCCCGGACCTCCTTGGCCGGCGATGCCACCGCCACCCCGCCCTGGCCGTCGTATCGCCAGGGCAGCCCGCCCTCGGCGACCTGCGTGCCCACGCCGGCGGGCGTGTAGAACGCGGGGATGCCGGTGCCCCCGGCCCGCAGCCGCTCGGCGAGCGTGCCCTGCGGGATCATCTCCACCTCCAGCTCACCGCCCAGGTACTGGCGGGCGAACTCCTTGTTGGCGCCGATGTACGACCCGGTCACGCGGGCGATCCGGCCCGCCGAGAGCAGCACCGCGAGCCCGGTCTCCATGGCGCCGCAGTTGTTGGACACCACGCTCAGGCCCGAGACGCCCCGCTCGTACAGCGCCCGGATCAGCTCGTTCGGCACTCCGCTGAGGCCGAAACCGCCCACGGCGAGCGACGCTCCGTCCCGCGCGTCGGCCACCGCATCGGCGGCCGAGGCCACCACCTTGTCCATCCGTCGAGCCCCATCTCTTCCAGGCCTGCGCTCTTTCCCAGACCTTCGATGCCTGCCCCATCCATTAATCAGGGCACTGACTATTTCTACGAGGTTGAACTCACGCTGCCACTCGTTCCCTAAGCCGTCAAGGGCGAGTATTGTTCAGTGCACCCACGGAAAACGGAGGCACTCATGGCCGCGGTGGACCTGACCACCCACCCCGGGCACCTGGCCCGGCGGCTGCAGCAGGCGCACTATCTGCTGTGGAACACGATGGTCTCCGAGGAGATCACCTCGCCGCAGTTCGCCGTCCTGAACGCGCTCGTCGCGGAGCCCGGCCTCGACCAGCGGACCGTCGGCGAGCGGGTCGGCCTCGACCGGTCCACCATCGCCGAGGTCATCAGCCGCCTCATCCGCCGTGAGCTCCTCGACAAGGTGCGCGATCCGCAGGACGGGCGCCGCTATCTGCTGCACCTCACCGAAGAGGGCAAGCGCACGCACCGGAAGCTGACCGTGCGGACGGCCCGGATGAACCAGGTGTTCCTCGGTCCGCTCTCCGCCGATGAGCAGACCGTGTTCTTCGATCTGATCCAGCGGGTGTCGGACGCGGCGGAGGGCCTCCGCCATCCCACGGAGACCCTCGCCGCCGGCAAGGCCTGAAGTCACGCCTTCGCGTAGACCACCCAGACCTGCCCCTTCGCGAACGGCAGCGGCTCGCCGTCGGGCGTCGTGAACTCCGTGCCGTCCTCCGCGTCGGACCGCTCCCAGCGCGCTTCGTAGGCGCGACCGTCCCTCAGGACCTGCGCCTTGCCGGATCCAACCGTCTCGGTGAACGGGGTGTTGTTCCCGGAGCGGTCGTGGAAGCGGGACTCGCGCACCTTCGCGTACTGCACGACGACCGTCGACGCCGCCAGGTTCTTGCCGTCGCTCGTGATGGCCCGTTCCCCGTCCATGGCGATCAGCCAGCGCTCCTGCTCGGTCGACCAGGTGAAGGTGAACCGCGCCGCCGGGAAGCGGACGGTGCGCTCCTGCTCCGGGGTGCCGCCGTCCTTCGGGCGCGGGCCGAAGACGAAGCCCGTGCTGGACAGGCCGTCGCCGTCGCCCTTCTCCAGGCCGAGGGCTTTCGGACGTACGAAGAGATTGTGCGGAGCCGCTCTGTTGCCGTCGCGGAAGTAGGCGTCGGCGGGCGCCTTGCCGGGCGTCTGGCCCCGCAGCGGTGCGTCGGCGATCAGCGGCAGCAGCTTCGACTGTGCTCCGGAGAACGCGAGCACCGGGTCGTCGAACTGGCGCAGGAGCTCCAGGTCCGTCTCGCGCGCGCTGCGCACCGGACCGACGATCGACGGCAGCCGATCCGGATCGCCGTAGACGGCCATCAGCCGGCTGAGCCCGGCCTCCACCTGCTCCGCGTACACGACGTCCGCCGCGTCGAGCCCGGTCTGCGGGCGCGCGGGGCCGACGTTGTCGATCTTCACCGCGAGCACGGGGCCGCCGCCCGACCCGTCCGACGGTGCCTTCCCGTCGCCTCCGGAGTTGTCTCCGAAGGTGCAGCCGGGCGCGAGGGCGATGACGGCCGCTGCCGCCACCGCCGTGCGCCGTATGTATGTCCACCGTCCCATGCGGACCACCTACCCCGTCAGGCCCTGCCTTCAGCCTACGTCGACGGGTTCAGCTTTCCGCCTCCGTCGACGGGCTCAACCCAGATCGAGGGCGTTCGGCAGGCCGAGCCGGTAGCGGGTGCGGTCGTGGCGCTTGAGGGCCTCGACCGCCGGAACGCGGTACAGGGGAGTCACCGTGCAGCGTTCGGCATCCGAACCCACCCGCTCCAGGAGAGCGTTCACCGCCTGGCGTGCCGAGGTGTTGGCGCCCTCCATCGTCGCGAGGTCGATCGGTACGGCCACGTAGTCGCCCGCCAGATAGAGATTGGGGATCTTCGTCGCGGCCGACGGACGGTTGTGGAAGGTGCCGACGGGGTGGATGAGGAGCTCGTCCTCGTTGGTCGGGTTCGGTGTCCCGAGGCCGTCGACGCCCGGGTCGAGGAACCACGAGTGCAGCTTGCCGTCGCTCAGGACGGTCTTGCCGGTGTCGTTGAGCGCGGCCTTCAGCTGCGCCCACACCTCCTTGGCGACCTCGTCACGCGTGCACTGCTTGGCCGTCTTGCCGTACAGGATCCCCGGCTTGTCCCACTCGGAGATGTCCACGGAGAGGCACTCGACCGCGACGCCGTCCCCGTAGTCGGCGGGAAAGTCGCGGTCCGGCCAGTGTCCTGCCTGCGCGATGCCGGTGAGCGACCACGGAGAGTCGATGCAGTTGAAGTGGCCGTTGACGATGGGCGGGTGCTCCGTCAGATAGAACTGGATGCCCGTCATCCAGTCCGTCTCCAGCTTGTCGCAGCGCGCCAACTGGGGGTCAGCCGCCTTCATTTCGCCGCTCCACGTCTTGCGCGCGTGCTCCACCGGCATGGCCTGGACGTAGTGGTCGGCGGTGATGTCGTGGCGTACGCCGTCCGGGTCCTCGACGACGGTCTTGGTGATCCGGCCGCCCGCGAAGCCCAGGTCGCGCACGTTCCAGCCCATGCGGAACTCGACGCCCAGCGACTTCAGATGGGTCACCCACGGGTCGATCCACGCCTCGTTCGTCGGCGCGTTCAGGATCCGGTCGGGCGGGCCGTCCGCGCCCTGGCCGAGCGCGTTGAAGACGAAGGCCTCACCGAGCGTGCCGACGGTGCGGGTGCTCGCCTCCTCGGCCTTGGTCGCCACGATGTTGCGGGTGACGCCGATGACGAGGATGCGCTGGTAGTCCTTCGACATCTGCTCGGCCCGCGTGAACTCCCACCAGGGCGTCGACTCCCAGGTGTCGTCGCGGCGCTCGTCGCAGCTGGTGAGGAAGACCAGGGCGCGGTTCACGAAGTACGCGGCCTCGTGGGCCGGCAGGTTGAAGGCGGTGTCGAGCAGCGCGTTGAGCGCCCGCCGGATGTCGTCGAGCGTGAGCTGCTCCGGCTCGCTTCCCGGCCAGGGGATCGGCATCCGGAGGTCCTCGCGGCCGGTGCGCGCGAACGACATCTCGTGCGGCGCGGCGAGGTTGTCCCACACGCCGTTCGCGTTCCCGGGGAACGGGATGCGGCGCATCGTGTCCGGGAGGTTGTGGTAGATCCCGGGGATGAAGCGGAACCCGTGCTCGCCGGGCAGCGGCTTGCGGTTGCCCTTCGCGCTGTTCGGTACGTCCATGCTGCGGGCCTTGCCGCCGAGCGCCCGGCGCTCGTAGACCGTGACGGCGAAGCCGCGCTCGGCCAGTTCATGGGCCGCCGTCAGACCGGCGACACCGCCGCCGAGCACGGCGACCGACTGCTGTGCCCGCGGGCCGCGGTCGTCGGCCATGGCGGGCAGCGCCCCCACGCCGAGCGCGGCCGCGCCACCCGCCGCGGCCGCCCCCGCGACGAACGTACGCCTCGTACTGCCCCCGGCTCCCGAGCGCCCCATGTCCCGTCCCCCTTACCGTTGGTAACTCCCGTATCAGGCGCAGGAGCTTACGGTCGCCGCCCCTGGTGGGGAAGCGGCATGAGGTGGCGGGCGTGAATGTTGGCGTGATTGTGCCGCCGATCTGATCGATGCCCCGGTCATGGCCGGCCGTCCACCAGTAGCCGCCGTACTCCCCGAGTCCAACCCGCTGCGGGAAGACGGGAGTTGGCGTGGATGAGCCGACGATCCAGCTAGCCTGCTCGTATGGAGGGATGGTCTGTTGCGGCGGTTTCGGCTGCTGTGGGCTTTGTGGGGGCAGCGGCGGGAGCCCTCGGTGCGGCGCTGGGCATGCGGTACCGCCGCCGCGACGTGCGCTTGCGCACGATGCAAGACGCCGTTGCCGATTCAGTCTTTCGCGGACGTGACCTCACCGACGAGGAGCGGGAGAAGATCCGGCAATTCCTCGCGAGGGAACGCGACGAGGCCGACACCGAAGAGTGGTGGGTCGTAGGAGAACCCCCGGAATCCAGTGAGCGTCGCGATGTCTAAGGCGAGGCTTCGTAAGCAGCGCATCACTCATGAGGAGTTCAGCGGGGCCAGCATCGCCGGACTCGTTGTGACAGTGGGCTACAACCTCGGGCCCGCTACGTGGCCGGGCAAAGTATGCATTTGGTCGTCCCCTGTCCTGGTGCTGCTCCTGCCCATTCTCTTTGCCGCTGCCCTCAACCGGATCGACAACCGACTCGTCGACTCGCAGTACAGGAAGTACGTCAAGGAGCTCAAGAGGATGGTCAAGGACGCGACGAACCCAGAGCACCGGGCGGAGATCGAGAAGATGCTGCACGCAACCGAGAAGGACCAGGCGCAGAGGCTTCGCAAGCTTGCTGCCAGTCAGTACGAGGAAGCTTCCGAGTAGCTCGCCCACGGTTGCTCCGAGCCAACCGCTGTGCGTCTCCGGTAGCCGGACGTACCTGGCTACCGCAGCACATCCGCCAGGTCGTACCGGACCGGCTCCTCCAGCTGGGTGAACGTGCAGCTGTCAGGGGTCCGGTCCGGCCGCCAGGTGCGGAACCGCGCCGTGTGCCTAAAGCGCTGCCCGCCCTCCATGTGGTCGTACGCCACCTCGCAGACGCGGTCGGGACGCAGCGGCACCCAGGAAAGATCCTTCTTGCCCGACCAGCGGCTCGGGGCGCCCGGCATCCGGGACGTCTGGTGCGCGGACTCCTCCGTCCAGGCCGCCCAGGGGTGCCCTTCGACGGACTCCATCCGCAACGGCTCCAGCTCCTCCACCAGCTCGGCCCGCCGCTGCATGGAGAACGCCGCGCAGACACCGACGTGCTGCAGGGTGCCCCCGTCGTCGTACAGACCGAGCAGGAGCGAACCGACGATGGGGCCGCTCTTGTGAAAGCGGTAGCCGGCGACCACGCAGTCCGCCGTGCGCTCGTGCTTGATCTTGAACATGAGGCGTTCGTTCTGCCGGTAGCGCAGGTCGAGCGGCTTGGCGATGACCCCGTCGAGGCCCGCCCCCTCGTACTGCTCGAACCACTCCCGCGCCAGCTCCGGGTCCGTGGTGGCGGGCGCGAGATGGACGGGGGCGGTGACCCCGTCGAGGGCCTCGGTCAGGCGGGCGCGCCGGTCGGTGAGGGGAGCGTCGAGCAACGCCTCGTCGCCGAGAGCGAGCAGGTCGAAGGCCACGAACGAGGCCGGGGTCCGCTCGGCGAGCGTCCGCACGCGCGACTCGGCGGGGTGGATGCGCTCGGTGAGGGCGTCGAAGTCGAGCCGCCCGTCCCGCGCGATGACGACCTCGCCGTCGAGCACGCAGCGCTCCGGCAGACGCTCCCGCAGCGCCTCGACCAGCTCGGGAAAGTACCGGGTGAGGGGCTTGCCCGTCCGGCTGCCGATCTCCAGATCGGCACCGTCACGGAAGACGATCGCCCGGAACCCGTCCCACTTGGCCTCGTACTGCATGCCCGGCGGGATCCTCGCCACGGGCTTGGCGAGCATGGGCTTGACGGGGGGCATCACCGGCAGATCCATGGCTCGATTCTGATCCCGTACGCCCTTCCCCGCCCGGTATGCGACTTTTGCCCGCTGCGCCTAGCGTGACGGCATGGCTGGTAAAGCGGTGGAGCTCGACGCGGGCGGGCGGATGGTGCGGCTCTCCAGCCCCGACAAGATCGTCTTTCCGGAGCGGGGCTTCACCAAGCTGGACGTCGCCCAGTACTTCATCGCGGTCGGCGACGGGATCGTACGCGCCCTGCGGGACCGTCCCACGACGCTCCAGCGATTCCCGGAAGGCGTCGCCGGCGAGTTCTTCTACCAGAAGCGCGCCCCCAAGAACCTCCCCGACTGGATCCCCACCGGAACCATCGCCTTCCCCAGCGGCCGCACCGCCGACGAGATCTGCCCGACCGAGATCGCCGCCGTCGTCTGGGCCGCCCAGTTCAACACCCTCACCTTCCATCCCTGGCCGGTACGCCGCGACAACCCCGACCACCCCGACGAACTCCGCATCGACCTCGACCCGCAGCCCGGCACGGACTACGCGGACGCGGTGCGCGCCGCGCATGAACTCCGGGCTGTCCTCGATGAGTTCGGGCTCCAGGGCTGGCCCAAGACGTCCGGCGGGCGCGGCATCCACGTCTTCGTGCCGATCGAGCCGCGGTGGAACTTCACCGGCGTACGACGTGCCGTGATCGCCTGCGGACGCGAGCTGGAGCGGCGGATGCCGGACGCGGTCACCACCGCCTGGTGGAAGGAGGAGCGGGGCGAGCGGATCTTCGTCGACTTCAACCAGACCGCCCGCGACCGCACCATCGCCTCCGCCTACTCGGTCCGCCCCCGGCCGAACGCGCCCGTGTCGGCGCCCCTGCGCTGGGACGAGATCGACGACGCCGTCCCGCAGGACTTCGACATCGCCAGCATGCCGCACCGCTATGCCCAAGTGGGCGATGTGCACGCGGACATGGAGAAGCACGCCTTCTCCCTCGACGCCCTCCTCGAACAGGCCGACCGGGACGAGCACGACCGGGGGCTCGGCGACATGCCGTACCCGCCCGAGTATCCGAAGATGCCGGGCGAGCCGAAGCGGGTGCAGCCGAGCCGGGCGAAGCACGAGGAGTGACCCGGCCGGAGCGGCGGCACCCGCCGAGCGGCTCGGAGCGGTCAGTCCTTGAAGCTCGTCAGGGTTCCGCCGAGCGATTCCCAGCCCTGGACGCTGGGTCCCCAGGCTTTTCCGTCCCACCACTTGTGGAACAGCGTGGAGTCCGTGCCGGTGACGAACAGGTCAAGGCGGTTCGGCTCCCAGGCGACGGCCGCCGGCGGACTGGTGCAGATGCCGCCGAGGGATTCCCATCCCGTGACGCTCGGACCCCAGGAGTTTCCGTCCCACCACTTGTGGTGCAGGGCCGAGTCCGCGCCGATGACGAACAGATCGAGCCGGTTGGTTCCCCACGCCACCGCGGCGGGCGTTCCCTTGCAGATGCCGCCGAGGGATTCCCAGCCCTTGATGCTCGGGCCCCAGGCGTTTCCGTCCCACCATTTGTGGTGGAGCGCGGAGTCGGCGCCGATGACGAACAGGTCGAGGCGGTTCTGCCCCCAGGACACCGCGGCGGGCGTTCCCTTGCAGATTCCGCCGAGGGATTCCCAGCCCGTGATGCTCGGGCCCCAGGCGTTTCCGTCCCACCACTTGTGATAGAGCGCGGAATCCGTGCCGATCACGAAAAGGTCGAGTCGATTGGCGCCCCAGGAGACGGCGATCGGCTTGGTCATGCAGATTCCGCCGAGGGATTCCCAGCCCTTGACGCTTGGGCCCCAGGCGTTTCCGTCCCACCATTTGTGGTGGAGCGCGGAGTCCGCGCCGACCACAAAGAGATCGAGGCGGTCGGGGCCCCAGGAAATCGCCTCGGGCGCACTGGTGCAGAGGCCGCCGAGCGATTCCCAGTCCTTGACGCCGGGTCCCCAGGCGTTTCCGTCCCACCACTTGTGATGGAGTGCGGAATCCGCGCCGATGACGAACACGTCGAGCCGGTCGTGCGCCCACGCGATGGACGTCGGAGGGCTGGTGCAGATGCCGCCGAGGGATTCCCAGTTCTTGATGCTCGGGCCCCAGGCGTTTCCGTCCCACCACTTGTGGTGGAGCGCCGCGTCGGTGCCGATGCCGAAGACGTCGAGCCGGTCCGACTCCCACGACACCACGGGCCCGGAGGCCGGCGAGGGGCCGTACATCGCGTGCACGGCGGCGATGTCGTCGGTGCTGAGCCCCGAACGCTGACCGATGCTGACACCTTGCACGGACGGCACGATGGTGTCCTGGCCGTTCTTCGAGAAGGCGTCCCGCGGGTAATGCATGATCGAGCCGTAGTCGTAGGCGCCGACGTCGTCGCCATCCGATATGTGCTGGTCGAAGTTGTGCTCGAAGCCCTGGGTGATGTTGGCCCAGACGATCGTGACGAACGTGTCCCTGTCCTCACGGCTCTGCTCGTGCCACAGGCCGATCGCGTGCCCGATCTCGTGAATGCAGTTTCCCGTCGAACAGCCTCCTGCCAGCGTGATGTTCTGCGATCCGCCCTGCCGGCCCACGAACGAGGAACAGCCACCGCCCGGCACGAACCGGACGAAGTCGCTGAACTGCCCCTGATTGGCGGGCGTGCGCCGAACGAACCGCATCCGGGTACGGCTCTCCCAGTGCGCGATCGCGTCGGTCACCCGCTGCTGGTTCGGCAGCGCCGAGTCGATCTCGAACGGCACCAGAGCGTTGGCCCAGCGGAATTGCTTTCCGCTGATGGCGACCGCCGACTGCGGAACCTTTCCCTCGGACTCCGCCTTCAGTTCCGAAGTGCGGCGCTCCACCTCCGCCACCGTACCGAGCACGATGTCGCCCTCGAAGACCGCGAGCCCATCGATGTTCACGTACTGGACAGGCTTGGTCTGGAAACTGACACCGTCGATCAGACCGGTCTGCACATCACGCGAGGACCGGAATTCCCCGTGTCCCTCACCGGCAACTCGCGACTCCGAAGCAGGCATCCTGTTTCTCCCTCGCTGCTGACTTCCCGCCCCGCGGTAAAGGGCGCTATTTTGCGGAAAGTAGTGGCGGACATGGAGACCAACAAGGGCTGGGCGAGCGTATGCGCAACGTAGAAATCGCTGTCCGTCTCGCGCCGGGGACGAAGGCGCCGCAGGGCGCGGTGACCCTGCGCGCGCAGGTCGAGGAGATCACCGCCGCGGACGCGCCGGCACGCGTCGTGTCCCGCGTGGTGGAGCGGGGCGTGGACCTCGCCGATGCCCCGCACCTCACCCTGGAGGTGCCGCCTCCCGACCCCCGGGCCCGCTACACGGTCCGTGTTCATGCCGACCTCGACGGCTCGGGTGTGGTCGCCCCCGGCGACTTCGTCTCGGTCCGCGGCAACCCGGTCCTCACCCACGGCAGCCCGGACGCGGTGGCCGTGGAGGTCTCACCGACCCGGTGAGTGCCTTTCCGGTACGGCGAAGGCATGGCCGGAGTGCCCTGGATGCCTTCGCGGGTCCCGCGCCCGGGGAGGTCAGCCGGTGCCCTGCGGGGCGAGCGCGGCGGCGATGCGGCGGCACCTCCTCAGCAGGACCTCGTCATCGGCACAGGCATCGCGCATGATGCCGCGGGAGCCGGTGTTGTTGTGGCGGCGGGTGGCGGCCAGCTCCTCGCGTATCAGGGGGAGGG
>NZ_SRIC01000154.1 GCF_004684775.1 Streptomyces sp. MZ04
CCCCCGAGCAGAGCCCGCCCCCTGGCTGCCCCGCCCACGCGGGCGCCGTGCGCCTGGGCGGCCTGGAGTACCAGCAGACGCCCTCCCAGCTTTATCGCAGCCTGCGCAAAGAGCACGGCTCGGTGGCGCCCGTGCTCCTGGACGGGGACGTGCCCGCGTGGCTGGTGCTCGGCTACTCCGAGGTCAGCTATGTGACCGGCCACGACGAGCTGTTCGCCCGCGACTCGCGGCGCTGGAACCAGTGGGAGCACATTCCCGCCGACTGGCCGCTGCTTCCGTTCGTCGGCTATCAGCCGTCGGTCCTTTTCACCGAGGGCGAGGAGCACCGGCGGCGCGCGGGCGTGATCACGGAGGCGCTCGAGGGGGTCGACCAGTTCGAGCTCGCGCGGGACAGCGGCCGGATCGCGGACCGGCTGATCGGTGAGTTCGCGGGCAGCGGCCAGGCGGAGCTGATGAGCGCGTACGCGCACGCGCTGCCGATGCGGGCGGCGGTGCAGATGTGCGGCATGCCGCACACGGGCACGGACACCCAGCGGTTGGTGGACGATCTGCGGATCTCGCTGGACGCGGCGGAGGGCGACGACCCGGTGGCGGCGTACATGCGCGTCGGGGAGCGGATCCAGCAACTGGTCAAGGAGAAGCGGGAGAAGCCGGGTGCGGACGTCACCTCGCGGATGCTGCTGCACCCGGCGGGCCTGACCGACGAGGAGATCGTCCAGGACCTGATCTCGATCATCGCGGCGGCCCAGCAGCCGACGGCCAACTGGATCTGCAACACGCTGCGGCTGATGCTGACCGACGAGCGGTTCGCGCTGAATGTGTCCGGCGGGCGCCTGAGCGTGGGCGAGGCGCTGAACGAGGTGCTGTGGCTCGACACCCCGACGCAGAACTTCATCGGCCGCTGGGCGGTGCGCGACACCCAGCTCGGCGGGCGGCAGATCCGGGCGGGCGACTGTCTGGTGCTCGGCCTCGCCGCGGCCAACACCGACCCGCAGATCTGGCCCGAGTCGCATGTGGGCCCGGAGAACTCCGCGCACCTGTCCTTCAGTCACGGCGAGCACCGCTGCCCGTACCCCGCGCCGCTGCTCGCCGATGTCATCGCCCGTACGGCCGTGGAGACGCTCCTGGAGCGGCTGCCCGACCTCGTACTCGCGGTGGAGCCGCAGGAGTTGACGTGGCGTCCGTCCATCTGGATGCGGGGTCTGACGTCGCTGCCGGTGCAGTTCACGCCGGTGGCGCACGGAGGGACGGCGCCGCCCGCGGGAACGGGCGGCGCCCCGCCGGATCAGGCGGTGACGGGGGTGAACCGCACCGGCAGGGACTGCGGTCCGCGGGTGAACACCCCTTGCTCGACCGGGTCGAAGCCGTCGGCGAGCCGCACATCGGGCATCGCGTCCAGGAGTTGACCGACGCCGGTCTCGACCTCGGCCTTGGCAAGGAGCGCGCCCACGCAGAAGTGCCGGCCGAGCGCGAAGGAGAGATGGTCGGCGGCGGCGGAGAACGCGGTCGTGGTGGTCAGGTCGTCGCGGAAGATGTCGAAGCGGTCGGGCTCTGCGTAACGCTGCTCGTCGCGGTTGGCCGAGCCGATCAGGCAGGTGACGGTGGCCCCGGCCGGGATCGTGCCGCCGGTGAGCTCCACTTCGGTGGCCGACTGGCGCATGATCATGTGGACGGGCGGGGTGTGGCGCAGTGTCTCGGCGAAGGCGCGGGCGATCAGCGTGCGGTCCTCGCGGACGGCCGCCAACTGCTCGGGGTGGGTCAGGAGGTTGGCGAAGATGCTGGCGATCGCCTTGTCGGTGGTCTCGCCGCCGGCGGCGAGCAGCAGGCTGCAGAAGGCCTTGATGTCCTCGTCGCTCATGCGTACGCCGTCGACCTCGGCGGCGCAGAGGGTGGACAGCAGATCGTCACCGAGGTTGTCGCGGCGCTCCCGGATGATCGGGAACATGTACTCGGCGAACTCGACGCGGGTCCGTTCACCGGCCGCCGCGACGTCCGGGTCGCCCGCAAGGTTGCCGAGGAAGGCTATGACGGTGGTGTACCAGCCGTGGAAGCGCGCGTGGTCGGCCTTGTCCAGGCCGAGCATGTCGGCGATCACGTCGACGGGGAAGCGCGTTGCGTAGTCCGCGACCAGGTCCACCGTGCCGGTGTGCCGGAAGGCGTCGATGAGTTCGCGGGAGTTGCGCTCGATGACGGGCAGGAATTTCTCCTGGAGGTCGCTGCCGCGGAAGGCGGGTGCGACCAGGGCCCGGCGCACCGAGTGTTCCCGGCCGCTGAGCTGGAGGATCGTCTTGCCGTGTACCGGCTCGATCTGCCAGTCGTAGTTGTCGGTGGTGAACTGCGAGCTCTTGTCCTTGAACACGCGCTCGACATCCGCGTACCGCGAGACGATCCAGCTCTGTGTCGCCTCGTGCCACAGCAGCGGCGCGCTCTCCCGCATCGCCTGGTAGGCCGGATAGGGGTTCTCGGCGAACTCCGGCGAGAGGATGTCGGGGATCTGCTGCGCGGTGGACATGAAGCTCCTTGGTCAGTGACAGGGGGTGCGCACCAGGCTATTGATCACGTGGCGGCCCAACCAGCCCTGTCCTGGCCTCCTGTTGAGCGCTGCACTAACCTTGGCCGAAAATCGCCGTTCTGCCGCGTCGGCTTCACGCGCATAGCCGGTGCGGCAGACGGCGAAAGCCGTGACGCCGGGTCAGCAGCTGAGGTTGCCACCGGGGGCGACGCCGAGTACGTCGGCGAAACGGGTGTAGTTGTTGATCCGGCTCTGCACCTGCTCCGGGTTCTTCCCGTCGCATTCCAGGCTGCCGTTGATGCTGCGGATGGTCTCGCCGAAGCCCGCGCTGTTGACCATGGCGTTGTGCGGCGTCATCGTTCCCGGCCCGTTCTGCGTGTTCCAGTACCAGAGGCCGGTCTTCCACGCCACGGCCGGATCATTCTGGACGAGGTCAGGGTTGTTCAGGAGGTCGATGTTCAGGGCGTCGCCCGCCGCCTTGTAGTTGAAGTTCCAGCTGAGCTGGATCGGGCCGCGCCCGTAGTACTTGTCGTTGCCCGCGGGGCAGCCATAGGGCTGGGAACTGTCGCAGTAGTGCGGGTAGTTGGCGGTGTTCTGCTCGACGACGTGGACCAGTCCGCCCGTCTCGTGACTGACGTTCGCCAGGAAGGCCGCTGCCTCCTGCTTGCGCACGGCGTCGCTGCCCGTCCCGGTGAACTCGGGATAGGCGCTGAGCGCGTCCGTGAGGCCGCTGTAGGTGTAGAAGGAGTTCCGGTTCGGGAACATCTGGTTGAACTGGGCCTCGCTGACGATGAATTCCGCGGCGGCCCGCTCCCCCGCGTCCGTCTTCTCGGCGGAGGCGTTGGGGGCGAGGGTCAGCACGGTGAGGGCGGCGACGGCGGCCGTGGCGGTCAGCGCGGCGGCGAGGACACGAGAACGCATGAGCGATCACTCCTTGGGCGGACGGAGGCATGCCGGGGGCACGGCCGACCGCCGCGTGGTGGGGGGGCTGAGCGGCAAGGAGCGCACCGGCACACCGGAGCCGCGGTTATCCGGAATGACTCCCGCCGCCGTTGGCCTAGACCATACCGAGTGACGTATTCACGTCAAGAGGGTGACGGATAACGGCAGTTGAGAGACACGTACCAGGCAGGTCAGTCGCTGCCGGACACGGCCGGCGCCTCGATCACTTCGGAGCCGTCGACGCCGCCGGGCCGAGAGTCGTGATCGCAGGAAGGACGGGAGCCCCGGAACCAGCGGGTTTCCGACACGGCGGCGGCCGGCCGGGGCGGACGTACACTGAAGCGGTGTCGGGCAGGCCCCTGCTCCGCCCGGCCACCTGTGGTCAGCCCTCCACGGCCCGGATCCCGTGTCCGACGCGACCGGCCGGCCGTGCGGCACACAGGTAGCGATCCTCGGCCGTCCTGGCCCTCGGCCCGCACGCAGATATCCCCCTGCGGGGCCTGCTCGCCCAACGCGTCACACCGCGGATTCCGGTTCACCGTCGCCCTCGCCCGTCAGGCCGGGCCTGCGCGGCGTGCCGCCGGCCGCCTTCGAGGGGACAGTTATGAAGCTCAGCGCACTGCTCCATGGGCACGACCACGACGTTCTGCACGGTGACCCGGGGGTGCCGGTCACCGCGGGGATCACCCTTGACGCCGGGCGGGTCAGATCCGGCTCGCTGTACATCGCCGTTCCCGGGCAGGAGGAGGGCGGGCCCGGGGGCGTCGCGCGGGCCCTTGAGCGGGGAGCGGTGGCGGTGCTCGTCGAGGGCGGCTGGGTGTCGGCGGACGGGGCGGCCGGGCAGGCTTGCGTGGTCCGTGTGGCCGACACGCGGGTCGCGGCCTCGCTCGCCGCCTCCCGTTACTACGGGGAGCCGGGGCGTGCGATGGATGTCGTGGCGATCACCGGTACGAACGGCAAGACCTCGGTCTCGTACATGGTCGAGTCGGCTCTCCGTCTTGCGGAGGGCGCGAAGGTGGGGGTGATCGGCACCTCGGGCAGCCGGATCGGTCAGGAGCGGATCCCGATGCCGCGGTCGGTGCTGAGCACCCCGGAGTCGCCGGACCTCCACTACCTGCTCGGGCAGATGCGTGACCGGGGCACGGCCGGGGTGGTCCTTGAGGCCACGTCCATGGGTCTGGTGCAGCGGCGCCTCGACCATGTGCCCGTCGACATCGGCGTGTTCACCAATCTCACCCAGGATCACCTGGACGACCACGGGACCATGGCGCACTACAAGGACGCCAAGCTGCGCCTCTTCGGCGGGCTGTGCGACCGTGCGGTGGCCAACGCCGACGACCCCGTCAGCGCCGAGATCCTCGCCCTGATGCCGGGCGCCGTGACCACCTACGGCCTGGACGCGCCGGCCGACTACCGGGCGAGCGATCTGGTCGTGGACGCCGTGGGCAGTCGCTTCACACTGCATCACGACGGCCGCAAGTATCCTGCCGCGATCCCGGTCCCGGGCCGCTTCTCGGTGTCCAACGCGCTCGCCGCCCTCGCGGCGTGCCATCTGCTCGGGCATGAACTCCCGGCGCTCGTCGAGGCCTTGGACCGGATGCCGCCGACGCCGGGCCGACTGGAGCGCTTCACCACCGTGCGGGGCGTCTGTGTGATCGTCGACTACGCGCACTCCCCCGACTCGCTGGAGAAGGTCCTCGCCACGATCCGCGGTTTCGCCACCGGGTCGGTGATCACCGTCTTCGGCTGCGGCGGCGACCGTGACACCACCAAGCGTGCCCTGATGGGCGAGATAGCCGGCCGCCACTCCGACCTGTGCGTCCTCACCACGGACAATCCGCGCGACGAGGACCCCGACCGCATCCTGGACCAGATCGTCCCCGGCCTGACGTCCACCGCGACACCCTTCCACCGTGTGGCCGACCGTCGCGCGGCGATCGCGTGCGCGCTGTCCGCCGCACGTCCCGGCGACGTCGTCCTGGTCGCGGGCAAGGGCAGCGAGCCCCACCAGATCGTCGGCGAACTGCTCCTGCCCTTCGACGACATGACCGTGGTCCGCGAACTCGCTTCTGCTGCCGGGTGATCCCGGCGCCGCGTGCGCACGGCGGCTTCGCGAGGCGGTCTCGCGGGGCGATGCCCCCGCCCGGTGAGTGTGCGAATCGTCCATCACACCGCCGTAAGCAGTGCGAATCCGGCACTGGTGCGGTGCGGCCCGCGGCGTCTACGTTCCCTGCACCTCCAACACCGCATCCAGCGCGCCGTGTTGCCGCCTTCCAGGGAGCTGCCTGTGTCCAAGGATTCGCCGCCGTCCGTCACCCAGGTCGAGACGCACGGGGTCGAACGCATCCCGGACGCGGATCGCACCGCCGGGCCGCTCGATCTGTTCCGGCTCGCGTTCGGTGGCGCGAACACCTTCGCCACGTGTGTGCTCGGCGCGTTCCCCATCCTGTTCGGGCTCTCCTTCTGGCAGGGGCTCGCGGCGATGCTCCTCGGGCTGCTCACCGGCTCCCTGCTGCTTGCCCCGATGGCGGTCTTCGGGCCGCGCAACGGCACGAACAACGCCGTCTCCTCGTCGGCGCATCTGGGGGTGCACGGCAGGATCGTCGGGTCCTTCCTCTCCCTGCTCACCGCCGTGGCGTTCTTCTCGCTGTCGGTGTGGAGCTCGGGCGACGCGCTCATCGGCGGGGCGCACCGGCTGCTCGGCGTGCCGGAGAGCGACCTCGCGTACGGCTGTGCGTACGCCGTCTTCGCCGTCCTTGTGCTCGCCGTGTGCGTCTACGGGTTCCGCTTCATGCTGCTCGTCAACAAGGTCGCGGTGATCGCCGCGACCTTGTTGTTCGTCCTCGGCCTCTTCGCCTTCGCCGGTGACTTCGATCCTTCGTACGCCGGTGTCTTCACCCCGGACGCCGACCGGGCCACCCAGGACCTGTACTGGCCCTCCTTCATCGGCGCCGCGCTGATCGTGCTGTCCAACCCGGTCTCCTTCGGCGCGTTCCTGGGCGACTGGGCCCGCTACATCCCGGCCGAGACGCCGCGCCGCAGGGTGATGGGCGCGGCGTTCCTCTCGCAGCTCGCCACGGTGCTGCCGTTCGGCTTCGGCCTGGCGACGGCGGCGATCATCGCCGAGCGGGCCCCGAAGTATCTGGACCCGGCCGCCCCCAATTTCGTCGGCGGGCTGCTCGCGATCGCGCCCGACTGGTACTTCCTGCCGGTCTGTCTGATCGCGCTGATCGGCGGCATGTCGACCGGGACGACCGCGCTGTACGGCACCGGCCTCGACTTCTCCTCGGTCTTCCCAAGGCTCAGCCGGGTGCGCGCCACCGTCCTGATCGGCGTGCTGTCCATCGCGTTCATCTTCGTAGGACGATTCGGCTTCAACCTGGTCCAGGCGATCTCCACCTTCGCCACGATGATCATCACCTGCACGGTGCCGTGGATGATCGTGATGATGCTCGGCTATGTCACCCGGCGCGGCTGGTACGACCCCGAGGCACTCCAGGTCTTCACCCGCCGCCGGCACGGCGGCCGCTACTGGTTCACGCGCGGCTGGAACTGGCGGGGCATGTCGGCCTGGTGGACCGGCGCGGTGACCGGCGTGCTGTTCACCAACATCCCCGGGCAGTTCGTCGGGCCGCTCGGCGATCTCTCGGGCGGCGCCGACATCAGCCTGCCGCTGGGCGCGGCCGTGGCGGCGATCGTGTATCTCGTCCTGCTCGCGGCGTTCCCGGAGCCCCGTGCCGTGTACGGGGTGGACGGGCCGCGCTGGGTGCGGGCCGCCGACACGCCCGTCGCGCCGATCACCGACGCGGCAGGCGTTCCGGCCTCCGGAGAAGGGAGCCGGACCGCCCGTCAGCCCGGTGTCCCCCGGTAGGTGCGCCGGTAGGCCGCCGGAGTCGTGCCCATCAGGCGGTGGAAGTGCTGCCGCAGGCCGTCTCCCGTGCCGAGGCCGCTGCGTTCGGCGACGGCGTCGACCGGCAGGTCGGTGGTCTCGAGCAGGGTGCGGGCGTGCGTGACGCGCTGCTGATTGAGCCAGCGCAACGGGGTGGTGCCCACCTCGCGGGCGAAGTGGCGTTCGAAGGTGCGTACGCTCATGCCCGCTCGGCCCGCGAGGTCGGCGACGGCCAGCGGCTCGTGCAGCCGGGCGAGCGTCCAGTCCAGGACCGGGGCAAGTCCCGTACCCGCGGCGGGCGAAGCCGCGGCGGCGGTCCTGGGGCGGGCGTACTGCGCCTGGCCGCCCTCACGGTGCGGGGCCACCACCATCCGCCGGCCCACCTCCGCCGCCACCGCCGCGCCGTGGTCGCGGCGCACGATGTGCAGGCACAGGTCGATCGCGGCGGCGGTGCCCGCGCTGGTCAGGATGTCTCCGTCGTCGATGTAGAGGGCTCGGTCGTTGACCGTCACTTCCGGGTGGCGGCTGCGCAGTTCGTCGGCGTACATCCAGTGGGTGGCCACCTCGCGGCCCGTCAGCAGACCGGCAGCCGCAAGGACGAACACCCCCGAGCACAGCGATGCCACGCGCGCCCCGCCCGCGTGCGCCGCCCGCAGCGCGTCGAGGAGCGGGGCGGGCGGCTCGTACTCCCCCATCACACACGCGGGGACGATCACCAGGTCCGCCTCGGCCAGGGTCTCGAGGCCGTGGGAGCTCTCGAGGCGCAGCCCACCGACGGCGTCGTGAGCGCCCGGGACGGTCTGGCACAACGCCAAGTCGTATCCCGGGGACGGGATCTCGCCCCGGTCCTGGCCGAACACCGCGCAGGGCACGGCCAGTTCGAAGAGGGAGGACGGCGAAAGGAGCGCGACGGCCACGCGCAGGGCGGGGACGGAGGGGCTAGAGGTGCCTGCGGGGCGGGAGGTGTGTGCCTGCCGGTCGGAAGCCATGTCGTAAATCTAGTGGACCCTGACGTTTACGCCACTGGTCGTGGAGGAGGCCTCGCCGCAGGCTGATCACTGCGAGCGCACACAGCCAGGAAGGCGGCAGGTCATGAGGCAGGAGCGACGGGCGGGGCGGATGCCCGTGCAGTGGCGGGTCAGCCTGGCCGGGATGGCCGCGGTCGGTGTCACCTTCGGCTTCGCCCGCTACGGCTACGGTCTTTTCCTCCCCGAGTTCCGGCGCGCCTTCGATCTGCCGCTCGCCCTGGTCGGACTCATCGCCAGCGCCGGCTATCTCGGTTACATCGCCGCCCTGCTGCTGGTCGGCGCCCTGGTCACCCGCCTTGGACCGCGCCCCTTGGTCGTCGCGGGCGGTCTGTCAGCGGCAGCCGGAATGGCGCTGGTGGCCTGGGCCGACGGGCCGCTCACGCTGACCGCCGGTCTTGTCCTGGCCGGGACGAGCCCCGGGTGGGTGTGGGCCCCCTACTCCGACGCCGTGGACCGCACACTCCCCCCGGACCAGCGCGAACGGGCCATGGGGGCGATCGCCACCGGCACCGCCTTCGCCGTGGCTCTCGCGGGGCCGCTGACGCTGGCCGCCCAGGGCGGGCATTGGCGCCAAGTCTGGCTCGCCTTCGCCGCCGCGGCGCTCCTGGCCACGCTCGCCAACGCCCGCGTCCTGCCGGGCGGCGGCCGCGCGCGCCCGGCGACGGACCGCGCCGACGCCACAGCGGGGCGGCCCTCCCCGCGTCCGGGCCTGGGCTGGCTCGCCCGGCGCCCCGCCCTCCCCCTCTACACGACCGCCTTCTCCTACGGTCTTGTCGGCGCCGTCTACTGGGCCTTCGCCGCCGAGGCCGTCTCCGACCACGCGGGGACGAGCTCCGCGGCGACCGCACCCCTGTTCTGGACGCTGATCGGCCTGGCGGGCACGCTCGGCGTCCTGACCGGGCCCGCCATCGACCGGTTCGGGCTTCGCCGTGTCCACCGCGGCCTGTTCGCGGGCCTCGCCGCGGCCGCGGCCCTGCTGACCGCGACCCACTTCTCCGGCGCCTCCCTGCCCGCGGCCCTCCTCTCCGCCCTCCTCTACGGCCCCTGCTTCATGGCGGGTTCCGGCCTCCTCGCCGTGTGGAGCTACCGCGTCTTCCCCGACCGCCCCACCCCCGGCTTCACGGCCACCGTCCTTGCGCTCGGCCTCGGCACCATCACCGGCCCTGCCCTGCTCGGCCAGGTCGCCGACCATCTGGGCCTCCAGACGGCGTTCGCGGCCACGGCCGTCGCGGCCGCGCTGACCTCGCTCACGCCGCCCCGGCGTCCTGGCGCGCCACCTCGAGTCGCTCCCGCCGCTCCGGCGTCAGACAGTGGCGTACGGCGCACCCGACCTGGCCGAAAATACCCCCCTGGGTATTTCTGTTACGGTGAAGAGAGATACCCCGGGGGGTAAAAAGTGTGACGAGGGAGTGTGCCGTGTTCTTTGCCGACGTCCTGGAGACCGAGGGTCTGGGCAACCGGAGTTACCTGGCGGGCGGGTCCCGCGCGGTGGTCGTGCTGGACCCGCCGCGCGACATCGACCGGGTGATCGCCGCGGCCGCCCTGCGCGGCGTTCGGATCGTCGCCGTCGCCGAGACGCACGTGCACAACGACTACGTGACCGGCGGTCTCGAGCTGGCCCGCCTCACCGGCGCCCGCTATCTCGTGCCCGCCGGTGCATCCGTGGCGTATCCGCGGGTGCCGGTCGCCGACGGGGACGTGGAGGAGGTCGACGAGGGGCTGACGCTGCGGGCGGTGGCCACGCCGGGCCACACCCCGCACCACACCTCGTACGTCCTGGAGGAGAACGGGCGGGCGGTGGCCGCGTTCACCGGCGGATCACTGTTGATCGGCGGCGTGGGGCGGCCGGATCTGGTGGAGCCCCGGCTGACCGAGGAGCTGGCCAGGGCGCAGCACGCCTCCGCGCACCGGCTCGCCGCCGAACTGGCGGATGAGGTGGCGGTGCTGCCCACGCACGGCTTCGGCAGCTTCTGCTCGTCGGCCGACGGGGGCGGCGAACGCAGCACCATCGGCACGGAGAAGGTGTCCAACCCGGCCCTGGTGCAGGACGTGGAGACGTTCGTCGCCGATCTCCTGGCCGGTCTGGACGACGTACCCGCCTACTACGCGCACATGGGTCCGGCCAATGCCGCGGGCCCGGCACCCGTGGACCTGACCGAACCGGAGCGTGCTGACGCCGCCGAGATAGCGCGGCGTCTCGCGGCGGGCGAGTGGGTCGTGGACCTGCGCCATCGGGTGGCGTTCGCCGAGGGGCATGTGGCCGGGTCGTTCAACTTCGAGGTCGACGGTCGTCTTGCGACCTACCTGGCGTGGATGATCCCGTGGGGCAAGCCGGTGACGCTGCTCGCGCAGAGCGCCGAGGATGTCGCCCGCGCCCAGCGGGAGTTGGCCCGCGTGGGCATCGACCGCCCGGCCGCGGCCGCCACCGGCTCCCCAACCGAGTGGGCCGACGGGACGGCGCCGCTCGCGTCGTTCCGGCGGGCGACGTTCGCCGATCTGGCCGCCGCGCGCGAGCAGGGTGCGGACCCGGTGGTGCTCGACGTGCGCCGCGCGAGCGAGCGGTCCGGCGGCTGGCTCGAGGGCAGCGTGCACATCCCGGTCCACGAGATCCACCGGCGCCTGGACGAGGTGCCCGCGGGTGCGGTGTGGGTGCACTGCGCCGGCGGCATGCGCGCGGCGATCGCCGCGTCCGTCCTGGACGCCGCGGGCCGCGCGGTGGTGGCCGTCGACGACGGTTACGCGGCCGCCGCCGACGCCGGCCTCACGCTCGTCACGCCCGCCCGCAACTGACCCCACAGCCTTGCGGGCCGGGCGGCGACCCGGTCCGGCCCGCGAGGAGCTGCCGAGGAACACGACCATGCTCATCTCCCCACGCGGCCCCGGCCGCGCTCCCTCCGCGCGGGCGCACCGCCCGACGCGGACATGTACGAGGACGCTGCCCCATGCCCATGAGGCGTACGAGGCCGGTAGCGGGCCTGGTAGTTACGAGGCTTGGCGCGGACCCGGCGGACAGGACGCGCCCGGGGCTGCGGGCACCGTCATATGACCGCGCCGATACTCGCCCTGATCGCTGGGGCTCTCGTAGGTCTGGCCCTGGGAACGCTCGGGGCGGGCGGCAGCATCCTGACCGTCCCGGCCCTCATCTACCTGCTTGGCTTCAGCCCGGCCGAGGCCACCACCGCGAGCCTGGTCATCGTGATCGTCACCTCGCTCGCCGCGCTGGTGGCCCACGCGCGGGCGGGAGCGGTGCGCTGGCGGGCCGGTCTCGTGTTCGCCGCGGCCGGACTGCTGCCCGCCGCCGCGGCGGGAGTCCTGTCCGCGCGCATCCCCGCGACCGCGCTGACCCTGGCCTTCGCCGGCCTCGCGGTGCTCGCCGCGCTGCGGATGCTGCGCCGCGGGACGCCGCCGGAGGGCGGGACGGTGTCGGTGCCCCGCGCGGCGCGAGCGGGCGCAGGACTTGGGGCGGTGACCGGCCTCCTCGGGGTCGGTGGCGGCTTCCTCGCCGTGCCCGCCCTGGTGGCCGCGCTCGCCGTACCGATGAGCGCGGCCGTGGGCACCAGCCTGCTGGTCATCATCGTCAACGCCCTTGTGGCCCTCGCGGCTCGGGCGACCACCGCCGTCACCCTGGACTGGGCGCTGATCATGCCGTTCATCGCGACGGCGGTCCTGGGCGCCTGGGACGGCAGGCGGTTGAGTACGAAGGTCTCCCCCCGCACCCTGCAGCGTGTCTTCGGCAGCCTGCTGCTGTTCGTCGCCGCGGCGATGGGGATCGGCGTCCTGCTGTGACGCTCAGCAGGGAACGGCCCCGACGCCGGGCGGGGACGGCGGGCCTCAGGCCAGCGACAGGAAGAGCTTCTCCAGGCGGGCCCGCATCTGCGCGGAGTCCCGCACCTGCGGGTCCTCGCTGGTCATGCACTGCTGCAGCCCCGTCGCGATGATCGAGAACCCGGCCCGGTCCAGGGCACGGGAGACGGCGGCCAGCTGCGTGACGACGTCCTCGCAGTCCCGGCCCTCCTCGATCATCCTGATCACTCCCGCGAGCTGACCCTGAGCCCGCCGAAGCCGGTTCAGCGCCGACTTCAGCTCGTCGGCGCTCATGTCGAGTTCCACACGTCCTCCTCCGCATACCCCCACGGGTATTCTACCTGGAGGGGGGAACCAATCATCGAAAGGCATTGTTCCGTGAGCGACCCGAGCACCCTCACCCCAGCCCAGGCCACGGCGCGTTCCGGTGAGTTCACCGTCATCGACGTCCGCACCCCCGGCGAGTACGCGGGCGGTCATCTGCCCGGCGCCCACAACGTCCCGCTCGACCGCCTGGACGAGGCCGCCGACGCCCTGCGGGCCGCGGCGGCGCGCACACCCCTGCTCGTCGTCTGCGCTTCCGGAGCCCGCTCCGCCAAGGGCTGCGCCCGCCTTGCCGACCTCGGCGTCGAAGCGGCCACCCTGGCGGGCGGGACCGGCGCCTGGGCCGCGGACGGCCACCCGGTGGAGCGGCCCGCCGGGGCCCGCACCACCTGGCCGATGGACCGGCAGGTCCGGCTCGCCGCAGGATCGCTCGTCCTGCTCGGCTTCCTGGCGGGCCTCGCCTGGCCGCCCGCGCACTGGCTGTCCGGAGCGGTGGCCGCCGGGCTCGTCTTCTCCGGCGTCACCAACACGTGCGGCATGGCCGTGCTGCTCGCCAAACTCCCGCACAACCGGCCGCCCGAGCAGGCCGTCTCCTTCCACGAGACGCTGGTACGCCTCAACGCCTGAAGCAGCCAGAAGCCGACCGAAGCTGCCTATCGGCCCGCGTCCCGGCGGTAGAAGTCGAACTGGGTCACTCCGTCGTAGCCGTAGCTCTCCGGATGCAGTTCGTGCAGGGCGACCCCGGCCCGGGGCAGCGGGCCGAGCAGCTGCGACAGGAGTTGACCGGCCTCGGCGATGAAGGTGGCCTTCTGCGCGCCGCTGTTCGTGCCCGCGGTGATGCTGCCCTCCACGTGCGCGTCACGGACGCCGGCCAGCGGCCTGCCGTCGATGAAGTAGGCAGCACCCGGCACCAGGTTGATGTGGACGACGGTCCGCGCGCTCGACTTGCCCAGGGAGGTGACGGCGAGGCGGGTCAGCCCTTCGGCGAGGGCGCTCTGGACGTCGGCGGGCAGGTCGGGGTCGGTGACGGTGACCCGGAAGTACGGCATGACTCTCCTTGCGCGTGCTCGGTGTTCCGCCGGTTTCGGCGGCACGGAGCAAGCCTCGCGGGCCTGGCACCATGGAGCCAACGCATAGGTTTCATAGGCATATGAGGCGCACGCATGACCGTGAACATCCCCCAGCTGAGGGCCTTCATCGCCGTCGTCGACGCGGGCGGCTTCAGCGCGGCCGCCGACGAACTGGGCATGAGCCAGTCCGCGGTGTCGCACGCCGTCGCCTCCCTGGAACGCGAGTTGGCCGCCCCGCTGCTCGTCCGCGCCACGCCGGTGCGGGCCACCGCGCTCGGCGAGCAGGTCCTGCCGCACGCGCGCAGTGCGCTGTCGGCGGCCCGGACGGTGGAGCGGATCGCGGCCGATGCCGCCCGGACCCTGACCGGCACCGTGCGGCTCGCCGCCACACCGACCGTCTGCCAGGGTCTTGTTCCCGGCCTGCTGCGGCGCTGGCGCCAGGATCTGCCGCGGCTCACCGTGCGGGCCTTCGAAGGGGACAGCGCCGAAGTGGCGGCCTGGCTGGAGAGCGGCGCGGCCGATGCCGGCATCGTGATCGACCCGCCGCCCGGCACCGGCATCCCGCTCGCCACGGACGGCTACCGTGCCCTGCTGCCCCGCGACCATCCGCTGGCCGACGAACCGGCCGTGGACATCCGCGACCTGGAGGACGACCCGTTCCTCATCTCCCCCAACGGCTGCGAAGTCCGTATCCGTACGATCCACGAGCTGGCGGGGCTCGACTTCGCTCCCGCCCACCGGGTGCGGGACCTGGCCACGCTGATCAGCATGGTGCAGGCCGGCCTTGGCGTGACCGTCCTGTCCCAGGTCTCCCGCTCCCTGATCCCCGCCGATCTGGTCCTGTTGCCGCTGCGGCCCCATGTCTCGCGCCGTCTCGTACTGACCGGGCCGCACGCCCGCCCCTGGCACCCGGCGGTCCGCGCCCTGGCGGAGTCAGCCGTCGCTCACCTGGGGCAGGCCTTCTCCCAACAGCCGTCCTGTTGGAGTCGCGCCGAGGTGACGGTGACGAGTTCGGTGATCGCCCACAGGTAGGGCAGGTAGCCGTCGGCCGTGCCGAAGTACTCGAAGGCGTCGATGCTCACGACCGCGTCGGCGCCCCCTTGCCCGAGCCGAGATCGAGCACCCGCATTCCGGGGCGCAGATCGAGGTCCCGCGCCAGATTCTCCAGGAGCCACAGCGAGTTCGGGCCCATGTCGAGGCCGAGCAGTCAGGCCGGGTCGTAGCGGGAGGAGCGCGGGTAACGCTGTGGGCGTACGAGGTCGTCAAGCGTGGTCACGGGCGTCCTGCCGGGCGGGTGAGCAGGGCCGTCGCCATCTGCTGGACGGAGCGGGTGAAGTAGCGCGGGTCGTCGGGCGGGGTCACGTGGCGGATCAGCGCTCCGTCGAAGAGGGCCAGCAGGCCGTGGGCGAGGAAATCGGCATCCAGGTCGGGGCGTTCGGCGGCCAGCAGGGAGCCGAGGTGCCCGTGCCAGAAGCGAAAGCTGGGGTCGGCGTACTTGTCCTCGGCACACGCCTGTTCATGGGCGGAGAACAGGATGGCGTTGGTTTCGGCGATCGCGCCCAGGCCGTCGAGGAAGGCGTGCAGCCGGTCGCCGGGAGGTGCGCCCGGACCCAGCGGCGGGGGTCCGTGGGAGATAGCCTCGCGCAGTTCGCGTGAGCGTTCTTCGAGGAGTGCCTGGAGCAGCCCGGCGCGACTGCCGAAGCGGCGGAAGACCGTGCCCTTCCCGACGCCGGCCAGGGCCGCGACCCGGTCCAGCGAGACGGGTGCCCCGCCGCCCTCGACCAGGAGGCGTTCGGTGGCGCGCAGGACCGCCGTGCGGTTGCGTGCCGCGTCGGCGCGCTCCGCCATGACGTCAACTCCTCATTGAAAGCGGGCTGTTGGTCCGGATAGATTACCCCCGACCCAAGCGGACCGGCAGTCCGCATGGGTGATGCCGTCCTGCCCTGCCGCTCTGCACTGCCCCGAGGAGTACTTAATGGACATGCGCGCGCTCGTCGTCGACCCCGCCGCCCCCGGCTCCCTGCGCCTGGGCGAGGCCCCCGAACCCCGGCCGTCCGCAGGCCAGTTGGTGCTCGACGTACGGCACATCTCCCTCAACCGCGGCGAGGTCGCCTTCGCCGGGCAGCGGCCGCCCGGGACCGTGCACGGCTATGACGCCGCCGGGATCGTCGTGCGCGCCTCGGCCGACGGCACCGGTCCCGGCGTCGGCGGCCGCGTCGCCGCATTCGGCGCCGGGGCGTGGGCGCAGCGCATGGCCGTGGACACCACCGCGGTGGCCGAAGTGCCCGCCGGGGTCGACCTCGCCGACGCCGCGGCGCTGCCGATGGCGGGCATCACGGCCCTGCGGACGCTGCGCTCGCGGCCCATCCTGGGCCACCGGGTGCTGATCACCGGGGCGGCCGGCGGTGTGGGCCGCTACGCGGTGCAGCTGGCCGCGCTGGGCGGCGCGCACGTCATCGCCTCCGTCGGCTCGCCGGAGCGCGGCAAGGGGCTCGCCGAACTCGGTGCCGACGAGGTGGTGGTCGGCCTGGAGGGGATCGACGCCCCCGTCGACCTCGTCCTGGACACCGTGGGCGGGCCGCAGCTCACGGCCGCCTGGGAGCTCCTCGCCTCCGGCGGGGGCGTGCAGAACATCGGCTGGGCCTCCGGCGAACCCGCCGTGTTCGCCCCCTACTCGCTCTTCCACATCGGTGCGCCGAAGACCATGAGTACGTTCGGAGACGTCCACGAGGTGGGGCCCGACCTCGCCACGCTGCTCGCCTTCACCGCGGCGGGCCGGCTCTCCCCGGAGGTCGACTGGCGCGGCCCCTGGGAGCGAGTCCCGGAGGCCGCGCGGGCGCTCCTTGACCGGCGGATCTCCGGCAAGGCCGTCCTCGACGTCACGCCGGGAACGGCCCCTTGAGCCCCCCGCGCACGCTCACACGCCGACCGCCCCGTCGATCCGCTCCCGCAGCAGATCGGCGTGGCCGTTGTGCCGCGCGTACTCCTCCACCATGTGGATCAGCACCCAGCGCAGCGACACCTTCCCCTTCCAGCCGTCCGCCCCCTCGATGTCCAGATCGGGCGCACCGGCGACGAGTCGGTCGGCGAACTCGACCTCCGCACGCCAGGCCTCCCAAGCCCCGGCGATCACCGCGGGGTCGGGCACCGCGCCCTCGAAGTCGTGGTCGGGGCGGGTGTCCGAGACGAACAGGGGCGGTGCCTCCTCGCCCGCGAGGACACACCGGAACCAGCGGCGCTCCGCCTCGGCCAGATGCCGGACGATGCCGAGGAGCGACAGCGTGGACGGCGCGACCGAACGCCGGGACAACTCGCTCTGGAGGCCCGCGCACTTCATCTCCAGCGTCGTGCGCTGCGCGGTCAGAAAGTCGGCGAGCATCTCCCGCTCGCCCCCGGTGGTGCGGGCGTTCAACCGCCCGTCCCGCTCGGCCTCGACGAACATTTCCGCTCTTCTGCGTACGGTGCTCATGCCCGCCGTCCCATACCCGCCATCACCTGCGGAGCCAGATCTTTACGCACCCCAACCGGCGGCCGAACAGGCGCCGTTCACGCCGACGCCGCCAGGAACTGGGTCGCCGCCAGCTCCCCGTACAGCGGATCGGCCGCCACCAACTCCGCGTGGGTGCCGGACGCACGCACCACTCCGGCGTCCATCACCACGATGCGGTCGGCCAGCGTCACCGTGGAAAGCCGGTGCGCCACCACGAGGACCGTCACCTCCCGCGCCAGCTCGGCCACGACATCGCGCAACGCCAGTTCGTTGACGGCGTCCAGCTGCGAGGTCGCCTCGTCCAGGAGCAGCAGACGCGGCTTGCGCAGCATCGCCCGGGCGATCGCCACCCGCTGGCGTTCGCCGCCGGACAGCTGTGAGCCGCGGTGGCCGACCAGCGTGTCCAGGCCGTCGGGCAGCCGCTCCACCAGCGTGTCGAGGCGGGCGCGTACGAGCGCGTCCCGGATCTCGGCCTCGGTCGCGTCGGGCGCCCCGAAGACCAGGTTCTCGCGCAGGGTGCCCGCCAGGACGGGCGCGTCCTGCTCCACGTACCCGATGGCGGCGCGCAGTTCGGCCAGCGGCCACTCGCGTACGTCACGGCCGTCGACCAGGACACGTCCGCCCGACGCCTCGTAGAACCGCTCGATGAGGCCGAACACGGTGGTCTTGCCCGCGCCCGAAGGGCCGACGAACGCGGTCATGCCGGGGCCGGGTATCTCGAAGCTCACGCCGTGATGGACGTACGGAAGGCCCTCCCGGTAGCGGAAGGTCACGTCCTCGAAGGCGACCGCGGCAGGACCGTCTTGGGCGGGCCCGTCCACGAGCCCGTCCACGGGTCCCGGGACGTCCTCTGTCTCCAGGCGCTCGGCGCGCACGATGCGGGCGATGGCCGCCGAGCCGACCTGGTACTGCGTGACGCCCTCGACGAGCCGGGAGACGGGGTCGATCAGATAGAAGAGGAACAGCAGGAAGGCCACCAGCGTCGAGATCGAGATCGCTCCGGACGCGACCCGCGCGCCGCCGATGCCGAGCACCGCCAGGAACGACACCTGCACCGCGAGTCCGACCGAACTCCACGCCACCGCCTGCCACTTCGCCGACCGCACCCCGTGCCGCCACGCATCCTGCGCGGCCGCCTGCACCACCTCGGTCTCCCGCTGCTCGGCGCCCGACGCCTTGAGGGTGCGGAACGCGCCGAACGCCCGCTCCAGCGCGGTCGAGATCGTGCCGACCGCTTCCTGGGCCCGCTCCGTCGACCGCGCGATCTTGGGCATCACCAGGCTCATCGCACCGCCGATCAGCACGATCACCCCGAGCGTGACGCCGAGCAGCACGGCGTCCATCAGACCCATCATCACGATGGTGGCGAGGAAGCTGAGCCCGCCCGCCACCGCCGACACCACGGACTGCGTGGTGACCGCGCGCAGCAGCGTCGTGTCCGACGTGATCCGGGACATCAGGTCGCCCGGCTGGGTCCGCTCCACCTCGGGCAGGCGCAGCCGCAGCAGCCGCCCGATCAGGGTGCGCCGGGCCGCGAGCACCACGGATTCGGCGGTGCGTTCAAGGACGTACGCGCCGATGGACTCGATCGCCGTGCCGAGGACCACGAGGGCGGTGAGGACCACGAGGATCCCCGCGGTCGACTGGTCGCCGCCGAGCCGGTCCACCAGCGCCTTCGCGGCGAGCGGCTGGGCGAGGCCGGTCGCGGCGCCGATCAGCGTGCACAGGGCGCCGAGCGCGACGACCGCGCGGTGCGGGCGGAAGTACGCGTACAGCGCGCGCCAGGTCTCCGCGGCGGACAGCCGCTCCGGCGCGGGTTTTTCCGGCTTGTTCTCCGGCTTGTTCTCCGGCTTGTTCTCCGGCTTGTTCTCCGGCGCATTCCCCGGCGCATTCCCCGGCCCGTTCTCGGTCGGGGCCTTCGCCGTGTCCTTCGTCATGTCCTTGGTCACATCAGAAGAGGACGCGCGGGACGGGTGATCCGCCTGACCGGCGCGGACATTCGGCCCGTAACTCAGATCGGGGCGCGGAGTTAGAGGATCTGTCGAACTCGGTGCAGTGACGATTCTGCACAGCGAGTCCGGCATGGGGCGGGCAACAGGGCTCGCGGTGTGGAAGGGCCCGAGCGTGACAAGGAGGACAGGGCGCGTGCGTCTTCACGGGGGCGGACTTGTGGGCCGCGCGGAGGAGCTGGCCAGGCTCCGCCGCCTGCTGGCCGAGAGCAGGCTGGTGACGGTGGTGGGCGGACCCGGAGTCGGCAAGAGCAGCCTCGCCGCGCACGCCGCCGCGGCGATGGGCGGCCAGCTGACCGACGGCGTGGTCGTCGTGCGGTGGTGGGACGGGGCCGGCGCGCGGGGGCGGAGCGTGGCGCGTGCGGTGG
>NZ_SRIC01000155.1 GCF_004684775.1 Streptomyces sp. MZ04
TGGCGCCGTTGGCCTCGCGCTTGAACCAGATGTTGGGGAAGGCCAGGAAGCGGTGCCAGGCCACGCCCATGTCGGTCTTCAGCGAGACCACGATCATCCAGATGAACGACGTCGCGATCTTCACCCCCGCGAAGAAATAGACGAGGTTCTCCAGAGTGGACCGGTCCATCCCCCGGAACCAGGCGACGAGCGGGTACGAGACGAAGACCGACGCCTCGTAGTGCTCGATGTGGTGCAGGGCGCCCTCGAGGGCATGCAGCACCATGATGCACGTACCGACGACGAAGATGACGGTCTCGATGAAGTACGCCTGACCCGTTTTGGAGCCCGCGAAGCGGGACTTGCGACCCGGCTGCGGCTTGCTCAGCTGCCGGATCACGATCAGCGTCAGGATGCCGAGCACCGTCATCGTCCCGATGAACTCGACGAAGACGTTGTACGGAGCCCAGTTGCCGACGATCGGCAGCTCCCAGTCCGGCACGAACAACTGGCCGGTGGCGTTGACGAGCGTCTGCAGCAGTGTGTAGAAGCCCACCGCCACGAACCAGTGCGCGAAAGCGATGACGCCCCACTGGTTCATCCGGGTGTGGGCGACGAACTCCCGGACCAGCGTGAGCGTACGGGAGTACGGGTTGTTGGTCCGCAGGCCCTTGGGGACGGGCTGGCCGAGCCGCACGAACTGGTAGATCTGCAGGATGGCACGGCCGAACAGCGCGAAGCCGACCGTTATCAGGGTCAGCGACACGATGATCGCGACGAGTTGCATGAGTGGGCTCCTCGGACCGGCGAAAGTCAGCTACTAAGCGGTAACTTAACTATTTCGTCTGAGGCTACTCACTTATCGCGCCGCACTACAGCCACCGGCACGGTGATCTGCGTCGCCGCCGCAACACCCGCTTCCCATACGTCAGTTCACGCGTACCGCTGACCCTGCGCCCGCGCGGGCCGAGGCAAGCGGCGCCGTGGCGGGCAGCGGTGCCTCCATCCCCAGCGGGCTCTCCGGCGCGGCCGCCAGTATCGACTGCTGCAGCCGGCGCAGCCGCGCCGAGGGCTCGAGGCCCAGGTCGCGTACGAGGGTGCCGCGCAGCCGGTGGTAGACCTCGAGGGCCTCGCCGCGCCGGCCGGAGCGGTGCAGCGCCAGCATGAACTGGGCGTGCAGGTTCTCGTGGGTGCGGTAACGGCTGGTCAGCACGGTCAGTTCGGCGAGCAGTTCGCGGTGCCTGCCGAGCTTCAGGTCGGCCTCGATGCGCTGATCGAGGGCGCACAGCCGGCTCTCCTCAAGACGCTTGGCCTCCATCTCGAGGCGTGCACCGGTCTGTACGTCGGCGAAGGCCGGGCCGGTCCACAGGTCGAGCGCCTCCCGCAGCAGGCGCGAGGCCTCCTTGTGGTCCCCCGCGTCGATCGCGCGGTAGCCCTTGCCCGCGAGCCGCTCGAACTCGCGGACGTCGCTGCCGCCACCGCCGGAGACGAGCATGTACCCACCGGGCGCGGTGACCAGGACGTCCTTGGCGCTGCGCCGCGGTGCCGACTCGGACTCGGACTCGGCGGACGTCTCCCGCTCCAGCGCGGCGGTGATGAGGTCACGCAGCTGCAGGACGTAGGTCTGCAGTGTGGTGCGCGCGCTGCGCGGCGGCCGACCCGCCCACAGCTCATCGGTCAGAGCGAAGACCGGCACCGCCTGGTCGGCGTGGAGCGCGAGGAGCGCAAGCACCTGTCGGGGTTTCGGCGCAGTAGGGGCGATGGACACCCCGTTCTCCTTGACGTCCAAAATGCCCAGTACGTCGATCTGCATACCGTTGCCCCCCTAGGTGAGTGTGCTGTCGCACCGACACCCCACGAGTACAAAACAGGCCAGACGGTTTGTCAATACAAAACCACGTGCGCTGTTTTTATACATCGCACGCACGTACGAACGCCGTCTGCTCAAGTAGCCCTGTGAAGTGCGGTTTTGCTCAAATGGACGCCCTGACCTCACAGGAGTGACACACAGGTGTCCTTCGAACTTCCATAAAATCTTCCTCGCCAAACGGGCGGTCTCGGGCGAGTCGCGGCCCTCAACAGACGGTATAACAAACCATGTGCGCTGTTGCTTCCCCTCGCTGCGGGGCGTGTCGGTCGGCCGGCCTAGGTGCCTACCGGCCTACTGCGGAGGGTTGCCGTGCTTGCGGGACGGCAGGTCGGCGTGCTTGCTGTGCAGCATGGCCAGGGACTTGATGAGCACCTCACGTGTCTCGGCCGGGTCGATGACGTCGTCCACGAGGCCCCGCTCGGCGGCGTAGTACGGGTGCATCAGCTCGGCCTTGTACTCCTTGACCATCTTCTGACGCATGCCTTCCGGGTCCGCCGCCTCGGCGATCTGGCGGCGGAAGATGACATTGGCCGCGCCCTCCGCGCCCATCACCGCGATCTCGTTGGTCGGCCAGGCGTAGGTCAGATCGGCGCCGATGGACTGGCTGTCCATCACGATGTAGGCACCTCCGTACGCCTTGCGCAGGATCAGCGAGATCCGCGGCACCGTCGCGTTGCAGTACGCGTACAGCAGCTTCGCGCCATGCCGGATGATCCCGCCGTGCTCCTGGTCGACACCCGGCAGGAATCCGGGGACGTCCAGGAGGGTGATGATCGGGATGTTGAAGGCGTCGCACATCTGCACGAACCGCGCGGCCTTCTCGGAGGCCTCGATGTCCAGGACACCGGCCAGGGCCTGCGGTTGGTTGGCGACGATCCCGATGACCCGGCCGTCGAGGCGGGCCAGCGCGCAGACGATGTTCCGCGCCCAGAGCTCGTGGACCTCGAGGTACTCGCCGTCGTCGACGATCTCCTCGATGACCTTGGCCACGTCGTACGGCCGGTTGCCGTCCACCGGCACGTGGTTGAGCAGTACTTCGTTGCGCCGGTCGACGGGGTCGTCGCTGCGCACCCGGGGCGCCGCCTCCCGGTTGTTCTGCGGGAGCAGCGACAACAGGTAGCGGACCTCGGCGAGGCAGGTCTCCTCGTCGTCGTACGCGAAGTGGCAGACGCCCGACGTCTCGGCGTGCACGTCCGCGCCGCCAAGCCCGTTCTGGGAGATCTCCTCCCCCGTCACCGCCTTGACCACGTCCGGGCCCGTGATGAACATCTGGGATGTCTCGCGGACCATGAAGACGAAGTCCGTCAGGGCAGGCGAGTACGCCGCGCCACCCGCACACGGACCCAGCATCACGCTGATCTGCGGAATGACACCCGATGCCTTGGTGTTGCGCTGGAAGATGCCGCCATAACCCGCGAGCGCGGAGACACCCTCCTGAATACGAGCCCCGGCACCGTCGTTCAACGACACAAGAGGCGCACCGGCCGCGATGGCCATGTCCATGATCTTGTGGATCTTGGTGGCGTGGGCCTCCCCCAGCGCACCACCGAAGATGCGGAAGTCATGGGCGTACACAAAGACCGTGCGTCCTTCCACCGTGCCCCAGCCGGTGATCACACCGTCTGTGTACGGCTTCTTGGCCTCGAGCCCGAAACCGGTCGCCCGGTGCCGGCGCAACTGCTCGACCTCCTGGAAGGACTCCGGGTCCAGGAGGAGCTCGATCCGCTCACGGGCCGTCAGCTTGCCCTTGGCATGCTGCGCCGCTGTCGCCTTCTCGCTCGGCCCGGCCATCGCCTGAGCCCGTATCGCGTGCAGCTCGGCCACGTGACCGCCTATGTCGGCCGACGCTGTCCCGGTCGACGCGGGGGCAGTCGTCATCGCCATCTCTGGTCCCCTTCCGGGGGCAAGACTGAGGAGATCCCGCCCCGGTTCCATCGAGTCAAATTAAAACCGCGCATGCGGTCAGGTTTCCTTGCGACAGAAAGCGCCTCGGGTAGCGGGCCGCTCACCGCCAGCTGTCGGGCGACGCGTAGCCGTTCGGCCGCTTCCACCAGTTCAAGGCAGGCGACGACGGCTGCTCGGCCTCGGACTCGGACTCCTCCTGGCCGCGCCTGTGCAGGGCGAGCAGCACCACCGCGATGGCGGTCAGCTCGTCCTCGCCGGCCTGTCCGCGTTCCACGCGAAAAACGGTTTCCACGCTCTCCATCAGGCGCCTACCCCCTCACTCCTCGCCATGGTTGATCAGGGCACTCGAGAAGCACTGAGGAATAGCTTGAGGCCCGGCTCGACGGGCGCCCGACGCCCGCCCGACGCGCGGTGGGGAGGCGGACGACGAACCTCACACAAGGGCTGGAGTCAGCCATGTCATCGTCCGAGGCCGCACCACTCGAGACCGACTACAGCCGCTCCCCGCCGGGTCCTGAAAACCGGCCGTGAAGTCCGATGTGGTACCGGAGGCTCCGGATCTCGTAGGAGCGGAAGGTCTCGTACCGCTAGAAAGTAAACCGGGTGGTATGTATCTTCACAGGCCTGGGATTCACCACCAGTTACACGCCAACGACGCTCCGGGGGAACAGGCATGTCTATGAGCACGTTCCGTGTCGAGTCCGTCATACCGTATTTCCGGTATGCGGTGAGCGGTCCAGGGAGCCCGCGGAGGGTCGTCGAACCTCATGATCACACATCCCTGACCACCACGGTCCCCAAAGAATTCGTGCACCGCGCGAGCATCGCCGAGGTGATGCTCACCGACTGGGACCGGGTGGACGACGAGCACGTCACGGTAAGCGCCCAGTGGCCGCGGCTGCACAGCTACTTCGCCACCCTGGACGGCTACCACGATCCCCTGCTGGTAGCCGAAACGATCCGCCAGGCAGGGCTCCTCATGGCGCACACGGAGTTCGGCGTCCCGCTCGGCCACAGCTTCCTGATGTGGGACCTCGCGGTCGACCTCAAGGCCGAGCAGCTGCGCATCGGCGCCGCGCCCGCGTCCGTCGTCATCGAGATCGCCTGCTCGGACATCAAGTACCGCGGCAAGAAGCTCGCGGGTCTGCACCTCGACGCAGTGATCCACCGCGACGGTCAGCCGGCCGGTACCGCGACCGCCACTTTCACCTGCGCCTCGCCGGCCGTGTACGAGCGTCTGCGGGGCCCGCGGATCAATGCCGCCGCGGAGCCCGTCCCGCTGACCAGCCCGATCACGCCGCGGGACGTCGGCCGCACCTCCCCCACCAGCGTGGTCCTCTCCCCCGCAACGGCCCCCGACAGCTGGCAGCTTCGGGTGGACACCCGGCACCCCGTGCTCTTCGACCACCCCGTCGACCATGTGCCGGGCATGGTGCTGCTTGAGGCCGCCCGCCAGGCGACCATCGCGTTCCTGGGACGTGACTGCCTGCCGGTGGGCATCGCCAGCAGGTTCACCCGCTATGCGGAGCTGAACGTCCCGTGCCTGATCGAGGCCTCCGCCCTCCCCCCGTGCCCGGAAGGCAGGGAGCGCGTCCTCGTGACGGGTCACCAGGACGGCACCGTCGTCTTCACCTCGACCGTCACCGCGGCACGGGCCGCGACGGCGTGAACGCCCGGCGGCCCGAGTCGCCCCGAGGTAACTCGAGGTAACTCCAACCTTGGGTCGCTTCAGTCGCTTTCCGCCCTGCGGCGGCTCACGACACGGGCCGCTCCGGGTCCCTCAACTCCCGCCTCCGCCACGGCATTTGCCCAGGTGGCACCGGCAGCGGAAAAAAACGGGAAGCGCCGTGCCCCGGTCAAGCCGGACGGCACGACGCTCCGGTCGCTGTCGGGTGTCTCAGGCAGGCACCGGCACCGGGGCCTGAGCCGCTTCGCGGGCGATGCGGGCTCCGCGGCCCGGCGCGACGTCCAGGCGCATCAGGACCGCGGGCGAGGCGATGGACGGCAGGAGATGCTTCAGGAGGACCGAGGACCGGTACTCGATGTCATCGAGGCCGGTCTCCAACTGGGCATACAACTGAACCCCGTTGAAGGAACTGACCACCATCTCGGCGACCTCGCGCGGCACCACATGCGCCAGGGTCTCGCCCCGCTGATGGGCCACGGTCAGGATGTCGGTGATCATGTCGACCCACAGCGGCCAGGCACTGCCGTAGTGCCTGCGGCCGATGGAGTCCGCCGAGAGCCGGGCGCCGGCCCGCAACAGGGGCTCGTTCACCAGCCGATGGGCCACCGACATCGCGACGTCGACCATCTCCTGGAGCTTGATCTCCTGCTCCGGGAGCGCCTGGTCCGTCTGGAGCTCAAGGACGCCCTTGGCGAGCGCTTCCTTGGAGTCGAAGTGGAAATACAGGGCGCCCTTGGTCACCCCGGCGGTCTTCAGGATGTCGGCGACCGTCGCCGCCGTGTAACCGCGCTCCGCGAAGACTTCCGCGGCGGCCTCCAGGACTGCGCGACGGGTCCTGACCGCACGTTCTTGCTGGGCCACTGGACCTCCCTTTCCTGAACCGCACACGTACTGCGCGAACCGGAGCCAAATACCACACCATAAACAAACCGTCTGGGAGGTAGCTTATCCCCACGCTTGAGCAAAGGACAGGTCCGAGTTGCCCATTGTTTCCCTGCTCCTTACTGGGGTCCTCCGTGCCCGGGCTCGTTGGCGGAGCGAAATCATACTGGTCAGGTCAGCTGTACAGCCCCACCCAGCGCCCCCGTGTCGATATCTGAACTGGTTGCGGGCATCCGTGCAGAATGAACGCAACTGCCTCAGAAAAACCATCCATCGTGCAGGTTTTGCTGTATTCCTGCACTTCTCTCCCCCACCTCGATCTCCCGTCCACCCAGGAGGCCGCTCAGGAGGCCTTCAGGATCCCGCCGCGGCCTCCACGGGCCACAGGCGGCCTTCCGCCGCCTCGGCGTCCAGGGCCCGCACCAACGGCTCGTCGATGTCGTCCAGCGCCCCCACCAGGTGCCGTACCCCGGCTCGCTGCATCAGCTGCCGCTGGAAGCTGTGCTCGAAGGAGGTCGGGTGCCCGATGAACGCGGCCCCCAGCTGCCGCGCGGTCTCGGCCACCTTCGCCACGTCGTCGATGAACAGCGCCTGATCGCAGCGCAGTCCGAAGACGTCCTCGGCGATCTCCCGGATCCCGGGCCGGAAGGCGTCGGTGCACACATAGCCCGGCCCGTCGAAGTACGAGGCGTACGCGCCGAGATGCTCATCGAAGTGGCCGCGGGCGAGCCCGCCGTAACAGACCATCCGCGCGCCGGTGGCGCGCAGGCGCTCCAGCAGAGGGCCTGCGCCCTCCATGACCCGGACCGGGTCGCCCTCGAGGTAGGCGGCGCGCTCCCGGAAGTACTCCTCCACCACCTCCTGTGGCGTTCCCGGCACCCCCAGCGCCTCCGCGGCCTTGAGCTGCGTCTGCGACAGCACCGACCGCTCCAGCTCGGCGGTGTAGACGCCCCCGTTGCGCACCACCATCCGGTGGATGACCGGACTGAACGTGTCGTTCAGCAATACCCCGTCGATGTTCACCGCGATCAGACGCAGATGCCGCAAGGCCACCCCGGAACCCCCCTACCGTCGAACCCCCACGAACGATTGCCAGGAAGATTAAACCGGCCACGCGGTTTTTACAACCGCGTATGCTCGTCGCGGAATCTCGCCAACGGGTTCAGGACAACGGGGGGCAGCGATGGGCACGTTGACCGGCAGAACGGCTCTGGTCACCGGCGGCGGGCGCGGCATCGGCCGGGCCATCGCACGGCGGCTCGCGGCGGACGGCGCACTCGTCGCCGTGCACTACGGCAGCGACGAGGCCTCGGCCGACAAGACCGTCGCCGAGATCACCGGCGACGGCGGTCGCGCCTTCCCGCTGCACGGCCCGCTCGGGGAGCCCGACGACGTCCGCACGGTCTACGACCGGCTCGACGCCGGCCTGCGCGCACTGGGCGAACCGACCGCGCTGGACGTCCTGGTGAACAACGCCGGGTTCAACGTTCGGGGCGGAGTGTCCGAGGTGACCGTGCCGGACTTCGACCGGCTCATGGCTGTCCACGCCCGGGCTCCGCTGTTCCTCGTACAGGAAGGCCTGTCGCGGCTGCGCGAGGGCGGCCGCATCGTCAACATCAGCTCCGCCGCCACCCGGGTCGCTCTGCCGACCTCCCTCGCCTACTCCATGGCCAAGGCGGCCCTGGAGGCCCTCACCCGCACGCTCGCCAAGGAGTTGGGGCCGCGGCAGATCACGGTGAACAGCGTGGCGCCGGGCTTCATCACGACGGACCTGAACCGGCGCCGCTGGGCCACGCCCGAGGCGGAGGCCCAGCATGCCGCGTACTCCGTGTTCGACCGGATGGGCCACCCCGCCGACGTCGCGGACATCGTGGCCTTCCTCGCCTCTCCCGACTCTCGCTGGGTGACGGGACAGAGCATCGACGCCTCCGGCGGCACGGGCCTGTAGCACCGGCTCAGGGAGCGGCCGCCGTCCGCGGGGTCACAACGGCAGCGTGAGGTCCAGCTCCTGGACGTCAGGAGACGGCGGCCCGCCCCCTGAGCGCTCCGTCTTGCGGCCCTTGGTGCCCGGGGCGAGGGTGCGAGGGTCCACGGCCTCCGCGGGCGCCCCAGTGGCGTACAGGCCGTCTGGCGCGCTGTCGCGGTCGTGCGGAAGCAGCCAGAAGACGCGGCGGCGGAACGTACCGGAAGACCGGGAGGGCTTGGCCTGGGGCCCGAGCAGCGCGTAGCCCACCATCCGGCCGTCGCGGTGGTAGGCGGGTCGGCTGCGGCGGGTCGGCAGCCGGTCAAGGCTCTGCCGCACATAGTCGAGCTTGCTGATGTCCTCGAGCCAGACGAAGTCGGCCTCGTGGACTATCTCGTCTTCTGCGATGAGGGCACTCATCCTGTCTCCTCGTCGGCGACCAGTCCGATGCCCGGGTAGTACTTGCGCTGGTTGGAGAGGATCATCTCCTTGGGCGACGCGAGCCCCACCCCCTCGCGCACCCGTGCCGCGAACGCCCGGGACGACGCGGCCGGAGCCCCCTCATTCTGACACCAAGTCTTGTAGGCCGCGTAGAGCCTGGCTTGCTCGGCTCTCATCCCGGGCTCGATCCGGCAGCTCTCGCTCAGAAAACGCCCCGTGTGGTCCTCGGTCTCGGCATAAGCGGTCGTGGCGATCCGCACCCGCTCCGGCCCGCCGAGCTGCCGCTCCCCCGCCAGATAGCGACGTGCGCCCGTGATGAGCCAGTTGAGGATGCCCGGCCCCTCCTCGTTGACCAGGACGTCCGCCAGGTTGTCGATCTTGCGTTCGTCGGGCACCACGCGCTCGAACGGGATCAGCCGCATCCGCCGCCAGAAGGCAAAGCCGCCGGTGCCCACCTCGGGCCGGTGATTGCCGAGCAGCCAGAGCTTGTGGGTGGGCTGGAAGCTGAAGAAGTCCTGCCGCATCCGGCGGGCCTTGATCCGGTCGCCGCCGGTCAGCAGTTTGACCCTGGCCTCGTCGAAGCGATCGCCGGGTTTGACCTCGTTGCACACGATGACCCGGCGGCCGTGCAGCTCGGCGAGGTCGGTGGGGTGCCCCTCGTAGGGGCGGGCCATCAGGAACCCGGGCGGCGCGGCGTCCGCGTAATCGCCGATCAGCTTCATCACCACGTCCAGCAGTACCGACTTGCCGTTCTTTCCGGAGCCGAACAGGAACGGTAGGACCTGGGCGCCGACATCACCGGTGATGGAGTACCCCAGCAGCAGATGCAGAAACTCGGTCATCTGCCGGCCTTCGTCGTCCTCGCCGAAGGTGTCGTCGAGAAACCGGCCCCAGCGGGGCGTCGGCATCGACTGCGGGGCCACGGTGGTCGAGCGGGAGTGGAAGTCCCGGTTCGGGTCGGGACGGTGGAGCCGGCCGGTGCGCAGATCCACGACCCCGGCCGGCGTGCACAGCGCGTACGGATCCGCGTCCAGCTGCGCGGCGTTGAGCACCATCCCCGGCGCCGACTTCGCCTGGGTGAGGAGCGCGTTGATGCCGTTGGTGCTCAGGGCCCGCCTGCGGTGCTGCAGCAGCGCGGTGGTGCTGTGCACGCCGCGCGGGTCGGAGGTCGCGATGGACTCCGCCAGATCACCGGCCGCCCACAGCACGGTCTCGTCCTCGTCGATCTGCCAGCGGGTGGTGGCCCACCGGAACCAGCCGAGCCCGGGCACGTACCGGTAGTCGTTGGAGTAGAACTTCACGAACAGCTTGGCGTTGCCCCGGTCGCTGAGCGTGTCCGGCACAAGACCGTCCGCCGCCGCCTCGCCGTTGCCGCGGGGATCCCGGGGAGCGGGCAGGGAAACGGGCTGGGCGAGGATCTGTGCGGCGGCGGCCTGAGCGTCGAAGCGGAACAGGGCCTGCTCGTCGGAGGTCATCGCCAAACCCCCGGACACGGTGGCCGTATCCGGCCGGTGCGCACGGCAGCGTTGACGCGTTTCAGTTGTCCGCGCCTGCAGGCGAACTCAAGTGAGCCCCACAGCTCAGAAGCCATACGCACCCCCCCTCAGCGACTGAAGCGACTCAGCGACTGACACAGGGTAGCGAAGCCATACGGTTCCAAAGTGACTCGTGGGAAATATTCTTCGACACCCTGACCGATGCCAGCGACTCAAGCCAAGAACGACCAGCGACCCAGGCCGCCCTGACTCAGATTCAGTCGCTGAACAAAACCGCAGGTGAAAGCATGTACGGCGACTGAAATAGCGACTGAAGCGACTCAAGTCTTCTATCTATGACGCACACACGCACATGCATTACAGCTCATATACCCGACCCTTGAGTCGCTTCAGTCGCTGTTCTCCCTCAACTACCCACTCTGACCTGCGAGTTCTTCTCAGCGACCGAAAGCGACTGAAGCCATGCCGGGTCGCTTTTCTTCAGTCGCTCCCCCACAGACCGCGCGGTTCCAGCGACTGAAGAGCGACTGAGCAGCGACTGAGCAGCGACCGAAGGAGGTGCCGGTATCCGGAACGCCCGACCAGAGTCTCTTGAGTACCCCTGCAGCGCCCTTCCACTCAGGGCGCGTATAGGGCTGTGTGCGCGGCGCTGTCGGGCGCGCGGTGCCCGTCCGAAGCACGGCGTCCCGTGCGTCGCTCAGGAACGTCTTCTGGAGCCTCAGGAACGTCCTTTGAGGCGCAGAGGGCGTGCGGCCCCCGCGGCGAGGCCGTCGTCGATGATGCGTGCGTTACGCGCGCTCTGGCGGGGCCTCGCGGTCTCGGCGGCCTCACTCAGCAGAGCGTGCGCGGCGGCAGCATCCAGGTGCCCGGCGGCGGCGAGCCCTCCGGCGGTGTAGGCAGCCTTGTTGAGCTTCTCGGTGAAGGCCGCCCCCTCTGGTGTGCCGGCACACGCGGCGACATCCGCCAACAGGGGCTCGAGCACCCGATGCCCGTCGGCGGTCAGCCCGCGCGCCCCGCGACCGATGCCGACGGACGCCCCCCGAGGGACAGCGGCCGGGCCCGGGACAGGCGTCGGCCGAGGCTGGATCACATGCCCGGTCCGTACGAGTTCTTCGCGGAGCCACTCGGGCAACGGGGCGGGCAGCCGAGCAGGTCCTTCGGGCCGGTAAGTCCCCTGGGCGACACAGGTGGTCGGGGACACGATGTAGCCGCCGTCCGCCCGTACGTCGACCTGCCAGGCCAGCGCCACCTTGGTGCTGGACCCGGTCGAGCAGCGCAGCCTGATGGCCGGACTCGGATTTCGATACCAGACGTGCATGCCCCCCGATGGAGTGCGCACGCGCAAGGTGCCGGTGTCCTCGGCCGGGCTGGGCTGCCCGCGCAGCGCGGCGAGCAGCGCAAGGGTGTCGAAGCCGGATGCGAGCCCGCGCAGGTTCACGGAGTCGTGGATCGGGATGCCGGGCAGCAGCCGTCCGCGATCCGGGACCTGCGCACTGTGGGCGTCGACGTCGATGACGACCAGGTCCGCTCCCCCGCAGGCGATCCCGACGCCCCAGGCCGGGGTGCGCGACCACCAGCTGTCGATGAGTGCGAGGTTGGTCGTAGCGGCATGAAAACCGTGGCACGGCCGGCCGGCCGGCAGACAGGCACAGTCGCCAGGCTGATGCGTCCGTTCCTTGCAGGCAGAACAGTTGGAGACCGGGGTCTTGCGACCCGGCGCGAGAGGATGCACCGGCCACCCCTGCTCCGCGCACCAGCGGGCCACGGCATGGGGTGATGCGGGCCGCGCAGGGGAGCCGGGCAAGCGTTTCGCCCTTCTGCCAGAGACGGTAGGGACAGCAGTTCGGAACACTCTAGGACCCCGAGTCGCCCCACGAAACGGGCAGCTCATGACGGTGGCCCGCATCCCCGGAACTCCCGGGGATGCGGGCCACCGCCTGCACCATCAGTCCTCGTCCGACGCCTGAAGCAGCCAGACCAGCTTGTCCCGGTTCTCCTTCGACATGTGCTTGCGGAGCTGCTGGTCGAACCAGAGGGGCTCACCCCACGGCAGCGAGTCCGCGGCACTGGCGACGGCCTGATGAGGCATCAACGTGGCCGTCCTGCCCCTGGCCGAGGTGGTAGCGACCTCCGGTTCAGCTTCGGCCGCCTCCGAAGCGGCGGCGACCGCAGCGCTGTTGTTTACCGCGGTAAACCGCTCCGCCGTCTGTGCTGAGCCATTCGACGCGGGTGCCGGAGCAGCGGGCCGGTTTACCGCGGTAAACCGCTCCGCCTCCTGTGCTGAACCGTTCGACTCGGGCGCGGCAGCCGCAGGCTGGTTTACCGCGGTAAACCGCTCCTCGACCTCCGCGGCGGGCTGACGGGATTCAGCGGGCCCCGCATCCCTCGGCTGCGCGACGCGCTTGCGAGGCGCAGCCTTGGCTTCGGCACGGCGGCCCAGCTCGGCCTCCCACGCCGCCGCCTGCTCTCCCTGAGGCAGACTCGCGATGTCACGCCCGACGCGCACGGCGAGCTCGCCCGAGCTGACCAACGCCTGAAGCTCCGGCGTGAGCTTCAGCAGCTTGCGCTGCTGACTGACCCAGCCCTTGGTCTTCCCGTAGTGGGCGGCCACCTTGTCCGCGCCCTTGAGCTCGATCACCATCGTTTCGATACCCAGGGCACGCTCGATGGGATCGAGGTCCTCACGGTCGTTGTTCTCCGACAGGACCGCATCAAGAAAGTCGGCCCGGCTGGAGGCGACGTTCTCGTCATGGACGACGTTCAGCGTGGTCAGCCCAACCGACAGAGACGCGCGATACCGGCGCTCCCCATTGGCGATGACGTACGGCTTGTCGCCGACGTTGGGCTCTTCCTCCGGCCACAGCTTGAGGTAGCCGCCACGGGAGACGACGACGGCAGGCTGGAGCTGGCGGTGCTTCAGTACGAGGCCGAACTCATGGAGAGCCTCATCGGTGCCGAAGTTGCGGCGAGGGTTGAAGCGGGTGGGGACCAGCTTCGTCAGCGGCAGGGCCAGGAGCAGCGGGTCGCTCTGGCCCGGTACGTTGTCGACCCGCTGCCCGGCGAGCGTGGCGAGGCTGGTGCGGCGACCTGCCATCAGGCGCCACCTCCGTAGCCCAGCTCCAGTGCGAGGCGGAAGAAGTCCTCGCGGGCCTCCATGGCCACCCGGTTCTTCGCGTACTGGGTGACGACCTTGCCCTCGACGGAGGCGCGGGTGTGCACCTTGTAGCGGCGGATGACGGTCTTGGCGCGGGGCCAGCCTTGGGCGTCGATGTATGCCTGGGTGTCTTCCAGGTCGGCCGTGCCGTCGCGTGGATCCCAGTTGTTGACGACGACCTTGAAGGGGAGACCGCTGGGTTCAATCACCTTCTGGATGGTGCGGGCCGTGGGGTCGAAGGCGAGGCCTTCGGGCGGCATCGGCACGATGACGTCGTGCGCGTACTTCAGCGCCTCGAGGAGGAGGTTCTCGTCCTGCAGGCTGCCAGGGGTGTCGATGAAGACGTGCTTCAACTGGTCGGAGTTCTTCAGAACGTCCGCCGCGACAGCACCGAGGTTGAGTGTGGTGGTGGTCTTGCCGACGCCGCCCTTCTGGTTGGCGACGACATGGACCTTGGCGCCTGTGCCCTGAAGGATCTTCAGGTTCTCGGGAGTCTCATGCTCCTGAGAGAAGTCAAAAGGCAGGTCGCTGATCCTGTTGGCCCACCAGACCGTGGAGGCCTGTGGGTCAATGGACACGACGTAGACAGCAGCAGTCATCTGATGCTCCGTATGCTTCCCGTGGTTTCCGGTACTTCGGCGTCAGCATCATTTCAGATCACCTGTGCATGCCTGGAACAGACACCGGCATTTCCCCCAGATGGGACGAGGCTCTCCGCGCCCATGTGCCGGGCCCGCAGGTTCGGTGGCGACTGCAGAACGCTGGGGGAGGACAAACCGGCAGCGTGGTTGATCCCGCAAAGGGCTGAGCGAGGCATACATGGCGGGTGATTCGTTGCCTGCGGCTGCGCCCTGGCGTGCTTTCGTCGGCTGAGGCCGGGAGTGCCAGCCAGTATGTCGTCGCCCGGTAGGAGGGGGCACAGCCTTGAGCGCCTCCTCGGTGGTGGGAAGCCGGGATCGTACGCTCGACCGCCTGACATGGCACGAGGCTTGGGTGCTTGGCGCGACAAGGAACAGCCTGTCCTACCTACTAAAGAGAGCGCCGCCCCAAAACACACCCTGACCTGCGAAGACAGTGCTCCGCACCAAGATCTGACGATCTGGCACCCAGTTCCCAGCACCTCCCACCCGGTTCTTGAGAGCGGGGCAGTCAGTTCTGTCGCACTGGGTACCCATGCCTCAGGAACCGTGCAGATTGACGTCACGTTCATGAGCAACACCTGATTCCCCCATGTGCCCGCAGGCGACGGAGCTTGACGGGTGGGCGAGCAACACGCCCTGGAGGCGGAGTTCATGAACTCGTTGCTCATGTACGTTAAGTTCATCTGGTCGGCCTCAGGGCCGACGCTCATGCACACCGAGACAATGCCCAGCCATGGAGGGCTCGTTGGGAGCACTACGCAGACTGGTCGACGCCGACACGGGCGAGGCAGTCCCCTATGCGCCCTATGCCTTCTCCGGCGGTCACACGCAGGTCGACAAGGCCCGCGTGGAGGCGATCACCGAGAGCAAGGAATTCACCCCGAGTCAGAAGTTCCTCGTCCTGTGGTGGATCGGAGTCTCCCCCGAAGGCATGGCGCCGCTGCGAGCAACCGGCGCGGACATCGCCAAACGGGTCGGCATGACCGCTGATGCCGTCGGGAAGATCAACAGGAAGCTCCTCAAGCGGCGCATCCTCATCGAGCGCGGACGCATCGGCAACTACCGGCTGTACCGAATCAGCCCGTACATTGCCTTTCACGGGACAGGGGTCGAGCAGCGGGAAGCGGTCAAGACGTGCAACCCGCCGGACATCCCCGGATTCCAGACCATGACCCCTTCGCGGTGGGAGGCAGCCCAGTGAACAACGACGAGAAGCAGAAGCTCCTTGACGTCCTTCACCGCACCTCGGGTATGACCGCGAATCAGCGCCTGGTCGTCATGCTGTACTCCATGCACCCCACCGACCGGGCCGGCGCTGTCATCGAGACCGGCGCCAACCTCGCCAAGCTCGTCGGGATGTCACCGACCGTCTTCTCGCGCACCAGGCGCCAGGTCGTCGAGGCCGGCTGGCTCGAGGAATCGGAGCGACTGGCCCACATCAGCTACTACCGCCTCAGCCAGAAGAGCACCGGCGAGCACGTCGTCGTCCCCCTCCGACGGGCAACCTGAGCAGCCCCTGCAAGCACGGTTCATGTACGTGAGGTCAATGAGTACCGCTCTCAGGATCGGTACTCATTGACCTCACGTACATGAGCGAGGCGGGCCGACGCGGCGTTCTGCCCTTCCAGAACAAACCGGTTCACCTAGTGCTACCGGCATGACGGGGGAGGGGACCGCGCCGGCGGTCAGCGGCGGTGGGACGTCAGAGGCTGATGCCAGAGAGCTTGGAGAGCCTGACAAGCTGCGGGTTCGAGCGTCGATGGAGTGACGCGAGAACACGAAGGACCTCACGCCCCATGGGGTGGATGCGTGCCATCTGCGGGGCGGCGTCGAAAGCAATGGACAGGTTCTCGAGTGCGCCGTCCCTGTCGCCGAGGTCGAGCTGGGCGCGCGCTGCGTTGATGCGGGTTGGTGCGCCGCGGGTTGGCGGAAGTCCGGCGAGTGCGGTGTCCAGATCGTCTGTGAGTGCGAGTGCGGCGCGTGGCCGGCCTAGGTCGACGTGGGTGGCGAGTACGTGCGTGAACGTGTTCTGTGGCCCGAAGGTGAGCCCGTGTGCGTCGACGTCGCGGTCGAACGAGTCGGCGGCACGCCACGCGGATTGGATGTGCCGTTCAGCCTCGCGCCGGCCCTCCCGCTTGTCGGTGAGGCGGCCTGCGAGGGTCATGCCACGTAGGTTGAGGATGCCGACGGCCAAGTCGCGGTCGGTGGTGGAGAGTTGGGCGGCCTGCACGGTCGCGATCGCTCGGTCGACGACGTCCAGGCCGCGCTCGACCGCCCCGAAATTGAGGTAGGTGCCCGCGCGGTCGCGGGCGGCGAAGGCCTCTCCGAGTGGGTTGGGCTGCTGCTCGACGCCCCATCGCTGCCGGGTGACGGCGAGCTCGGCCATGTCCATCCAGCGGTGCCGTGCGGCGAGCCAGTACACCGTGCTGTACACATCGGCGAGCGCCGACCACGCGCCGGAAGTGTTCTCCGTATGCGCGTACGTCGTGGCATCCCGCAGCAGCGCGGGCAACATCTTGATCAGCCTGGCGACGTCGACCGCGTCTCGGTGCCGGTCCGCCGCTTCCAGACCTGCTGTGATGCGTCCCTCGGGTACGGACTGGTGCTCGGGCATGTCGTAGTCGCGTACGGCAGAGCGCAGCGCGGAGAGCCGCTGTTCGTCGGCGGCTGCGACCGATGCGCGCCCCAGTACCTCGGCCATGGTCATGCCGAACGCCCGGCCGAGCGCGGCTGCGACAGCGGGGGTGAGTGCGCGGTCGCCGACCTCGATTTTGCTGAGCTGGGAGAGGGATACGTTCGCCCTGCGGGCGAGCGCGGACTGAGACCAGCCGCGAGTCTTGCGCAGCGCGGAGACGTTCGCTCCCGGAGCCGGATCCGTCGTAGTGCCCATGGTGATCAGTCTTTCTGGGAGGCACGGCCTTAAGCCCATGCTCACAGGCCAACCGGGTGCCCGCATCGGGTCTGTGCAAACTCTGTGCAACTCGGCGACTGATCAACGGGGTTGACTCGTATGTAAAGGGCCCCGCGACCGCCGATACGGACCGGGGGCATGGCCGACTGGTAAGGCGTCGACATGAGCGAGAGCACGGTCCGAACATCAGCTTCTGGCAGCGGGGCGGCCGTCGACCTGGTGCCGCCGGTGGGACTGCCCGACGTGCGCATGCTGTCCTAGACGCCCACGGAAGCCTCACCCACTGGGTTCCCCCGTGGCTGCCGTGCCTGCGCCGCCGTGCACCTCTACCGGGCCCAGCTCGACCATTCCCAGACGTGCGAGCAGTGCACCGACGAACCTGCTTTGTGCGAGACGGGCTGTGCCTTGCGTCGGATCCTCAAGGAGGTGCGCCGATGAACGGCTGCGGGCGCGTCGTCATCCCCGGCATCTGCCATATCCGCAGGGAGGGGACAGAGATCGACTGCACGCGTCCGCCACAGCACGAGGGCGAGCACCGGAATTACTATCGGCGCCTTGACTGGCCGCAACGGCTCGGCGAGACACAGGGCGGCTGGGCCCTCTGTCTGTTTTTGTTCAGCCGGTGGTGGTGAGGTTGGTGATGTGGGCGGTGTGCCGTGCCCGTCGTTGCTCGGTGAAGTGTTCGGGTCGGTGAACGTGCTTGAGATGTTCCGGCTTGAGAGGCGTGATGTTGTCCTTGGCCTTCTGACATATGCGTCCTATGCGCGGGATGCGATGCCGTTTGCCGGTTTCCCCTGCAGGGGAACGATGTACCGCCCTCAGCGGGCAAAAGAACGGCGCTGCACCGTGAGGAGAGGTGCAGTGCCGCTTCTGTGAGGACGGGAGTCAGGTTCGCCGGCGGGTTGCAAGGTCGATGGGCGGCTCCAGCCGCCTCTGCCGCTCGGCCGCCTTCGCTCGCTTTTCCTCCTCGTGCTGCTCGATCTGGTGCTCGTAGCGCTCTTGGAAGTCTGGGTGGTCGAAGCGGTCGTCGTCGTCCATCGCGCCGATTGCGTGGAGCTGCTCAGCGGGCGTACGGAACCCGGCGATCAGCGGGCTGAGCCGGTAAGAGCCGTTGCCTTCCTTCCACACCATCCGCGCAAAGGCGAGGTGTTGGAGGCCGCGGGTCACCTTGGACCGGGTGATGCCGATTTCCGCAGCGAGGGTTCCGTGGGTGACCAGGCAGCGCCCACCGGGTTCCTGGCGGCCAAGGAGGTGGATTAGCACGGGATAGGAGGCTGGCGGCATGCCGCGCGGGGTGAACACGAGGGCGTTGTTGGCCGTCCAGACGTACTCGGGGGCCGCGGGCTCCACAGCGATCGTCATGACGTCCCATCCTCCTCAGCACGGGCACGGGCACGCGCCTTGTCTTCCCGAAGCGGCTTGTCCGCCGGCTTCGGCAACTGCCGCAGTTCTCGGCCGCGAGTAGATGACGCTCTGGCCCACCTCGATTGTCCCCCCAGCGCACAATCCGCCGCCCCGCCCCAGCAGCAACCGCGCCTCCTTTGTCCCCCAAGTGCACAAACTGGCCTGCTTCTATAACCCCGGGGTGATAACTGACCCCTCGCTTTATCACCCCCGGGTGATACTCCTGGCGGGCATAAAGCGCTCTGACCTGCGGCAATCTGAATCTAGTCTCCCTTCTAGAGCGCGTGCGCGCGTGATACCGGATCTTGCTGCTGTGATCAACCACCGACACGCCGTAGCAATTGGTTGATGGGCGTCGTGTGATGTGCTCTGGGTGTGCGTCATGGCTTTCACTGGTGGTGGGTGTGGCGGGGTTGGGCACTGTGTTGCTGGGGTGTCGTTCGGTTGGTGAAGGTCGCTGTCGTTTCCCGGTGTAGGTCTGCTGTCGTGTGTGTGGGTTTGTTCGTACGGGGCTGACTGCTTGGTCTGTTGGGCCGTCACTCGTTCGAGGGTGTGGAGCCGGTGTGGGTGGTGGGCGTAATTTATTCCAAAGTCAATCTAGCCAAAATTTTGAAGCACGCCCTGCCGAAGTGCGGGACCGGGTCCCTCTTGTCTGAGTGGCCGACTCCTGTGTTCCTGTTTTTGCCCCGACCTCCCGTCACCATCCCGCCCTTTGCTGCGGTTTCTGCTGCTGCCGGGCCGTCAGGCCTGTGGGTGGGCTGCGCGAAGCGTGGCACGCTTGTTGACGCGAAGTGTCTCCGGTGGCTGGAGCGCAGCGGAGGCCACCGCCGGCCGGAGGCCGGGCCCGGTCTGCAACGCGGGCCGGATTCCCTGTAGTTGGGCGTCAGCCCTGTAGTTGGTGGTGCGCGCGCAGCGCGTACCACCTGGCGGGGAGCGAAGCGAGCCGCTTCCGCTCACGCGGAGCGGGGGCGGGCGGGGCGCGCAGCGCCGCGGTTCGCTTCTTCACGCGAAGCGTGAAGGGACCCTGTCTGTTA
>NZ_SRIC01000156.1 GCF_004684775.1 Streptomyces sp. MZ04
GGCTGGTGGGGGGTGGTTGTTGGCCGTCCTCTTCGGAGGGCTCGGGCTTTTCGCCGGTGCCTTCAGTGCCGTGGGGCCCGTCGCGTCCGCCTGCGGTACGCAGTTGCTCGTTGGCGCCGCCATCGGGGCCGGTATGCCGCTGCCCGAACCCGGGTGGCAGCGGGCGGTGTTCTTTCTCGCCGGGGCCGGGTGGCTCATCGTGCTGCGGCTCGTGCTGCCCTCGCCGGGGAGGGGGAGGGAGCGTGGCGCCGTCGCCGCCGTGTACGACGCCGTCGCCGCGCTCCTCGCCGCCGCCGGAACCCCGCACGCGCCCGCCCGCCGCGTCGCCCTCACCGCCGCTCTCGACCAGGCGCAGGACGTGCTCTCGAGACCCTGGCTGCGAAGGTCGCGTCGAGCCGCCGAGCGGCGGATCCACGCGCAGTACCTCGCCGCGCTGCCGCTCGGCGAGGCAGCGACCGCGCTCGCCTGGGCCGGTCGGCCGCTGCCCGCGCGCACGGGGGAGGGGGTGCGGCGCCTCGCGGCCGCCCTCCGTGACGGCCTCCCCTGTGGTCCGCTGCCCGCGCCCGCCCGCTCCGACGCCGGGCTCCGCGCCCTCGACGACGCCCTGCTGCACGCCGCCGACGCCTTCGACAGGGGTACCGCCGAGCCGCCGCGTGCAACGGGGCGCGGCCCCGTCGACGTACTGCGCACTGCGGTCGGTCCCGGCGGGCGTGAGTACGGCGTGCGCGTCGCGCTCTGCTTCGGGGTGAGCGCCGCCGTCGCGCAGGGTCTGCACCATGTGCACTGGTACTGGTTGCCCGCCACCGCCGTCTTCCTCGTCAAGCCCGATCTGGGGCCGTTGGCCTCGCGCGTGCTGTGCCGCGCGCTCGGTACGGTTCTTGGCGCTGTCCTCTTCGCGGGGCTCGCCGCCCTGCTTCCTGAGCCCGCCGGGCTCGTCGCCGTGGTCGCGGTGTGCGGTGCCCTGATTCCCGTCGCCACCCGGCACTTCGCCGCGCAGACCGCCGTCGTGACGGTGCTCGTGCTCGCGCTCGTCATGGTGGGCGGCGAGCCGCAGGCCTCCTGGGGGCGGATCGGGGAGACGCTGCTCGCCTGCGGGATCGTCCTGCTCGTCGGGCATCTGCCGTGGCCTGTGCGGCGCGGCGGCCGGGTACAGGCCCGGCTCGCCACCGCCCGCGAGTCGGCGCACGCGTATCTGCGGCATGTTCTGGGTGGTGTGGAACAAGGTGTGGGCGCCCGTGACCGTGCCGACCGCTGGGCACTGCGGCGCGCGGCCTACCGGACTCTGGGCGAGGCCCGCGCCGCGATCGACCTGGCGGCCGCCGAACTCCCCGCCCTGGCACGGCACTCCGCCGGCTCGGAGAAGGTGGCGGCCACCCTGGAACGCCTCGTCGACACCACGACCGCCTGCGCGGTGCACGTCGACGACACCGGGCGTCTGTCGAAGCGGCACGAGGAGCGGATCGGCGAGCTGCTCGCCGAGCTCGAGCTCGGGTTCGGGTTCGGGCTCGGGTTCGGGTTCGGGCTCGGGCTCGGGCTCGGGCTCGGGCCCGAGCTCGAATTCAAGCCCGGGACCGCGATCGAGTCCGTGGCCTGAAACGCGGCCTCCCAGAGACGGCCGCCCCCGCCCTCAGAAGTCCACGCGGGTCCGGTCGTCGAGGCGAGCCACCGAATCCTGCGCGTACTGCTTCTCGTAGTCCGAGCGGATCTCCTCGATCTGGCGATCACGCTTGCGCGCCTCGGTCGTCGGATACAGCAGGATCAGCTCGTACGAACGCTCCCGCTCGATCTTGCCGTTCGAGTCGCGCCACTGGCCGCGGCCGTCCTGCACGGTCAGACCGTCGGGGAACGACGGCGTCACCTCGTCGTCGATGAACGCCATGAACTGCTCGTCGGTCACGGCGGGGCCGCCGTCGGGGCGTTCCGTGCCGAAGAAGAGCCGGGTCTCGGTGTAGGCGTCGCCGCGGGCCACCGTCGCCGTGCTGGCCGTCGTCGCCGTCCGGGTGTGTGTGTCGGATCCGTCCAGCGACGCGTACGCCGCCGGGGCGCCGACCGCGAGGACCGCGGTCGCCGCGGCGGTCACCGCGAGACGGGTGCGGGAGATACGGGAGAGGGTGAGCGGCATGGCGGCGTGATCCCTTTCAGCGGAGTCGTATGCAGCGAGTCGTAGATCAATGACGGTGGCAGACAGTAGCGGAAGCGTGACGCTCCCCGCCCGTACCCGCCGACACCACGGCCGAATATCTCTCCCCTCCCGGCAATCCGACGTCTTCCCAGCGGACACTCAACTCCCTTACGTTTCCGGGTACTTGATGTACTTGACTTGACGTATTTGACCGGAGCGTCGGCGGAGGACGGTGGGTATGGCGACACGGGTGAGAGGCGCGGGACTCGCGATGGCGGTCGCGGCGGCGGGCGCCCTCGCGTTCGGCGCCACCGGCACCGCGGACGGCACCGCCCGCGCCGCCGACGATCCGGCGCCCGGCTCGCCGTACTCGTCCACCACCGGCGTCGGCGTCCACAACGCGTACGAGAAGGCGAAGTACCCCTACTTCGCCGACGCGCTCGACTCCGGTGCGGGGATGCTCGAACTCGACGTATGGACCAATGTGTTCGGCAGCGGCTGGCGGGTCTCGCACAGCAACCCGGTCGGCAACGACAACAACTGCGAGAACGCCGCGAGCCCGGCCGAACTGCGCACCAAGGCACGCAACCAGAGCCTCGCCGGCTGCCTCGCGGACATGAGGAGCTGGCACGACGCCCACCCCGGACACCGGCCGATCCTGGTGAAGGTCGAGCTGAAGGACGGTTTCCAGGCGAAGAACGGGCGCGGGCCCGCCGATATCGATGCCCTGCTCACGAGCAAGCTCGGCGACGCCGTCTACCGCCCCGGCGAGCTCGTCGGCGGCCACGCCACCCTCGACGATGCCGTACGAAGTGACGGCTGGCCCCAACGGAGCGCGCTGGCAGGGAAGTTCGTCGTCGAGCTCATCCCCGGCACCGTCGAGCAGGGCAACCCGGCGGACACCCTGTGGACCGACCGCGAGTACGCGGGCCATCTGCGTGACCTGGCCGGCGCGGGGCGCATCGGCGAGGCCGCGGCGTTCCCCGCCGTGCTCGGCGCGGAGGCGGGCGATCCGCGCGCGCGGTACGAGGACGCGGCGATCAGGCCCTGGTTCGTGCTGTTCGACGGGGACGCCTCCGCGTACGCGGGCGGGAGCATCGACACGCGGTGGTACGCCGACCGGCGCTATCTCGTCGTCATGTCCGACGCCCACAACGTCGCCCCGGCCATCGACTCCGTCAACCCGACCGAGACGCAGGCCAGGGAGCGGGTCGCGCTGCTCGCGCGCGGCCACGCCAGCATCGTCTCGTCCGACTGGTATCCGCTGCCGGGTGTGCTCTCTACGGTGCTCCCGCGCGGCTGAGCGGCAGAGAGGCTAGAGCGCCTAGAGCGCCTAGAGCGCCTAGAGCGCCTAGAGCGCCTAGAGCGCCTAGAGCGGCAAAAGCGGCTAGGCCGTGTCCAGCACGGTGTGCACAAGCGCCGTACCGGGTGCCGTCCGGCCGCCCGGACCCGGCGTGTGCGTCACCGTCTCCGGCGTCAGCTCCTCGCCGCAGTGGCCGCACGTCACCCGCGGGTCGGCCGGTCGGCCGCAGGTGTCGTGCACCGGGATCAGGGGCGGGCGTCCCTCGGAGCGGTGGCGGTCGCCCCAGGTCAGCAGGGTGAGCACAGCGCCGTACAGATCCCGGCCCGAATCCGTCAGTACGTACTCGTGGCGCACCGGACGCTCCTGGTAGGCGGTGCGCTCCACCACGCCTTCCGCCGTGAGGTGCTCCAGGCGGTCCGCCAGGATGTTCGTCGCGATGCCCAGGTCGGCGCGCAGATCCTCGTAGCGGTTCAGGCCGAGGAACAGGTCGCGCAGGATCAGGACCGTCCACTGGTCTGCCATGACGGCCGCGGCGCGGGCCACCGAGCAGTGCATGCGTGCGAAACGTTCACCCTTCATGGGGGCCACGGTACTCGCTTGTGCTTTGCAAGGGACCAGCCTAGGGTGACCATCGATGGTCACTTGCGAATTGCAAGTCACTGAGCGATCCAGCGGAGGTCCCGATGTACCACGCCATCGTCCGCAGCAAAGTCCGAGCCCTCTGGCGCGTCACCGGCGACGGCAGCGGCAACTACCACCCGGCCGTCGCCATGGCCGCACCCGACCTGCGGTTCCGCTTCATCGGCGACAGCGTCCTCGGCGCCGAACTGCGCGGCCCTGAAGCCTTCGCCGACTGGTTCGAGCAGGCCAACCGGCGCTTCCCCGGCATGCGCCTCACCCTCACCGACGTCGTCGTCAAGGGCTGGCCCTGGAACACCACCGTCGTCGTCCGGCTGCGTATCGACGCGACCCTCGCGGACGGCAGCCGGTACGAGAACGAGGGCATCCAGTGGGTCAGGATCCGCTGGGGGCGGATGGTCGAGGACACGGTGCTCGAGGACACGGCGCGGCTCGAAAGGGCATGGCAGCGCCAGGAGTTGGCCACTTCCGGCACGTAAACCGCTGCCGCTCAGCTTCCGGCACGTAAACCGCTGCCGCTCAGCGCTCGATCCGTATCCAGACCGGCGCGTGGTCCGAGCCCGCCGCGTCCCTGCGCGCCGCCGGGTCCTCGTCGTCGCCGATCGAGGGAAGCGCGGTCGCGGCGGCACCCGGCACTCCGGTGCCCGCCGTCGTGACGAGGTCGAGCAGGCTCTTGCTCACGAGGACGTGGTCGATGAGCTCGCGGCGCCCGGCGTGGATGCGGGAGTAGCGCTGTTCGGCCGGGATGAGCGGGGCCACGTTCCACAGCCGGTGCGCGTCGCCCTTGTCCGGCCTGTCGAAGCCCGGCGTGCCGATCTCCGAGCCGGGCGGGCCGAGCAGGATCTGCGTCGTCGCCGCCGTCACCTCGTCGTTGAGGTCGCCGAGCACCACGACCTGGTGCTCGCGGCCGTCGCCGTGCAGCAGGCGGTCGGCGAGGGCGCGCACCACGGTCGCCTCCGCCGTGCGCCGGAACAGGGCGTACGCGCCGAAGCGGGCCCGCTCGCCCTCGTCCTCGGCCTTGAACCGGCCGCCGGGATACGACAGGAGCTTGGACTTCAGATGGCAGACGGCCGCGTCGAAGAAGAAGGCGCGCGTCGACACCGTCACCGCGAGGACCCCGCGCCCCGCCCGCGCCACCGGCCTGCCCGAGTCGTCGACCTGCACCGGGCGCATCGGCCCGGGGAAGCAGTCCTCGTCGGCGACGACGGACACCGGCAGATCGCTGAGGAAGCCGACCCGGATGCCCCGGTCGTCCGCGTGTTCGGAGAGCGTCACGGTCCAGCGCTCGCCCAGCATCCCGGCCAGATCCCGCAGGGCTTCGGGGTCGCCGACCTCCTGTACGCCCAGGACGCTGGGCCGCAGGGCCCTGATCGTCGCCGCGAGCGAGGCCAGCTTCGCCTCGTACGCGGCCTTGTCCTTGGGCCCGAACCTGCCGCCGGGCCGGTACAGGTTCTCCAGGTTCCAGGTGCCTAGGAGCATGACGGGCTCCAACTGTTCGCGTGGGATCGTCGGTTGACGTCAGCGTGCTCGCGAAACCGGCGACGCGACAGGGCACGGGATGCGCACTCCCCGTACCTTGAAGAGATGACGCCGCCTCCCGCGCACGGCCCCGCCGACCTGGTCATCACGGGCTGCACGGCCCTCGTCCACGACGATGCCGCCGGTAACGCCTTCGGTGATACGACCGGTACCGCCACCGGTGAAGTCCGCTTCCTCCGCGACGCCGCCATCGTCGTACGCGGCGGCCGCATCGACCGTGTCACCACGACCCGCGCCGTGGCGGACCTCGCGGCCGCCGAGCGCGTCGACGCCCGCGGCCAGGCCGCCCTGCCCGGCCTGATCAACTGCCATACGCACACCCCGATGGTGGCCCTGCGCGGCCTCGCCGAGGATCTGCCGGCCCACGAGTGGTTCAACGACTGGATCTGGCCCATCGAGTCCAATCTGACCGAACGTGTCGTCGCGCTCGGCGCGCGGCTCGCCTGCGCCGAGATGATCCGGGGCGGGGTGACCTGCTTCGCCGACCACTACTTTTCGATGGACGCCGTCGCCGACGCCGTGGCGGACAGCGGCCTGCGCGCCAACCTCGGAGCGGCCTTCTTCTCCTCGCAGGGGCCCGACGGCCGCGCCGCCTCCCTGGAGTTCGCGCTGCGGAAGCGCGGCGCCGCCGACGGCCGCATCACCACCTCGCTCGCCCCGCACGCGCCGTACACCGTCGACGACGCCGACCTCGCCGCGACCGCCGAACTAGCCCGTGAACACGGCTTGTTGGTCCATCTGCACGCCGCGGAGAACGCCGAGCAGACCGACAACAGCCTGGCCCGGCACGGCCGCACCCCCATCGAGGTGCTGCACCGCGCCGGACTCCTCGACGTGGACGTCCTCATCGCGCACGGCACCGGCATCCTCGACCGCGACCTGCCTGTGCTGCGGCAGGCCACAGGACGCGTCGCCGTCGCGTCCGCGCCGCGCGGCTACCTCAAGTTCGGCTGGGACACCACGCCCGTACGGGCCTTGCGCGAGATCGGCATCCCCGTCGGCCTCGCCACGGACGGTGCCGCGTCGAACAACTCCCTCGACGTGTGGGAGTCCATGGCGCTCACCGCGCTCGTCCAGAAGTCCACGGAACGCGACCCGGCCTGGCTGACGGCACGTCAGGCGCTGGACCACGCAACGCTGCAGAGCGCGCGGGCCGTCGGACTCGGTGAACAGATCGGCAGCCTCGCGCCGGGGCGCCGCGCCGACATCGTCCTCGTCGACCTCACCGGACCGCACACCCAGCCGGTGCACGACCTCGCGGCCACGCTCGTGCACAGCGCGCGCTCCGCGGACGTCCGTACGACGATCGTCGACGGGCGGGTCCTGATGCGCGACGGGCGGCTGCTGACCCTCGATGTGCCCGAGATCGTAAGGGAGTTGAACGCCGAGCTGCCCTCCCTGATCGACCGGAGCCACGGCAAGCGGATCCAGGACTACGAGGGCTGACGGCGGGCCCCGAAGGCAGGCATCGGCGGGCGGCTGCCTAGGGTGGAGGGCATGTCACACGCCCCGCACCCGGACCCCGCCGACGGCCTCATCGACGACCCGTACGCCGTGTACGCGCGGCTGCGTGACACCGCCCCCGTGCACCGCGCCGCAGGACCCGACGGCAGCCCGGCCTGGCTGGTCACGCGGTACGACGACGTGCGCGCGGCGCTCGCCGACCCCCGCCTCTCGCTCGACAAGAGCCATGCCCTGCCCGGGAGTTACCGGGGACTCGGGCTACCGCCCGCGCTGGACGCGAACATGCTCAACATGGACCCGCCGGACCACACCCGCATCCGCCGCCTGGTCGTCAAGGCCTTCACCTCGCGTCGCGTGGAAAGTCTGCGCGCACCGATCCGTCGTACCGCCGATGAACTCCTCGACGCCGTCGAGCCGTTGGGCCGCGCCGATCTCGTCGCCGCCTATGCCGCACCGCTCCCGATCACCGTCATCTGCGACCTCCTCGGGGTGCCGGACGGCAGCCGGCTGGACTTCCGGGCCTGGACCGACGCTCTGGTCGCGCCCGATCCGGCACGACCGGGGGCCGCCAAGGAGGCCGTCGTCGCGATGCTCGGCTTCTTCACCCGACTGCTGGCCGAGAAGCGGGAGAACCCCGCCGACGATCTGCTGTCCGACCTCATCGCCGTACGCGACGAGAGCGAGCAGGGGGATCGCCTCACCGAGGACGAGCTGATGTCGCTCGCGTTCCTGATCCTCTTCGCCGGATACGAGAACACCGTCCAGCTCATCGGCAACGCGACCCTGGCCCTGCTCCGGCACCCCGAGCAGCTCGCCGCCCTCCGCAAGGAGCCCGCCCGACTCCCGGCAGCCGTCGAGGAGTTCCACCGCTACGACGGCCCCATGGCGCTCGGCATCCGCCGCTTCCCGCTCGAGGACGTCACCATCGGCGGGGTCACCGTCCCGGCGGGCGAGACCGTGCTGGTCTCCCTGTCCGCCGCCAACCGCGACCCGCGCCGCTTCCCCGGCGCCGACCGCCTCGACATCGCCCGCGACGCCACGGGTCACCTCGCCCTCGGCCACGGCATCCACCACTGCGTCGGCGCGCCCCTGGCCCGCCTGGAGACGGCCATCGCGCTCGGCGCCCTCATCGAACGCTTCCCCCGACTCTCCCTCGGCATACCGGAGGAGGAGCTGCGGTGGCGTCCCTCGATCCGGGCCCGCGGGCTGCTCACGCTGCCGGTGACTTTCTGAGGCAATGGCTGAACTTCCGGTCCGCTGACCAGACTTCCGCGCCGCTGGCCGGACTTCCGCGCCGCTGGCCGGACTTCCGCGCCGCTGACCAGGCGTAACAGAAAATCTCAAAGTTTCTTCGCCGGGACCGATGAGTTCCGGTGAGTCCGCGGGTCACCCCTCGCAGGAGCACGGATCCGAGGCGCGGATCCGCAGGAGGGACTGAGGGACCATGGGACTTCCCGACATCGTCACGCGCGAGGAGTGGCTCGCCGCGCGCGCGGAACTGCTCGCCAAGGAGAAGGCCGAGACCCGGGCGCGTGACGCGCTCAACGCCGAGCGGCGCAGGCTCCCCATGGTGGAGATCGAGAAGGAGTATCTGTTCGACGGTTCCGACGGCAAGGCGACGCTGTTCGACCTCTTCGACGGCCACGCCCAACTCATCGTCTACCACTTCATGTTCGCCCCGGAGTGGGACGCGGGATGCCCCAGCTGCTCGGCGTTCCTCGACCAGATCGGGCACCTCGCCCATCTGCGGGCCCGCGGCACCAACTTCGTCGCCATCTCCCGCGCCCCGTTCACCAAGATCCTGCCCTTCAAGGCGCGGATGGGCTGGACGGTGCCCTGGTACTCGTCGAACGGCGACGACTTCAACCGCGACTTCCACGCCACCGTCGACGAGAACGGCAAGGCCGCCGAAGCGCCTGGCCTCAGCTGCTTCCTGCGCGACGGCGACCGTGTCTTCCACACGTACTCGACGTACGACCGAGGCACCGACTGGGTGGGCTCCTACTCGAGTCTCCTCGACCTCACCGCCCTGGGCCGGCAGGAGGAGTGGGAGGAGCCGAAGGGACGCTCGTCCTCGCTCGGCGCCCCCGCCGGCAGCAGCCTGGTACGGTACCACGACGAGTACGAGGACTGAGGGGAGGAGTGACGGAAGGACTGTGGGAAGGACTGTGGGAAGGACTGTGGGAAGGACTGAGGGAAGGACTGAGGGACTGACACAACTCGGTGTCAGGTCCGTCACGTTGTGAGTCCTTGCCGCCCCCTGGTGCGTTCTACTCCATGAGAGTCCTTTGCTGGACTGCCGACGGGGGAGCGGGAAGACGATGATGAATGCTCGAGTGGTACTGGAACGCTTTCCGGCCGGTGGGCCGCGCGGATCGTGGCCCGCGGAGGAGTTCGCGCGGGCCCGGCGCATGGAGGGGCAGCAGGCGGAGGTCGTCATGGACCTCGCGTCCGACGCCTTCCTGGTGATCGTGCGCGATACGGAGGTTGCGGCCGCCGCGTGATCAGGAGTGGCGGCCCCCCTGGATCGTGATCAGGAGTGGCGGCCCCCCTGGATCGTGATCAGGGGTGGCTGCCCCCGGGATCACGGCTGCCCTTTGGGGAGGGTCCCTTTCGGACTATGCCCCCAGGGACAATTTCGCCCAACCACTTCTCTCTCCGCCACCGTCGCCCAGGTGGACGCCGCCGCCTTCGTCCTCGACGCCGACAGCGGGAAGTTCGGCGCCTCGAAGACCGCACGGAGTGCGAACAGCGTCGGCGTCAGGACCGTGAAGAGCTACGTCGGAACCGCCACCGACACCCAGATCCTGGCCGTCGGCAAGCAGCGGGTGCTCGCCGACACCACCCTGGCCTCCTCGCCGAACAAGGCCGAGCGGGCCGGCTGGGCGGCCTCCTCCAAGTTCGTCGACCTTTCCTGGCCGTCGACTTCCGCACGATGACCAGGTTCAACGGCAAGACCCGCGCCGTGCGCGGCACGGTCGAGGCCACGGACCCGTTCTGCCCCTCGTCCGGCCCGCGCCGGGCCGGGATCGGTGTCACCTTCGACATGCGCCTGGCCCGCAACGGTGACTTCTACGCCTCCGGCAAGTACCGCAAGGCTCCCAACCACGAGCTGAACGTCTACGGCCACTACGGACGCAAGCACACCACCAAGGTCGTCCACCGGTCGAAGATGAGCAGCCTGCTCTGCCTCTCCCAGCCGATGTGCGAGCGCGGCACCATCGGTAACAGCGGTCGCTACTGATCCGCTCCCCTTCGGTCGGAATGCCGGTGGGACAGTGATCCAGGAGCAGGGCGCCGACCGGGGCCCTGCTCGAAGGGGGTTGACGTGACTGTGACTTGGCGCGGCGCTTTCTCGTACGCGCTCATCGTCACTGTCCTGTCCTGGCTGATCGGCGTGGTCGTCGAACTCGCCGCCGTCGCCGCCGTCGCCGCTTTCGACGGGTACGACGACTGGAGTGCCACCCGGGCCGCGGACCCCTGGGAGCTCGTCTTCCCGGCCGTCGCCGTCCTGGCCCTGACCGTCGCCCGCCGATTCCTGCAGCCGCTTCCGCGCTGGCGCGTGATGGTGACCGACGGCCTCCTCTACATGGCCGTCCTGCTGGTGTGCGGAGGGCTCACGGCCTGGGCGACAGGGGACGAGGCGCCGGCCGGCAGTGCGTTCGTGACCGGCATCTTCGCCCTGTTCAGCCTCCAACTCCCGGCGGCGTGGGGGCTGTCCGTCTGGCGCTCGGACCACCTGGAGGTCGTGGTCACGCCGACGCTCACAGCGGCACACTCCGGCGTCCCGACCGACCGTCTCTCCGACTGAGCGGCTAACCGACTCGGCGCGGCGATCGCGCCGAACTTGCAACCCCGGGCAACTGTTGCCGGAACGCCCGGACCGCTGTGCCATACGTCGTGCACGAAACTCCGCACCCGCACCGGCAAAGGAGTTACTCCGTGACCGACACTCTCCGGACACCCCGGGCCCCGCGCGAACACGGCCTCGACGGACCGGCGTTGCTCGACGCGTACCGCACCATGCGCACGATCCGGGACTTCGAGGAGCGGCTCCACGAGGAGTTCGCGACCGGCGACATCCCCGGCTTCGTCCATCTGTACGCGGGTGAGGAGGCGTCCGCGACCGGGGTGTGCGCACATCTCGACGACGGCCGCGACGTCATCGCGTCCACCCACCGGGGCCATGGCCACTGCATCGCCAAGCATGTCGACGTGAAGTCGATGATGGCCGAGATCTACGGACGTACCACCGGGGCGTGCCACGGCAAGGGCGGCTCCATGCACATCGCCGACCTCTCCAAGGGCATGCTCGGAGCCAACGGCATCGTCGGCGGCGGGCCGCCCCTCATCTGCGGTGCCGCGCTCGCCGCGAAGGTGCGCGGGGACGGCGGCGTCGGTGTGGCCTTCTTCGGTGACGGCGGCAGCAACCAGGGCACCACCCTCGAGTCCCTCAACCTCGCATCGGTCTGGCAGCTGCCCGCCGTCTTCGTAGCGGAGAACAACGGTTACGCGGAGGCCACTTCGGCCGAGTGGTCGGTGGGCGGCGGCTCCATCGCGGCCCGCGCGGCGGCCTTCGGCATGCCCGGCGTGAGCGTCGACGGCTTCGACTTCTTCGCGGTGCACGAGGCGGCGGGCGCGGCGATCGACCGGGCGCGTGCGGGCGGCGGCCCCACCCTCATCGAGGTCCGACTCACCCGCTACTACGGCCATTTCGAGGGCGACCAGCAGAAGTACCGGGCCGACGAGGTGCGGCACGCCCGAGCCGAACTCGACTGCGTCAAGCGGTTCCGGCAGCAGGTGGCGGGAACTTTGGCGGACGCCCAGCTCGACGCGATCGACGCGCAAGTGGCCCGGCTGATCGACGAGGCCGTCTCGGAGGCGCGGGCGGCACCCCTGCCGACCGGCGCGGATCTGGAGACCGACGTCTACATCTCGTACCTCTGAATCTCGTACCTCTGAATCTCGTACTTCTGAGGGGAGTCGACCGTGGCACGCAGCATCAGCTATCGCGAGGCGCTGAACGAAGCGCTGGCGCAGGAGATGGAGCGCGATCCCTCCGTCATCGTCATGGGCGAGGACAACGCGGGCGGCGCGGGGGCACCCGGCGAATCCGACGCCTGGGGCGGGGTGTTGGGCGTGACGAAGGGACTGCACCCGCGCTTCCCCGGGCGGGTCCTCGACACACCCATCTCCGAGTCGGCGTTCATCGGCGCGGCGATCGGCGCGGCGACACGCGGCCTGCGGCCGGTCGCCGAGCTCATGTTCATCGACTTCATGGGCGTGTGCTTCGACCAGATCTTCAACCAGGCGGCGAAGTTCCGCTACATGTTCGGCGGCAAGGCCGTCACGCCTGTCGTCATCCGTGCGATGTACGGGGCAGGACTGCGGGCGGCGGCCCAGCACTCGCAGGCCATGTACCCCGCGTTCACGGCGGTGCCGGGCCTGAAGGTCGTCCTCCCCTCCTCTCCGTACGAGGCGAAAGGGCTGATGATCCAGGCGATCAGGGACGACGACCCGGTGATCTTCTGCGAGCACAAGGCCATGTACGACGTGGTCGGCGAGGTCCCCGCCGAGAGCTACACGATCCCCTTCGGCGAGGCGGGCATCGTGCGCGAGGGCGAGGACGTGACGGTGGTCGCCCTGGGCCGCATGGTGTCCGTCGCCTCCGACGCGGCGGCGGAACTGGCCGCGTCGGGGGTGGACTGCGAAGTGATCGACCCGCGCACGACGAGCCCGCTGGACGCCGGCACGATCCTCGAGAGCGTCGCGCGGACCGGGCGCCTGGTCGTGGTGGACGAGGCGTCACCGCGCTGCGGGATGGCCGCCGACATCGCGGCGCTCGTGGCCCGCGAGGAGTTCGGGGCGCTGCGCGCGCCGATCGGTGCGGTGACGCCACCGCATACGCCGGTGCCGTTCAGCCCGGCGCTCGAGGACCTGTACATGCCGGACGCGGGGCGGGTCGTCGCGGCGGTCAAGTCGGCCGTGGACTGGAAGCCGTGAAGGGGACGCAGGGGATGTCGCTCGTCGAACGGGTCACCATGCCCAAGTGGGGCCTGTCCATGAAGACCGGGAAGATCACCGAGTGGATCGCCCGGGAGGGCGACGAGGTCGTGGAGGGAGACGATCTGGCGGAGATCGACACCGACAAGATCGCGGGCACGCTCGAGGCCCCGTCCGCCGGCGTACTGCGGCGGATCGTCGCGGAGGCGGGCGGCGAGGCGCCCGTCGGGTGCGTGATCGCGGTCATCGCGCCCGCGGAGGTCCCGGAGGACGAGATCGAGCGGGTGGCCGCCGAGGCGCGCGAGCAGCTGGCGCGCGGGCTGCCCGCGGAGGACGAGGGCAGCCCGGTCAGCGGCCTGGCGGAGGTGGCGGGACGGGCTCTCGCGTACGCGACGTCGGGCGCGGGCCCCGAGGAGATCGTGCTGGTCCACGGCTACGGCGGCGACAAGAACTCCTGGCTCTTCGTGCAGGAGCCCCTCGCGGCGCGGCACACGGTGTACGCGCTCGACCTGCCGGGGCACGGGGAGTCGGGCAAGGACGTCGGCGCGGGCGGCCTGGACGCGCTGACGGACGTGGTGGCGGGTTTCCTGGACGCGCTCGGCATCGAGCGGGCGCATCTGGTGGGGCACTCGCTGGGCGGCGCGGTCGCGACGGCGGTCGCGGCGCGGGTCCCGGACCGGGTGCGCTCGCTGACGCTGATCGCCCCCGCCGGGTACGGCCCGGAGGTGGACGCGTCCTACCTGCGGGGCTTCGCGGAGGCCGTTACGCGGCGCGAGCTCCGCCCCCACTTGGGAAAGCTGTTCGCCGACGAGGGGCTCGTCACACGGCAGTTGGTGGACGACCTGCTCAAGTACAAACGCCTGGACGGCGTGGACGCCGCCCTGCGCACGCTCCTGACCACGCTGCTCGACGAGGACGACGCACCGGCCCTCGACGTGCGGCACCTGCTGCCGGCGTCGCTGCGGGTGGTGGCGGTGTGGGGCCGCGAGGACAGGGTGATCCCCGCGTCCAACGCGGCGTCACTGGAGGGCAGGGCGGCGGTCCACGTGGTCGACGGGGTGGGACACCTCGCGCAGATGGAGGCGCCGGGGGAGGTGGTTGCGGCGGTGGAACGGGCGGTGGCCGGCTGAGGAGCGTCCAGCCCGTCCGGCGTTTGAGGACGAACTCGGCGGAGCCGGTGATCTGCCGAGCCATTTGCGGGGCGGGTTGGGGAAACGAACCGCCGGAACCTAAGCCCGCACCGCCCGCGCCCACCCCGGCGTAGTCCCCGTCACCCTGCACAACGCCAGGTACAGCGGAATCGGCGGAGTGTAAGGGACACCGCCCGCCACGGTCGGGCAGTGGATCAGGGAGGGGGACCGGCGCGCGCCGGGCACAACCGCGCCCGCGGCGTAGTACGCGGGAAAAGGCCACTCAAGGGCGACATCGGAGTCCGCCGGCACGATCCACCACCACCGCGCCCCGTCATCGTCCTCGTACACACACCCCACCCGAGGCAACCGCGCCATCAACCGGGGCCCGACCCCCGCGGGCACCGCCACGGCATCACACCCCAACGGCTGCGACATCCCCTCGGGAACGGCGAGCCGGGCGGACGGCGGAACGGCGGCACCGGCCGGCCGCCCCCGCCCGAAGCGGACCAGCGTGTCCAGGTCCAACGGCCGCCGCACTGTCACCGCGTTCACACGCTCCCCGCCCGCATCGTCGTCACGCCCACGCCGTCGTCCTCACGCCCTAGCCGAACACCGGCTCACATCGCACACCGGCTCACATCGCACACCGGCTCACATCGCACCCCGGTTCACATCGCACCCCGGTTCACATCACACGCCGTACCCGGCTCACGCCCGAAGCTCCGCCCACACCGTGCAGCCCACGCCGGGCCCCCCGTCCCGTACTCCCCACTCCCTGCTGACCGCCTCGACGAGGAGCAATCCCCTCCCGTGCTCGTCGTCGGGGCCTCGATGGGCGGGACGTGGGGCACCTGACCCCCAACCCTCGTCACGTACCGCTATGCGCAGCGTCCCCGGGCTCGTACAGAGTTCGCAGATGATCCGGTGGCTCGCGGTGTGCACGATCGCGTTGGTGACCAGTTCGGAGACGACGAGGGCGGCGGCATCGCGCGCGTCCTCGCCGATGTCCCAGCCCACGAGCTGGGTGCGCGCGAGCCGTCTGGCCTGCGCGGCAGACCCCGGGCGTGGTGCGAGCGCGAAGCTGACACAGAGCTCGGCGCCACCCTCGAACCATGCGTCGGCGGGATCGCCAACACGGGCTTCGGCGGCTGCGGCATGTAACGGCGCGGGCGGAGTCACGCCATCCACTATCGCCCCGCCGGGAACACCTTGGCAAGACCCACTCTGAAAAGTGCACAGTGGCGTGTTCCTTCAAGACGGCGCATGGCACACTGCTCGCAACGGCTCCAGGTGCGGAGTGAGTTGGAGTTACGTGGAGTACGTGGAGGTAGGGACGTGAGCGAACCGCGGTCCGCGCCGACCGTCGGACAGGTCGTTCTCGGTCGTCGCCTGCAGGACCTGCGTGAGCGCGCCGGCCTCAAACGCGAGGAGGCCGCACGGATCCTGCGCGTCGCCCCGGCCACGGTCCGCCGCATGGAGCTGGCCGAGGTCGCGCTGAAGATCCCGTACCTCCAACTCCTCCTGAAGTCCTATGGCGTGGCGGACGAAGAGGCCGAGGGCTTCGTGATGCTCGCCGAGGAGGCGAACAAGCCGGGCTGGTGGCAGCGGTTCCACGACATCCTGCCGGGCTGGTTCAGCATGTACGTCAGCCTGGAGGGCGCGGCCAGCCTCATCCGTTCCTACGAACCGCACTTCGTGCCCGGACTGCTCCAGACGGAGGAGTACGCCCGTGGCGTGATGCGCTCAGGGGCGGTCGGCCAGACCCGTCCCGAGGAGATCGAGCGGTATGTGGCCCTGCGGATGGAGCGTCAGTCGCTGCTCTCCCGCGAGGACGCGCCGCGCCTGTGGGTCGTGATGGACGAGACCGCGCTGCGCAGACCCGTGGGCGGTCCCGAGGTGATGCGCGAGCAGATCGACAAGCTGCTCGAAGCCGTCGAACTGCCTCATGTGACGCTGCAGATCGCGTCGTTCGCGGCGGGCCCGCATCCCGGCACGTACGGCCCGTTCGTGCTGTTCCGGTTCGCCATGCCGGAGCTGCCGGACATGGTCTACAGCGAGTACCTGACCGGCGCCGTCTATCTGGACGCGCGCAACGAGGTGGCGACCCACCTGGAGGTCATGGACCGCATGGCGGCGCAGGCCGCGACGGCACATCGCACAAAGGAGATCCTCCGGGATGTCCGCAAGGAGCTGTGAATGGATCGACACCGAGCCGGTACGCGACCCGGGTCCAAGCCCGGAGCCGGGTCCCGCCCCGAGTCCCGGGGCGACTCCCGGATATACAACGGCATGCCCGCCCGTGACCTCGGCAACGAGGGCTGGCACAAGCCGTGGAGCGGCGGCAACGGCGGCAACTGCCTCGAGGCCATGAAGCTGGACGACGGCAGGGTCGCGGTCCGCCAGTCCGCCGATCCGGACGGCCCGGCGCTGATCTACACCCATGGCGAGATCACGGCGTTCATCCAGGGGGCCAAGTCAGGGGAAGCCGACTTTCTCCTGTCGTGACCGCCAGGGCCGTCAGGCCCTTCTCCGGTCCGCACGAGATACGCGGCCGCCATCGTCCCCGTACGCCCGACCCCGCACCGCAGTGCTGGGTTGCGATCTGTTCCGGCCGGCGGAAGGCGATTCGAGGTTCAGGCCGTCATCGGGCGGTCGTGCGGTCCGATCGGTGCCGTGAGATGCGTCGAGCCGGTCAGCCACCGGTCCACCGCGGCAGCGGTCGCGCGGCCCTCGGCGATGGCCCAGACGACGAGCGACTGGCCGCGGGCCGCGTCGCCGGCCGCGAAGATCCCCGGCACATTGGTCGCGAAGCCCGCGTCGCGCGCGAGGGTGCCGCGCTCCTCGACGTGTACGCCGAGCTGGTCGAGCAGGCCGCCGTCCGCCCGCTCGGGCCCCGAGAAGCCGAGCGCGAGAAGCACCAGGTCGGCGGGGAGCGCGCGGGTGGTGCCGGGGCGTGGGCGGCGGTCCGCGTCCACCTCGGCCAGGTGCAGGGCGCGTACCCGCCCCGTCGCGTCGCCGGTGAAGCGCAGGGTGGACGCGGCGAAGAGGCGCGCGTCGGCGTCCGCCGCCGGTGCGGTGCCCAGCTCTCCCGCCTCCTCGTGTGCGGCGGAGAGCCGGTAGACCTTCGGGTACGTCGGCCAGGGCTCGGCGAGGTCGTCGCGCGCCTCGCCCGGCCGTGCGTAGATGTCCAACTGCGTGACGGACGCGGCCCGTTCGCGCACGGCCGTGCCCAGGCAGTCGGCTCCGGTGTCCCCGCCGCCGACGATGACGACGTGCCGGCCGGCCGCGGACAGCGGGGAGCGGAGCAAGTCGCCCTCGCGGACTCGGTTGGCGAGCGGCAGGTACTGCATGGCCTGGTGGATCCCCGTCAACTCCCGCCCCGGCACGTCCAGTTCCCGCCAGGCGGTGGCGCCGACCGCGAGGACCACCGCGTCGTGCCGGGCCCGCAGCTCCGCCCCGCCGATGTCCCGCCCCACCTCCGTCGACGTACGGAAGACCGTGCCCTCGGCCCGCATCTGGGCGAGCCGCCGCTCCACGTGGTGCTTCTCCATCTTGAACGCGGGGATCCCGTACCGCAGGAGCCCGCCCGCGCGGTCGTCACGCTCGTACACGGCGACGGTGTGCCCGGCGCGCGTCAGCTGCTGCGCGGCGGCGAGACCGGCCGGGCCCGAGCCGACGACGGCGACGGTCCGGCCGGAGTGCCGGTCCGGGGCCCGCGGCGGATTGAGCCCTTCCGCCCACGAGCGGTCGGCTATCGCCGCCTCCACGTTCTTGATGGTCACCGCGGGCTGGTTGATCGCCAGGACGCAGCCCGTCTCGCAGGGCGCGGGGCACAGGCGGCCGGTGAACTCGGGGAAGTTGTTCGTGGCGTGCAGCCGCTCGGCGGCGGCCCGCCAGTCGGCGCGCGAGACGAGGTCGTTCCACTCGGGGATCAGATTGCCCAGCGGGCAGGCGTCGTGGCAGAACGGTATGCCGCAGTCCATGCAGCGGTCGGCCTGCCGCTCGATGATGGGCAGCAGCGCGCCGGGGACGTACACCTCGTCCCAGTCACCGACCCGCTCGCCCACGGGGCGGCGCGGCCATTCCTGGCGGGGGGTGGTGAGGAAGCCCTTGGGGTCGGCCATGGCCGTCTCCCTCGCGTGCTCATCCAGGCTTTCAGCCACCATACGTCGGCTCGGCCGCCCCGGCACTCGGTCAGGTCAGGGCCAGGGTGAAGGACGCCGCCGAGGCGAGCGAGGCGCCGACCCGGATGTGGTTCCACCTGGTCCACTCGCTGACGTACGTATGCCACTGTTCCGCGCTCTGCGGGGACTGCGGGTCGAGCTTGGCCAGGGCGTCGTTGCGGGGGACGTTCGCGGCGACGGTCACCCCGAACGAGCCGAACAGATACAGCGCGCTGCCGAGCAGGATCTCCACGGTGCCCTCGTCGGGCCAGAGCACGAACGTGACGACGGCGACGACCGCGCTGAGGCCGGCGGCGCCCATGAACACGGCCATGAACGCCGGTCCGACCGCGGTGACGTTGATCGACTGCATCGCGGCGATGCCTTGCGCCGGGGGCAGCGCGGCGAGTCCCTTCATCACGAAGGTCGAGAACGCGATGAACGCTCCGGCCACCAGGCCGCCGGCGAGCGCGCCCAGCAACACGAGTACGAAGTACGGTCCCTCGATCATGACAACTCCCGTGTCGGGTAGGGCGGCCGGGCGGTGGGTGAGCGAGCCGTGAGTCTGCATGGCGGGGTCGCCCACCACAAGTCAATTCCCTGGGGCCGGGGTCCGCCATGCGCGGGGCGCGCGATCGCATGCGCGGACGTCTTACGGTGTCGCTGCGGGGCGAGCGGCGGCTCGAATCCGCGACGGCAGCCGACCGCCGGTCAAGCGGAGGCTGCCCGGCCGGAAGGGGCGGTGCGCCACGCGCTCAGCGTGGCCTCGACCGCGGCGGCGATCCGGCGCCGTGCCTCCCCCCGCGGCACCCCGCTCATCAGCAGCCGGTCGTACGGAGTTTCCGTATGCCGCACGGCGGCCACCACGGCCGCGGTGACCGCCCCGGCGGACAACGCGCGGCCCGCGGCACTGCGCCCCTCC
>NZ_SRIC01000157.1 GCF_004684775.1 Streptomyces sp. MZ04
GCTTTGCTCGACGGGATGGACGCCGCGTTGTGCGCGTTCGACGCCGACCACCCGAGTATCCGCTCGGCCTCACGGTTCCAGTGGGTCACCACCCCGTCGGCGTCGAACGCGCACAACGCGGCGTCCATCCCGTCGAGCAAAGCCGCAAGCAATTCCGCCCCACCCGGTTCGGGCTCCTCCGGCCCCAACTCATCGGTGGTTCCGCTACGCCGGGAAGCACTCACCTGGCACCCCCTGCAGGCCGTGTCCTCATGAGCTGCATGTTCTGCGAGTTCCGCGTATACCGCACGTCAGATCATTGAACTCGAACGTGACGCAGCACACAGGTGGTTCCCGGAAGTTGGGCGAAATCGTTGCTCCATGAAAAGCGGTTGTGCGACGGACGGGGCGGTTCCTAGGGTGGCACGTACACACGAAGGGAGGTGGTTCGGCCGATGTATGGAAACCGGACGCGTGAGGTGACTGCGGGCTAGTGGCCCGTCGTCGCAACTCGAATTCGGCGCCGGACCAGCACGTGTGATGTGCGTGCACCCGGCCCAATCCCAAGCAGTCACCCGACCCGCGAGCCGCCGGTACGTCCGGCCGGCTTTCCGCCGTTCTGTACGGCGGGAACCACGGCTCGCGGGTTGTCCGCGTTCCGGGGGCGTTTCCGGGGGCAGTTCTGGGGGCGGTTCTGGGGGCGGTCAGCCCTTGCTGACCGCGAGGAGGATCTCCGGGAGCCGGCGTGCCACCCTCGGGGCCGCGAGGCGCAGGCCGAAGTAGGTGATCAGCGCGCCGTACGCGCCGCCGAGCGGCAGCAGTACCCAGGACCAGTCGGCGCCGCCCGCCACATGCAGCCAGATGGTGAAGGCGAGGACCGGGGCGCACAGCAGGGCCGCCGCGACCATCCCGCCGAAGATCGAGATCCAGGCCAGGCCCGCCTGGCCGGGGGCCACGTTCTTGTAGCCCTCCTGCGGGATCGAGTACGGGAAGCGGGCCGACGACCAGGCGCCCGTCGCCAGCATCGCGCCGAGCAGGGCGAGGGAGAGGCCCAGGCCCTCCGGGAGCACGGGCCAGTCGCCGAGCACGGCCGCCGTGATGACGGTCACCAGCGTCGCGTACGGCAGGGTGATCACCAGCAGGGCCAGTGCGCGGCCGCGCAGTTCGACGTACGCGTCGTGTGTGGACGAGATCGTCATCGCGACCATCCAGAACGCCGAGGTGTCCTGGCCGAACTGGTTGTACATGAGGACGCCGAGCATCCCCGCCGCGAAGCACGCGAAGTAGATCGAGCCGGTGCCCTGCAGGGCGTTGAAGAGCGGCACGATCAGGCCGATGGCCAGGGATGTCACCCAGGCGGCTTTCGTCTTCGGGTCGCGCCATACGTAGCGCAGGCTGCGTTCCATGACGGTGCCGGTGCGCCCGGCGGGGAGGAGGCGGCCCAGGCCGCGTGTGGAGCGGTCCTTGGTGGGTTCCGCCGCCGCGAGCGTCGAGCCGTCGGGGGTCGTCATCAGGCGGGTGAGGCTGCGCTGCCAGAGGAAGAGGAGGCCGGTGAGCGCGGCTGCGCTCAGGGCGAGTTGGGCGATCCCCGTCGCGTACGACCCTTCGCTCACCGAGTCGACCGCGCCGATCGCCGACGCGGGCGGGATCCAGCGCAGCACGTCGGCGGCCGGATCGAGCTGCGAGAGCCCGGACGAACCGAGCCGCTGCGCCCCGAAGTTGACGATCTGCGCGCCGACCGCGATGACGAGGCCGCTCAGTACGGCGAGGTCGCGGCCCTTGCGGCTGGTCAGCAGGCGGATGTTGGCGGCCGCGACGGTCCGGGCCAGGGCGACGCAGACCAGCACGGTGAGCGCGATGGCCAGGACGCCGGTGACGAGGGCGGCGGTGCCGTGCGCGAGCGAGATGACCGAGCCGAGCGCGAGGCAGAGGGTGAAGAGCGGGCCGATGCCCACGAGGGACGCCACGAGGAGCGCCCGCACCAGTGGCCGCGGCCGCAGCGGCAGCATCACGAGGCGGGTCGGGTCCAGGGTCTCGTCGCCGCTGGGGAAGAACAGCGGGAACACCGCCCAGCCGAGCGCGAGCATCGCGGTGAGCAGGACGGAGACGGTGGCGGCGTGTTCGTTGCCGCGCAGCGCGATGAGTCCGAGGAGTTGCAGCGCCGCCATGAGGAGCGCCGCCACGACGGAGGCGATGTAGGCGGCCTTGCGGCCCGACGACTGGTGCAGACCGTTGCGCAGGAGGGACAGTTTGAGGCGTACGAAGACGGGTGTGATGGAGGGGGCGGGGGCGGCCGCTGCCTCGGCGGGGCTCATCGGGTGCCGCCGCCCAGCCAGTCGAGGTGTGAGCCCGCGTCACGGCCGTTGGCCCCGACCAGCTCCAGGAACGCCTCCTGGAGGGAGGGTGCGCCGCCGCGCACCTCGGCGAGGGTGCCCTGCGCGCGGATGCGTCCGGCCGCCATGACGGCGACCCAGTCGCAGAGCGACTCGACGAGTTCCATGACGTGGGAGGAGAAGACGACGGTGGCGCCGGAGCCGGTGTAGCGCTCCAGTACGCCGCGGATGGTCTGGGCGGACACCGGGTCGACGCCCTCGAACGGTTCGTCCAGGAAGAGGACTTCGGGGTTGTGGAGCAGGGCCGCAGCGAGGCCGATCTTCTTCCGCATGCCGGTGGAGTAGTCGACGACGAGTTTGTGCTGGGCGCCGGAGAGGTCGAGTACGTCCAGGAGCTGGGTCGCGCGTTTGTCGACCTCTTCGCCGGGCAGTCCGCGCAATCTCCCTGTGTACGCGAGGAGTTCGCGTCCCGAGAGCCGTTCGAAGAGGCGCAGGCCTTCCGGGAGGACGCCGATGCGGGCCTTGACCTCGACGGGGTCGGTCCATACGTCGTGGCCGACCACTTCGACCGTGCCCTGATCGGGGCGGAGGAGGCCGGTCACCATGGAGAGGGTGGTGGTCTTCCCCGCGCCGTTCGGGCCGACGAGGCCGATGAACTTGCCCGAGGGGAGGGTGAGGTCGATCCCGGCAACCGCGATCTGCCGGCCGAAGGCCTTCCACAGGCCCTGCACCCGTACTGCTGCCGGTGCCTCGCTCACCCTGTCCGCCCTTCGTCGCCGTCGCGTCGTGTCGTTTCCGCACGATACGTCGGGAGGCGGTTCTTTATCCCCAAACGCCGGCCGGGCTGGAAGTATCCAGCCCGGCCGCAACCTTCCAGAAGGGGAAAGCCCCGCAAGGCCGCCCTACCGCCGCGCCTCGCGCCCGCACGCGTACGCCAGAGGCGAGATGATCTCCTCCGCATCGGGGAGCCACCGGTTGGCGGCGGTGGGGCGGCAGGCCCACTGGACCGCGCCGCTGGCCCCGAACCGCGTGGGCGGCGCCGCGACGTACGTGCCCTCGCCCAGCGCGTCCAGGTCGATCGCGGCCGGCGGCCACCCCAACTTGCGTACAAGATCAGGCACCTTCGCCGCCGCCCCGGGGAGGACGAAGAACTGCATGCGGCGGTCCGGGGTGCAGGTGACGGGGCCGAGCGTCAGCTCCATCCGCTCCATGCGCGCCAGCGCGAGGAACCCGGCCGTCTCCGGCACGTCGATCGCGTCGAAGGTGCGCCCCGTCGGCAGCAGGATCGACGACTTCGGCTGCTTGGACCACAGGCGCCGGGCCACCGTCGCGCTCCCCGTCGCCTGCGTCGCCCAGTCCTCGCGCGCGGGGTGTGAGCCGGGTGACGCACACGCCCCGTCACCGCACGAGCAGACTTCGGCGCCCTCGACGGATTCGAGCCACGTCCCGGGGAACACGTCCCAGTGGCGCTCTTCCGCGTATCGCACGGCCGTGTCCAGCAAGGATTCTCCGCGCTGCTTCGGGATGTGCGCGGCTGACGTGACTCCCAAGGTCTCTTCCACGAAGTTCTCAACTCCGCCCGCCACCTACGGTTACGGCCCCGCCGTGCGCCGGGGCGGAGCATCGATCCTGCATCCGGGGCGCATGGGTGCACGGGCGGGGGCGCGCATGGGGAATGGGTTCCATGTGCGGGTAGCCAGGTCTGGGGCACTCTGAAGAAGCCCAGTTACCGACTTATGGTCCGTTTGTGGTGCATCTTCCGTTTGCTCCTAGGGCATTGATCATCTGGGTGGCCGAATTTCGGCCCCTGTACCGGTGATCCAACATGCGCATCAGGGGGTACGCCATGGCCGCAAGGCCGCTCGTCGCGCGGCAGCCCAACGAAAGGCTGCAGGCACTCATTCAGGAAGCGGGCTGCTCGAACGCGGGCCTGGCCCGCAGGGTCAACATGTGCGGCGCGGAGCACGGTCTCGATCTGCGCTACGACAAGACATCCGTCGCCCGGTGGCTGCGCGGGCAGCAGCCGCGCGGCCGGGCGCCCGGCATCATCGCGGAGGCGCTGGGCCGAAAGCTGGGCCGTACGGTCACGATCGACGAGATCGGCATGGCGAACGGCAAGAACCTCGCATCGGGCGTGGGTCTTCAGTTCTCGCCGACCGTACTCGGCGCCATCGAGCAGGTGTGTGAGCTGTGGCGCAGTGACGTGGGCCGGCGGGACTTCCTGTCCGGCTCCTCCGTGGCCGCCTCCGCGCTCGTCGAGCCGAGCCGTGACTGGCTGATCTCGTCGCCGGACGCGCAGGTCGGGCGGATGGCGGGGCCGCGGGTCGGGCTCTCCGACGTGGCGGCGGTGCGGGCGATGACGGAGGCGCTGAAGCAGCTGGACCACCAGTACGGCAGCGGGCATGTGCGGCCGGTGGTCGTGCACTACCTGAACAGTGTCGTGTCGGGGCTCCTTGCCGGGTCCTATCGGGAGGCGGTGGGGCGTGAACTGTTCGCCGCGGTCGCGCGGTTGACGGAGCTGGCCGGGTACATGGCCGTGGACACGGGCCAGCCGGGCCTGGCCCAGCGCTACTACATCCAGGCATTGCGCCTAGCGCAGGCCGCAGGCGACCGCGGCTACGGCGGATACGTACTGGCCGCGTCCATGAGCCATCTCGCGGCCCAGCTCGGAAACCCGCGTGAGATCGCGCAGTTGGCGCGGGCGGCTCAGGAGGGGACGCGCGGGCGGGTCACCCCGCGCGCGGAGGCCATGTTCTATGCCGCGGAGGCGCGGGGGCACGCGCTGCTCGGGGACGGGCGGTCGACGCAGGCCGTGGCGGGCCGGGCGGTCGAGGCGATGGACCGTGCGGCGGGCGACGCGGGTTCGGGCGACGACCCGGTGTGGATCCGGCACTTCGACCACGCGTATCTCGCCGATGAACTGGCGCACTGTCACCGGGACTTGGGGCAGGCGGACGCGGCGGCGCGCAGTGCGGAGGAGTCCCTGGCGGGGCACCCCGAGACGCGGGCGCGGCGCCGGGCGATCGGGCTCGTCCTGCTCGCCACGGCGCAGGTGCAGCGGCGGGACGTCGAGCAGGCGTGTCAGACGGGCCTGAAGGCGGTGGAACTCCTCGGCACGCTGCGGTCGAACCGTGGCGCGGAGTATCTGGAGGACTTCAAGGGCCGGCTCGATCCGTTCCGGGACGAGCCGGTGGTGCGGGAGTTCGGGGCGCGGATGGACGTCCAGGCCGCGTGAAGGATTTGTGGGTGTCCGCTGTGGCCGGGTGAACGCCACCTGGCCCTGGCCCCTCCTTACCGTGAACGGCCAACTCCGCTATGCGATTGACCTTCGGTGTCCACTAATCAGCGTCTCGAGGCTCGCTTTTGTTACTCCCGTGATCGTCGCGGCGGTGGGGGTTTGAGCTGCGTGGCCGACGGCTGGGGCGACCCGGTAGCGTGAGCCGACGGTTCCGTAGGTCCCCCATTAGTAGGAGTCCCGGTGACGCAGCAGAGCGGGCAGGGCGCCGCTTCCTCCGATCCGCATTCCGCGGACCGGCACGCGCACGAAGGCATCGTGCTGCCTGCCGACGGAAGTGAACCCCTGATGCCCGGCACCGCCGGTGACCACGTGGCCCCCACCGGCGGCAGCCCCTGGGGCCAGCCGTGGGGCCCCGCCCCGGCGGACCCCCCAGGCGCGGGCCAGGCCTGGGGCACACCCCCCACCCAGCCACAGACCTACGGCGCGGGCACCCCGCTTCCCCCCGAGGGCGCCCAGCCCCAGCAGGGCGGCGCACAGCTTTATGGGACGCAGCAGGCAGATGCTTCGTACGGGGGTCGGCCCGCCGATGCGTCGTACGGGGGCCAGCCCGCCGATGCTTCGTATGGGGGCCAGCCGTCGGGTCCTGGGTACGGGGGTCAGCCGTCGGGTCCTGGGTACGGAGACCGGTCGTCGGGTCCTGGGTACGGGGGTCAGCCGTCGGGTCCTGGGTACGGGGGTCAGCCGTCGGCTCCTGCGTACGGAGGTCAGCCGTCGGCTCCTGGGTACGGAGGTCAGCCGTCGGCTCCTGGGTACGGAGACCGGTCGTCGGCTCCTGCGTACGGGGGGCAGCCGCAGGGCGCTCCGTATGCGGGGCAGCCGCAGGGCGCGGCTCCGTACGGGGGGCAGTCTCAGGGGGCTCCGTACGCGGGTCAGGCTCAGGGCGGGCAGCACGCGGGTCAGCCTCAGGGTGGCCTGCATGGCGGTCAGTCCCAGGGTGGCCTGCACGCGGGCCAGGCTCAGGGTGGGCAGCACGGGGGTCAGCCCCAAGGTGGCCAGCACGTGGGGCAGTCCGACGGCGGGGCCTACGGGGCGCAGCCCTCGGGTGGCGCGCACGCGGGGCAGCCTGCCGATGCCGCGTATCCGGGGCAGCAGGGGCAGCCCGCCCAGCATGGGCAGCTCGCTCAACAGGGCCAGCTCGCTCAGCAGGGCCAGGCGGGACAATTCGCCCCCGGTGCGCAGCCGGGCCAGCTCCCGCCCGCCACTCAGGGCGGCCAGCTTCCCCCTGCCGCTCAGGTTGGCCAGCTCCCGCCCGCCGCGCAAAGCGCACAGCTTCCCCCCGCCTCTCAGGGCGCACAGCTTCCTCCCGCCTCTCAGGGCGCACAGCTTCCTCCCGCCGCTCAGCCGGGGCAGTTGCCTCCGGCCGCCGAGGCCGGTCAGCTTCCGCCCGCCGGTGGGGCCGGTCAGCTTCCGCCCGCCGGTGGGGCCGGGGCCGCGCCGCTGCCCCCTGCCGCCGGGGACGCCGACGCGACGCAGTACATCCCGGCTATGCCCGGTGCCGGTGCCGGTGCCGGTGCCGGGGTCGATGAAGGGGCCACCCAGTACATACCGCCCGTGGCGCCGGGGGCCCTGCCCCCCGAGGCTCCCGCGGGTGACGGGACGCAGGTCCTGCGGCGGGTCTCCAACCCCGCCGCAGGACCGCTGCCGGGTGCCATGCCGGGCGCTGCCCCCGACGCGGACAGCGAGCCCACGCAGTACATCGCTCCCGTCCCCGCCGCACCCGGCGCCGCACCCTTCGGGATCCGGCCCGGAGCTCCGGGGGACCGGCAGCCGCCCGCCGAGTTCGACAGTCTTTTCCGTACGGAGCAGCCGGAGTCGGAAGGCCCCGCCTCCACGCAGCAGATGCCCCGCTTCGAGCACCCGCAGCCTCCGCAGCCCGCCGGGCACGGCACCGGTGGCGACGGCGGAGGACGTGCCGCGCGCCGTGCCGCCGCCGCCGCTCCCGCCGCCCGCGGAGGCCGCTCCGGCGCGAAGGTGTCGCTGTTCGCCGCCGTGGGTGTCGCCATCGCGGTGCTCGGCGTCGGCGCCGGCGCGATGCTCAGCGGCGGAGGCGGTGACGACGACAAGGACGACCCCAAGACCGTCTCGGAGTCCGCGCCCGCCGAGGAGAAGCCGTCGCCGTCCGTCGACCCGGCCAAGGAGCAGGCCGTCGCCCTGGACAAGCTCCTCGCCGACAGCAACAACAGCCGTGACTCGGTGATCGCCGCCGTACGCAATGTCGGCAAGTGCGCGAACCTCGCCCAGTCGGCCACCGATCTGCGCAACGCGGCCAAGCAGCGCAACGGCCTGGTCACGCGCCTTGCGGGGCTCTCCGTGGACAAGCTGCCCGCCAACGCCCAGCTGACCACCGCCCTCAACAAGGCGTGGAAGGCGTCCGCGTCGGCCGACAACCACTACGCCGCGTGGGCAGGACAGGTCGCCGGCAAGCACGGCTGCAAGAAGGGTCACGCCCGCTCGACGCCGCACGCGGTCGCCGCGAACAAGGCGAGCGGCGAGGCGACCACGAACAAGCAGCAGGCCGCCACGCTGTGGAACAAGATCGCCCATCAGTACGGGCTCACCACCCGCGACAGGTCGCAGCTCTAGTGGGCTTACCGGACCTGCTCCAGGGTCCTCGATACGTTCACGAAGCCCTTGCGCGCCGGGATCAGACGGCCGTCCCGTACGACCTGGAACGTGATGTCGGCGTTGACCAGGCGCGGGAAGTCGCTCGCCGCGAGCATGTCCTTGAAGCGCCAGCTCAGGGTGGGCGTCAGGCCGCCGGTCTCGACCTTGAGCCCCTTGTCGAGCGCCCGCCGCAGGCTGCGCGAGGAGACCTCGCCGCCGTCGAGCGACTCGACGACCTGCTTCAGGACGGTGTAGGCGATCCACGTGGTCTGCACGCCCGCGTCCGCCGGGTCGACCCGGTTGTCGCCGAAGGCCTGCTGCCGGACGACCTCGCGCATCTCGCCCCAGCGCGGGTCGCTGGCCGCCGGGTACCAGCCGGTGACGTACGCGCCTTCGTACGGTCCTTCCGCGCCGCCCGTACGGTCGATGAGGGACTGGTCGACGCTGCCGAGCACGGAGGAGATCTTCGCGGTCGGGTACGCGTCCTCGGTGCGCCGGTAGGAGTCGTAGAACGTGTCCGTGCGGGCGCCGAGCGCGGCCGTCACACAGCCGCCGGTGCCCGCGCGGGTCAGCGCCTGCTCGGCCTGCGAGGTGAAGTCGGTGCCGTCCTCGGGGGCCCGGATGTCCGTCGCGGGCTTGCGGCGGCCCTCGGCGAGGCCCGCGTCGAGGAGCTTGGGGAGGGCGTCACCGGCGATCGTGTCGGGGCGTACGAGGGAGACCTGCTCGCAGCGGACGGCGAGCTGACGCCCGTTGCCCGCCATCAGGGCCGGTTCACCGCCGTTGACCGGGTACGACAGAGGGCTGCTGAACTCCTCGTCGGTGACGCCGTACCCGCCGATGTAGGGGATGCCGGCGACTTCGAGCGGGGAGAGGAAGGACTGGCCGTGCTGGCTGTAGGAGCCGACGACGGCGGCCACCTTCTCGCTGACCGCCTCGCGGGCGCAGTCGGCGGCGCCGACCGGGTCGTTGTGGTCGTTGCACGTGATGACCTTGAGCTCGCGGCCGTCGAGGCCGCCGTGCGCGTTGACCCAGCGGGCGTAGGCCTTGGCCATGGCGGGGACGCCGGGCTTGTTGGTCGCCTTGGTGTTCTCGGGGGCCCAGGTCATGACGGTGACGGGTTCGTCCTTGGATCCCCCCTTGGATCCAGGGATGACCCCGCAGCCGGTTGTCAGGGACGCGCACGCCGCCACCAGGGCTGCCGTGGTGAGTACTGCGGACTTGGAGGGGCGGGGGAGCGAGGTGCGTCGCGAGACCGGCATGTGCAATCACGATTCCGCCGCTGCGCCAACCAAGGAGTGACGTTTCCCCAACGTACGGTGACAAGAAGGTGAATGACAGGGGCCGATTCGGCTGCCCGAAGAGGGAACGTACGATCGATGACCGTGCAAGGTTCGGAGAAGTCTTCCCGTCGCGGCAGTCGCTCAAGCACCATGGGCGGCATGCCAACGAACGACATGCCGTGGTGGCGCTGGCGCAGCAACGTGCGCTCGGCGCTGCACATGCTCTCCGACCCGGAGTTCCAGCGTGAGTGCTGGCTCGCGGGTCGCGAGGAGTACGGGGACGTGACCGATGCCGTGTACCGGCTGGTCGAGGACACGTGGCTGGACAACTGGTCCGCCGAGAAGTACGTGGGGACGATCTTCCGGGACGCGGAGGAGGCGGCGCTGGTCGATGCGGCGGTCCTTCGGGTTCTGCGGATCATGCATGAGGTCGGGCCTGACGCGTTGGTTTCCGCTTACCTGGATCATCCGGGGTGGCCGGAGGCTGTGCGTGCGGCCCGGGATGCGCATGTCGCTCTCGCTCTGAGTGACGGGGAGAGTCCTGATGAGGTGCCCCGGACGCTTGAGGTACTGCGGATTTTGACTCGGTCGGCCTGAACCAGCCGGAGCTGGACAGCTGCTCGCGGAGAGTCCGGCTTGTGGGAACCTTGGGCGCATGAATCAGAAGGCCCCCGCCACCGCTGAGCAGTACGTCCTCAATATCTCCTGCCCTGACAAGCAGGGCATCGTGCACGCCGTGTCGAGTTACCTCTTCATGACCGGGTGCAACATCGAGGACAGCCAGCAGTTCGGCGATCACGACACCGGGCTCTTCTTCATGCGCGTCCACTTCTCGGCCGAGGCGCCGGCGACCGTCGAGAAGCTGAGGGCCAGCTTCGCCGCGATCGGCGACTCCTTCCACATGGACTGGCAGCTGAACCGCGCCGACGAGAAGATGCGCGTCGTGCTGCTCGTCTCGAAGTTCGGGCACTGCCTGAACGACCTGCTGTTCCGCTCCCGGATCGGCGCGCTGCCCGTGGAGATCGCGGCGGTCGTCTCGAACCACACGGACTTCGCCGAGCTGGTCGCCTCGTACGACATCCCCTTCCACCACATCCCGGTGACGAAGGAGAACAAGGCACAGGCCGAGGCGCAGCTGCTCGAGCTCGTGCGTTCGGAGAACATCGAGCTGGTCGTCCTCGCCCGCTATATGCAGGTGCTCTCCGACGACCTCTGCAAGCAGCTCAGCGGCCGGATCATCAACATCCACCACTCCTTCCTGCCGAGCTTCAAGGGCGCGAAGCCGTACCACCAGGCGCACGCGCGCGGTGTGAAGCTGATCGGTGCCACGGCGCACTATGTGACGGCGGATCTCGACGAGGGCCCGATCATCGAGCAGGAGGTCGAGCGCGTCGGGCACGACGTGACTCCCGACCAGCTCGTGGCGATCGGCCGTGATGTTGAGTGCCAGGCGCTTGCGCGGGCCGTGAAGTGGCATGCCGAGCGGCGGATTCTGCTCAACGGGCGCCGGACGGTCGTCTTTGCGTAAGGCGCTACATCCGGCTCAGTGACGCCGCCGCGAACAGCACGTCCCTGATCGCCTGCCGGTCGCCGTTCTGTCCCGCGGCCGCTTCCTCCGGTGAGACGTGGCCCGCGGCCAGGCGGCAGAACTCGACGCCGTCCAGGGCGACATGGGCTACCTCGTGGTCCGCGGAGGCGTCGGCGGCCGGCGAGTCCAGCGGGATGAACCACTCGCCGCCGCCCATGCCCTCGACCTCCAGGCGCAGGCTGCGGCCGGGCGCGCCCGCGGCCACCAGACCGCGGGGCGGCGGCGCGAGGCCGGAGCGGCGGCGGTCGGCGAGGGTGCCGGGGAGCTGCCGGGCGGCGAGGTCGATCATGCGGTGCAGATGGCGCGGGGACGGCGGTTCGTAGGGGTAGTCCACCGCCTCCGCGATGTCGCCCGCGTGGATCCAGCACTCGAAGGCGCGGTCCAGCATCGAGTCGCGCAGCGGCAGCTCGGGTCGGCGGCCCGTGGCGTCCGGGGCGCCGTACGCCACGGTGAGGCCGCCCGAGCCGTCCCGGGAACCGGGGCTCCGGGAGGGCCCGGCGGTGAACGACACCGTGCGGATCAGTTCATGGGACTGGTCGCGCCAGGGGCCGCGCACCGCGCGCGTGGGCGGGAAGTACGAGGCACGCCAGTACGCCTCCGTGCGCTGGGCCGGGGTTGCCGGGACCGGCCCTCCCGCGCTCAGCGGGTCGTCGAGGCCGAGGGCGGCGGCGACCAGGCCGTCCACCGCCAGAAGGTGTGCGATCACCCCGGCCACCGTCGTCTTGCGGCTGACCGGGCTGTCCTCGCCGAACCACCGCAGGCGCACCGGGGCGTGCCACTCCGCGTCGCCGATGTCCCGCAGGAGCGCGTCGAGCCGGGCCGTCTCCGCGTCGTACGGAATGGCCCACTCCGGCACCGGGATGCGCGGCGGGCGCCGGCCGAGGCAGCTCTCGATGACGCGGCCCCGCAGGCCGGGGTCGAGGTCGAGGCTCTCCTCCTGGTGCAGCAGGCCGACCGCGTCGCGCAGCCGCAGCGCCTCTTCCGCACACGGGCCGCAGTCGCCCAGGTGCTCCTCGACGGCGATCGCTTCCTCGGGGGAGCAGGCGGCGAGCGCCCAGGCGCCGAGGAGGGACTTCAGGACGCGGTGGTCCAGGGCCAGGGGCGGGTCGGGCAAGGGCTGCCCGGTGTCCTCTATGGAGGTGCGGGGCAGCGGTATGCGCGGCGGCTTTCCGGGGCGCGGCCGATCGCCGTCGGCGCCCGTGCCGCTCCCGCCTCCGCCGCCGGGGAGCTCCGGCTCCTCGTACGGTTCGTGCCGGCCGGGCCCGTTCACAGCGCTCTCCCGTAACCGGGAGGCGCTCCCGGCGAGGGGTCCTTGGCGGCCTGGGCGCCCGCGTCATTGGCGGTGGAGAGCAGCTGCAGCCCCAGGCGCAGGCGGCGGCGCGCCTCGTCCTCCGTCACGCCGAGGTCGGCGGCCGTCTGGCGGTAGTCGCGCCGCTGGAAGTAGGCGAGCTCCAGGGCGGCGCGCAGCGGGGCGGGCATGGCCGTGACGATGTAGTCCGCGCGGGCGGCGGCGGAGGCGCGGCGCACCTTGCGTTCCAGGTCCTCCGTGGTGCCCTCGCCGCCGCGGGCGAGGGCGGCGGACTCGGTCTGGCGAAGGCGCCGGACGGCCCGCTGGTGGGTGAGCGTGGCGACCCACGAGCGCAGCGGGCCCTGCTTGGGGTCGTACGCGTCGGGGTTCTCCCAGATGTGGGCGAAGACCTCGCGAGTGATCCGGTCGGCGGCCTGCTCGTCGCCGAGCACGCGGTGGGCGAGGCCGTGCACGAGCGAGGCGAAGCGGTCGTACAGCTCCCCGAGCGCGGCGGCCTCCCCGTGCGCCAGTCGCTGCTGCATGCGGCGGTCCCAGCGGCGCGGCGCTTCCTTCGCCATGCGGCCCCCTCTGCCTTGGCGTCTCCAGCTTCCCGAGGACTCGTCCCGACAACTCGTCCCGATGGAAACCTTCCATCGAATGTAGTCGCCGCCACCGACAACGCACTTACCTTTAAGGCAAAGAGCGCCCGCGCCCGGCCTCGGATGATAGGGAGCCGGCTTCCTGGTGTTTCATGGAGGAGCGGTGGGGCAGCCGCGTCCTAAGAAGCGTAGGGACAGCTTCCGGATCAGCGAGCGAGGGGCGTGCGTGTGACGCTGAAGGTGGCGGTGGACGAGCAGGGCGGCTGGGCCGTGCTCCGGGTGTCCGGCGAGATGGACCTCGTGACCTCGCCCGTGCTGCGCCAGCGCGTGCACGACGCGGTGGCCGACGGCCGCCGCAGCCTGGTCCTCGATCTCTCCGAGGTCCTCTTCTGCGACTCCAGCGGCGTCGGCGTACTGATCGCGACCCGCCGCCTGTTCCGCTCCTGCCAGGGCCGCCTGCGCCTGATCCTGCCCGCGCAGGGCGCGGAGGACGGCTCGCACGTGAACCGGGTCCTCGCCGCCCTCGGCGTACGCCGCCTCTTCGAGGTCTTCCCGGACGTGACGGCGGCGGTCGACGACGGGGCGGCGCCACTCTCGGCGTGACGCCGCCCGCTCATCGACTCAGGGGCGTGGCGGGCCCACCCCGCCCGCGCACGCCACACATGAGAGGCAGCCTCTAACAGTCGCCGAGGTTGCCGTCGATCTTGTTGTAGTAGCGCGTGCCGCCGTAGTAGATCTTCAGGCCGCAGACGCCGTGCCACTTGCCGCCGGTGAACTTGTGGCTCTTGCCGCGGGCGATCTTGTAGTAGCCGGAGTCGCTGCCGGCCTGGTGGACGTTGACCTTGATGTTGCCGCTGCAGCGGTTGTACACCCGGAGGATCTTGTCGCTGCCACTGATGGTGATCTTGTGCTTGGCGCACCCCAGACGGGTGTCGGCCGCGCCCGCCGAGGGGGCGCCGGCGAGCGTCATCGCCATTCCGGCGGTCAGGGCCGCGACAATCATTTTCGTACGCATGACTCTCCATTGGTTGTGCTGGGCCCCGGAGCGTCGGGACGGCAGTGGGCTCGGTCAATCGCTCGGGCGCCAGCGGGAGTTGAGAGTCATGCTCACAGGGCCGCCCAACAATTCCCCAACACGCCGCCCACAGCGGTGCGACGCGTTTGCGCGTAACCTTCGGCTTCCTGGCGCCGGACGGTCGGCGAAGACGTACGCTCGCTGCCAGAGACACCCAGGGAAACCCTGTGCACACGCACCCAACCGCAGAAGTGAGGCGGCCCGAACACCATGGACAGTGCCGAGTACGAGCGTAAGATCGCGGCCCGTTTCGCCACCTTCGACCAGGACGGCAACGGCTACATCTCCCGTGAGGACTTCAGCACGGCGGCTGTCGCCCTGCTCACCGAGTTCGGCGCCACGGCGCGTTCCGAGAAGGGCCAGGCCCTCTACATCGGGGCCGAGGCCTTCTGGCAGGGCATGGCGGGGATCGCCGACCGTGACGGTGACCAGCGGATCACCAAGCACGAGTTCGTGGGCGGCGCGGTGAAGCGGCTGCGCGACAACCCCGCCCGGTTCGCCGAGATCGCCCGGCCGTTCCTGGACGCCATGATCGCCGTGGCGGACGCCGACGCCGACGGCGCGGTCACCCCGCAGGAGGTCGCTCGCGCGCTGAAGGCACTCGGCGTCCAGGCGGACATCGCCGAGGCGGCGGGCACCGCGCTCGACGCGGACGCGGACGGCAAGGTGACGGAGGCCGAGATCGTGGCGGCGTTCGCGGCGTATTTCACGGTGCCTGAGTAGTACGCGGCCCTCGGCTCACCCGGCTCACCCCTCCGCGAACCGCTCCCGCAATTTGTACTTGAGCACCTTTCGAAGGGTCTCGTTACGCGGAAGAGCCTCCACCACCTCAAGCTGTTCCGGCAGCTTGAAGGTGGAGAGGCCTTCCCCGCGGAGATACGCGGTGATGGAGCCCAGGGTCAACTCCCCGGGAGCGCCGCGCTGTTCGATCACCGCGCAGACTCGCTCGCCCCGTTCGGCGTCCGGAAGGCCGATGACCGCCGCGTCGCCCACCGCAGGGTGCTGGTGCAGGAGATCCTCGATCTCCTTCGCCGAGATGTTCTCGCCCTTGCGGATGATGACGTCCTTGGCCCGGCCGGTCAGGACCAGATGCCCCGTCGGCTTCACATGCCCCAGGTCCCCGGTGATCAGGAAGCCGTCCGCGTCGAAGACCTCCGTGCTCTGCCGCGGGTCCAAGTAGCCCTGGCAGACGGCCTCCCCGCGCAGCCGCACCTCGCCGTCGGCCCCGGCGGGCACCTCCTTGCCCTCGGCGTCCGTGACCCGGATCTGCATCCCCTCCGGGGGGAGTCCCTCCGTCGTGGCGAGGTTCTCCGGAGTGTCGTCCGGAGCGCCCATCGTGATCATCGGTACTTCGGTCATGCCGTAGCCGTGGGTGAGTTGGCACCCCATCTCGCGCACGACCGCGTGATAGACCTCCGGCGGCTTCGGCGCCCCGCCGCCCGCGAGGAGACGCAGGGTGGGGATGACCTTCTCGCCCGCCGGGAGCTTCCGCTGCTCGGCGAGGAACATCGAGTAGAACGCGGTCGACCCGCCCGCCACGGTCACGCCGTGCCGCCGGTAGCCGTCGAGCGCGGCCGGCAGCGCGAACTGCTCGAACATGACCGCGGGGAAGCCGTACAGCAGGAGCATCACCGTGTAGTCGGGCCCCGCGATGTGCGCGAAGGGGAACGCCATCGAGCCGATGTCCGACACCTTCAGATGCAGGGCGTGGGCCAGGCACGAGCCGCCCGCGATCAGTGAACGGTCGGTGTGCAGTACGCCCTTGGGGTCGGACGTGGTGCCCGAGGTCCAGTAGATCCAGCGTACGGATGTGCCGTCGGCGGGCGGGGGCGGCAGTACGGACGGATCGGCGTCGGGCAGATCGTCGTACGCGTACGCCTCGAAGACGCCCCGTGCGCCGAGCCGGTGTGCCATCTCCGTGTGGTCGAAGCCCCGCCACACGCCGGGCACCGCGAAGAACTCGGCCTTCGACTCGCGCAGCGCGAAGCCGACCTCGCGGTCGCGATAGAAGGGGATGACCGGCGACTGCACGGCGCCGATGCGGGCGAGCGCGAAGGAGAGCAGCGCGGTCTCGATGCGCGTCGGCAGCTGCCAGGCGACCACGGTGCCGGGGCGTACGCCCATCTCGTACAGGCCTGCGGCCACGCGCTCGCACCGGTCGCGCAGTTGGCCGAAGGTGAGCGTGCGGTCGTCGGCGGGATCGGCGGCGGCCTGGACGAGGACCGGGGCGTCGGGGGTGAGCGCGGCGCGGCGTTCGATGAGCTCCCAGAGGGTGCGGGACGCGCCGAGCGCGTGGGCGGTCTCGTTCTCTGAAGTGCTCGAGGTGCTCGAGGTGCTCGAGGTACTCATGCGATGCGATCCCCTCGTGGCCGGAACCGAAGCTGCGCCGAACTGACGGGCAGTCAGATCGTGCCGAGAGCGTAAGGCTCACCGCCTTGTCGGTCCAGGGGTGCGGGGCTAGCCTGCTATCTGACGGGTCATCAGATCGCCCGGAGTGGCCGGAGGGATGACCGGAGGCGCCTTGAAAGGCAGGACACCATGACCGAGCTTCCCCGGATCGTCAGCGTCGACGACCATGTGATCGAACCCGCGCATCTCTTCGAGACCTGGCTGCCCGCCAAATACCGCGACCGCGGCCCCAAGCCCCTCACGGCGGGCATCGGCGAACTCGCCTACGTGGCGGGCAAGTACCAGATCGCGATGGATCCGGACGGGCCGCCCACCGACTGGTGGATCTACGAAGACCTCAAGTTCCCGTACAAGCGGAACATCGCGGCGGTCGGCTTCGACCGCGACGACATGACCCTGGAAGGCATCACGCGCGCGGAGATGCGGCGCGGCTGCTGGGACCCCGTCGAACGCCTCAAGGACATGGACCTCAACCACGTCGAGGCGTCCCTCTGCTTCCCCACCTTCCCGCGGTTCTGCGGCCAGACCTTCGCCGAGGCGCACGACAAGGAGGTCGCCCTGGCCTGCGTGCGCGCGTACAACGACTGGATGGTCGAGGAGTGGTGCGGCGACAGCGGCGGCCGCCTCATCCCGCTCTGCATCATCCCGCTCTGGGACATCGACCTCGCCGTCGCCGAGATCAAGCGGAACGCGGCGCGGGGGGTGCGGGCGGTCACCTTCTCCGAGATCCCGACCTATCTGGGCCTGCCCTCCATCCACTCCGGCTACTGGGACCCGTTCTTCGCGATCTGCCAGGAGACCGGCACGGTCGTCAACATGCACATCGGGTCCAGCTCCCAGATGCCCGCCGCGTCTCCGGACGCCCCGCCCGCCGTGCAGGCCGCGCTGTCCTTCAACAACGCGATGGCGTCGATGATGGACTTCCTCTTCAGTGGCGTCCTGGTGAAGTTCCCGCAGCTCAAACTCGCCTACAGCGAAGGCCAGATGGGCTGGATTCCGTACGCCCTCGAACGCGCCGACGACGTATGGGAGGAGCACCGCGCCTGGGGTGGCGTCCGCGATCTGATCCCCGAGCCCCCGTCGACGTACTACTACCGCCAGATGTTCTGCTGCTTCTTCCGCGACAAGCACGGCGTCGCGTCGCTGGACGTGGTCGGCCGGGACAACGCGACCTTCGAGACCGACTACCCGCACGTCGACTCGACCTTCCCCGACACCAAGGAAGTCGCCCTGGACCACGTCAAGGGACTCGACGACGAGACGATCTACAAGCTGATGCGGGGCAACGCGATCCGCATGCTGGGTCTGGACCTGGACAAGTAGGCGGGGTCGGCGTGGATCTCACGTACACGGAGGAAGAGGAGGACTTCCGGGCGCGGCTGCGCGCGTGGCTCGCCCGGACGCTCCCCGAACTGCCGCCGCGCCCCGACCCGCTGGACTGGCCGGGGCGGCGCGCGTACGACATGGGGTGGCAGCGCAGGCTGTACGACGCCGGATACGCGGGCCTGCACTGGCCGGCCGACGCGGGCGGCCAGGGGGCCACACCGACTCAGCACCTGATCTTCCTGGAGGAGACGGAGAAGGCGGGCGCCCCCTACGTAGGCGCGAATTTCGTGGGCCTGCTGCACGCGGGCCCGACCATCGCCTCCGAAGGGACACCGGAGCAGCGGGCGCGCTGGCTGCCTCCGGTCCTGCGCGGCGACGAGGTGTGGTGCCAGGGCTTCAGCGAGCCGGACGCCGGATCGGACCTCGCGTCACTGCGCACGCGCGCGTGGCGGGACGGCGACGACTACGTGGTGAGCGGGTCCAAGATCTGGACCTCGCACGCGGAGGTCGCCGACTGGTGCGAACTGCTTGTCCGTACGACACCGGTGAGCGAGGCCGTACCCAAGCACCGCGGCATCTCCTGGCTCGCGATGCCGATGGACGCCCCCGGGATCACGGTCCGCCCGCTGCGCACGCTCGCCGGCTCCACGGAGTTCGCCGAGATGTTCCTCGACGAGGTGCGGGTGCCGGTCGCCAACCGGGTCGGCGCGGAGAACGACGGCTGGCGCGTGACGATGGTGACGCTGTCCTACGAGCGGGGGACGGCCTTCGTGGGGGAGGTCGTCGCCTGCCGCCGCGTCCTGGGCGAGCTGGCCCGCGAGGCCCGCAAGAACGGGCGCTGGGACGACGCGGTGCTTCGGCGCAGGCTGGGGAGGCTGAGCGCCGAGTTCGGTGCGCTGTGGCGGCTTACGCAGTGGAACGTGAGCGAGTCGCAGCGCTCGGGGGGCGTGCCGGGGGTTGGGGGTTCGGTTTTCAAACTGCGGTACTCGCATGCGCGGCAGGAGCTTTACGAGGCGGCGGGCGAAGTGCTGGGCGTGGGCTCTTTGGACCTGGGCCACGAGTGGACCCTGGACCGGCTCTCGTCCCTCTCTTACACGATCGCCGCCGGGACCTCGCAGATCCAGCAGAACATCGTGGCCGAGCGGATACTCGGCCTCCCCAAGGGGCGGTGAGTGAGCGTATGGATTTCCAACTCACTGAAGATCAGCGGGCGTTGCGGAGTGGGGTGCGGGAACTGCTCGAGGGGCGGTTCGATCTGCGGGCCGCCTTGGACGCGGGGGCTTCTCTGGACCGGGGGTTGTGGCGGGAGCTGGGGGACGCCGGGTTCTTCTCGCTGATGGTTCCGGAGACGGACGGCGGGGTCGGACTGGGGCTTCCCGAGGCCGTGTTGGCCTTTGAGGAGGCGGGGCGGGTTTTGTTGCCGGGGCCGCTGGTGGGGACGTTCCTTGC
>NZ_SRIC01000158.1 GCF_004684775.1 Streptomyces sp. MZ04
GAAGTCTCCGCCGCCCCCGAAGTCCCCGGGGTCGAAGTCCGACCCGGAGTAGTCACCGCCGTCGTACCCGGAGCCCGCCCCGAAGTCGCCGTACCCGGAGCCGTAGTCCGCCGCGTACGCGGGGCTCGACATCATGCCGCCCAGCATCGTGCCGAGGAGCAGGCCCGGCAGGATGCCGCCGCCGAAGTAGCCGCCCGCCCAGGGGCCGTAGGCGGGGCCCGCCTCCCAGTAGGGGCGACGCTCCCCCGAGTCCGTGGCGACCGTCCGGGAAAGGGGTTCCTCGCCGTCGGCGAGGCGGGTGGCGTCCGCGAGGCAGACCGGGACGGAGCGTTCGGCGCCGCCCGGCGGTGCCCACTGCGCGTCCTTGACCGAGGGGCCGTGCCGGGGGTCGAAGAAGCAGGGCGAGCGCCGCTCCGGCAGCGGCCTGCCCTCGCGGCGCGCGGCCAGCAGGGCGAGCGAGAAGCGGCCGTCCTCCAGGGCCTGGGTGACGTCGCGGACCTCTTCGGGGCGCTCCGCGGCCGCCATGTAGGACTTGGCCTTCTCGTACGAGTCGAGGGCGCGTTCGTAGTCGGCGCGCATCAGGTCGTCCGCGCCCGCCTCCGCGGGGTGGAAGTCGAGCCGGTCGAGCTCCTCGCCGTACGCCGTGATGTCCTCGTCGACCACGACCCGCAGCTTCTCCAGCGCCGCCCGCTGCTCGTCGGCCTTGCGCCGGCGGTTCCTGCGGACCACCGCGTACGTCGCACCGGCGCCCGCCACGAGCACCACGCCGACGCCGATCAGGGCGCCCACGGAAACGCCGCCTTCGGAACCGGCGTCCCAGGACGCGGGCGCCGAACCGCCGGCGTCCTTGACCGCCTGATCGACGAAGCCGTTGAGCTGGGTCTTGGTGTTGGTCTCGTCGCCGTAGGTCTGCACGAGGTTGGAGATCTCGTTGTTGTTCAGGACCTGCGGGTCGGCCTTGGCGTCGAACTTGTCACCGAGCCTGATGGCGTAGGCACCCGTCACTCCGGCCTCGGTCCGGAGGTCGCGGAAGAGGTTCTGCTGGGGGAAGTCGGCGGGCAGCACGGCCACGAAGACCGGCTTGTCGGCGTCCTTGATCTTGTCCGCGAGGGCGTTCGCGTCGGCGTCGGAGAGCTGGTCCGAGGCGGCCGGATCGACGTACACCGGGCTCTTCTCCCAGGCGTCCGCGACGACCGGGACGCTCGTGGCCGCCGCGGCTCCGGGCGCGGCCGTGAGCGACACGGCCCCCAGAGAGACGAGAAGGCCGGACAATGCGACAAAAATGTGCTTCGTCCCATTCTTCCTCATACTTCGAAGCTAACTCAGCCGGGCCCCGGGCGGAGGTCCGGAGCCCGGCTGTTTTCACTTCGTCATATCTGGATGGGTCGGAACACCTTGCCGGGGCCGGATCTCACTCCACGGGCGTGACGCCCGCCCGCAGCAGTCCGAAGGTGTAGGCGTCCTCGAGCGCCTGCCACGACGCCGCGATCACGTTCTCCGCGACACCCACCGTCGACCACTCCGCGTCACCGTCGCTGGTGGAGATCAGTACGCGGGTCGTGGAGGACGTGCCGTGCTTACCCTCCAGGATGCGGACCTTGTAGTCGACCAGTTCCATCTTGGCGAGCTGGGGGTAGATCCGCTCGAGGCCGACCCGCAGCGACCGGTCGAGGGCGTTGACCGGGCCGTTGCCCTCCGCAGTGGCGACGATGCGCTCGCCCTTGGCCCACAGCTTCACCGTCGCCTCGTTGGCGTGCGTGCCGTCGGGCCGGTCCTCGACGATGGCCCGCCAGGACTCGACGCGGAAGTAGCGCCGGGCCCTGCCCTCCGCCTCCTCGCGAAGCAGCAGCTCGAAGGACGCGTCGGCGGCCTCGTACGTGTACCCCTGGAGCTCGCGCTCCTTGACCCGCTCCACGACCCGGCCGACCAGCTCGCGGTCGTCGCCCAGGTCGACCCCGAGCTCCTTGCCCTTGAGCTCGATGGAGGCGCGGCCCGCCATGTCGGAGACGAGCATGCGGATCCGGTTGCCCACCAGGTCCGGGTCGATGTGCTGGTAGAGGTCCGGGTCGACCTTGATCGCGGAGGCGTGCAGGCCCGCCTTGTGGGCGAAGGCCGAGACGCCGACGTAGGGCTGGTGCGTGGAGGGGGTGAGGTTGACGACCTCGGCGATGGCGTGCGAGACGCGGGTCATCTCGGTCAGCGAGCCCTCGGGCAGCACCTTCTTGCCGTACTTCAGCTCCAGGGCGCCGACCACGGGGAAGAGGTTGGCGTTGCCGACGCGCTCGCCGTAGCCGTTGGCCGTGCACTGGACGTGGGTCGCGCCCGCGTCCACGGCGGCCAGGGTGTTGGCGACGGCGCAGCCCGTGTCGTCCTGGGCGTGGATGCCGAGCCGGGCGCCGGTGTCGGCGATGACGGTCGCCACGATCGCCTGGATCTGGGCGGGGAGCATGCCGCCGTTGGTGTCGCACAGGACGACGACGTCGGCGCCGGCCTCGGCGGCGGTGCGTACGACGGACTTGGCGTACTCGGGGTTGGCGCGGTAGCCGTCGAAGAAGTGCTCGCAGTCGACGAAGACGCGCCGCCCCTTGGCCACGAGGTAGGAGACGGTGTCACGCACCATCTCCAGGTTCTCCTCCAGCGTGGTGCGCAGGGCGAGCTCGACGTGCCGGTCATGGGATTTGGCGACGAGCGTGATGACGGGGGCGCCGGAGTCGAGGAGCGCGTTGACCTGCGGGTCCTCGGCGGCCTTGGCCCCCGCGCGGCGGGTGGCGCCGAAGGCGACGAGCTGGGCGTGCCGGAAGTCGATCTCTTGCTGTGCGCGGGCGAAGAACTCGGTGTCGCGGGGGTTGGCTCCCGGCCAGCCGCCCTCGATGAAGCCCACGCCGAAGTCGTCCAGGTGCCGGGCGATGGTCAGCTTGTCCGCGACGGTCAGGTTGATGCCCTCGCGCTGCGCGCCGTCGCGCAGCGTGGTGTCAAAGACGTGGAACGCATCGTCGGGTGTGCTGGTTTCCGTCATGCTGATCTGGCTCCTGTGTTGGATCTCGGTCTACCGGAATGACCGGCTCCACCGCCTCAATGATCCCTCGCGCTCCGCGTCCGGCTGAAGTTGGGCCAGGAAACGAAAAAACCCCTCGTGGGTACGAGAGGTTTGCGCGCGGGTCTGAAGACGACGGTGTCCGCCCGTACATGGTGGTACGAGACGGTCACTGCGGACCGGCGCGCCTGCTGCCAATAATCATGGCGAACGAGAGCACGGTGGCAGCCTGCCACAGCCGCGCACACCGCGCTGCCCCGTCTCACGATGCGGGCGACGTGTCCGAACGCCGCCCGCACGAGTGAAGCGTCAGCTTGAGGCGTCAGCGCATGTGGCGTACGAAGACGTCGTATCCGTCGTTCGTGTCGCCGCTCAGCAGGGTCGCGTCGGCGGAGTAGAAGGCGATCCGCCCGCCGCTCGCCGAGATGCCGCCGGGGGCGACCTCGGCCGATGCCGTACCGCCCGTGGTGTCCGGGCTGATCAGCGTGGTCGTGCCGGTCTTCAGGTCCCGCAGGTAGGCGGGCCACTCCTTGCCGTACTCGGAGCCCGGCTCGGCGAGCTCCGTCATGAACGCGAGCCGGCGGCCGTTCGCGCTGATCGCGGGCGAGCGGGTGTAGGCCTCGCCGGGGCCGCCCTGGGTGCCGTGGATCCGCTGGTTCTTCCCGGACGCGATGTCGTGCACGAAGACGTTCCAGGCGGCGTCGTTGTCGTCGGGGACGAGATGCGTGTCGCGCGACTCGAAGACGACCTTCCGGCCGTCTCCGCTGATGGACGGGTCGAGGGACTCCTTCTCCGTCTCGGAGCCGTCGTAGGAGCGGTCGATCTCCGTCAGCTCGCCGGTCTTGCGGTCGCGCAGCCAGACGTCGCTCCAGTCGTCGCCGCGCGGGCCGTTGGAGTAGTTGCGGGCGTAGACGACGCGGCTGCCGTCGTCGCTGACGGTCGCGGAGTGCGAGGCGCGCGGCTCCCAGGTGTCGTTCGGCTGGCTGATCCGCTCGGTGGTGCCGGTCTTGCGGTCGCGCAGGAAGACGACGCTCCCGTCCTCGCGGTGGTCGGTGTCGAAGACGGCGTACCGGGCGTCGGCACTCAGCGAGACGCCGCCCGCGCCCGTGCCGTCGAAGCCGTCGGGCAGCTCGACGTCGAGGCGCTCGGTCTTCTTGGTCCTGCCGTCGTAGAGGCGGACGTCGGAGTCCGAGTAGTTGCCCGCGGGCGAGGAGACGAACGCGACGTAGCGGCCGTCGGCGCTCAGCGACGCGCCCCTGACCTCGCGGCCCTCAAGGGCGATGCGCTGCGTCTTTCCGGTGCGCAGATCGCGTACGAAGATGTCGCGAAGACCGTTCGTGTCGCCTGCGGTCAGGTCGGTGGCCTCGGAGTCGAAGGCCGCGTACCGGCCGTCGCGGCTGAGGGCCGCGCCCGATGAGCGGTCGTTGCCCGCCTTGCCGTCGGCCGTGACGCTGACGCCCTCGGTGCGGGGTGCGGCGTCGGCGCCGGGTGCGGCGAAGGCGGCGGGCAGGGTGGTGACGGTGACCGCCGCGACGACGGCCGCGGCGGTGAGGGCGATGCGCTTGCGGTGGTTCCCGGACATGGTCAAGTCCCCCGTGGTTCCTTGTGGTTGGTGGTTCAGCTGCTCTGTGGATGCGTGGTGGTCGGTGGTCATGGCCGCGCGCGAGTGTCCAGGTGGCGTACGAAGGCGTCCCACCACCCGTTCGTGTCGTCCGGGACGAGGTTGCCTGCGCGCGAGACGAAGACGACCGTGCCGCCGTCCGCGCTCGGCTCCGCGGTCGGCAGGTCGAGCCAGTCGCTCTCCCCTCCGTCGTGCGCCATGGTCACCCGCTGGTTGGTGCGGGTGCGCAGATCGCGGATGAAGAGCGTGCCGCGCGCCGTCTCCCCCTCGACCAGGTGCGTGTCCCAGGAGTGGAACACCACATGGCGGCCGTCGGCGCTGATGCGGGGGTTGAGCGACTCGAACTCCGGCTGCTCGCCCCGCGCGTTCAGGGAGATCCGCTCGAGGGCGCCGCCGCGCACAGCGCGCAGGAAGACGTCGCTCTGCCCGTTCGTGTCCCCCGGGACAAGGCCGTCCGACCAGGAGGAGAAGGCCATCGTCCGGCCGTTCCCGCTCAGGGTGGGGACGGTCATCGCGATGTCGGCGCCGGCGGGCGTGACGTCGAGCCGCTCGGTGGCGTCACGGCGGCGGTCGTACGCGTACACCTGCCGGTCCCAGCCCGGCCTGAACTGCGTGTAGCCATAGGTGATCCGGCTGCCGTCCGCGCTCATCTCCAGACCGGTGACGCCGTAGCCGAGGCTCTCCTGGCCGGGGGCGGGGTCCTTGCTGATCAGCCTGGTGGTGCCGGTCCCGCGGTCGCGTACGTAGACGCCGTACTGGGTGTGCTCCGCCTGGTCGCCGTGCTCCTTCAGGCGGGAGACGAAGACGATGTAGCGGCCGTCGGCGCTCATCCTGGCCTGTGCCGCGTAGTCGCCGTGGACGGGCCTTTCGTCGTCGGACAGGCTGACCGTCTCGGTCCTGTCCGTTCTGCGGTCCCGCACGTAGTAGCGGTCGATGAAGCCGTCCTGCGAGGTGCCGAGCCGGGCGGCGAAGAGTACGTACCGGCCGTCGGCGCTGAGCTGCGCGGCTCCCGTGCCGTCGGCGAACTCGGCGCCGGAGTCCTGAAGGCCGACCCGCTCGACCGTGCCGCGGCGCAGGTCCCTGACGTAGACGTCGTCGCGGTTGTTGGTGTCGTCGGGCCCGGTGAGCGAGCGTGCCGTGGAGAAGGCGGCGTAACGGCCGTCGGCGCTGACGGCGGGGCCATGGGGGGCGTCGGTGGTCTGGGCACCGTCGGCGGTGACGTTGATGCGCTCCGTCCAGGGGGGCTTGGGCGCGGCGGACGCGGCTGTCCCTGAGAAGGCGAAGGCGATGGCGGCGGCGATGACCGCGCCGGACCGGGTGCGCACGGCGGTCACCTCGCGGTCCGCAGGAACACGTCCGACACCCCGTTGGTGTCGCCCGGCACGAGGTCGGCTGACGCCGACGCGAAGGCCACGACGGTGCCGTCGTGATTGACCGAGGGCTCGCCCGCCGCGAGGTCGTTGCGGCCGCCCTCGCTGTCGACGCTGATCAACTGGGTCTTCCCGGTGGCGAGTTCGAGGAGATAGACGGAGGGCGCGGGTCCCTTGCCCTTCGCCCTCTTCGTTCTCGCCGAGACGTAGGCGACGTGGGTGCCGTTCAGGGCGAGCGACGCCTGCGCGGTCCCGTCCTTCTTGTGCGCACCCTCGACCAAGGTCGTCGTCCCCGTGTCGAGGTCGCGCACGAAGACGTTCACGTCGCGGTTCCTGTCGCCGGGCACGAGGTCGGACGCGCGCGACTCGAAGGCGACACGGCGGCCGTCCGCGCTGATGGAGGGTGCCGACGAGGTGCCGTTGGCGGCGCCTCCGCCCAGTGCCGTGCCGGCCTTCTCCAGGCTCCCGGTGTCGAGGTCGCGTACGTAGACGTCGCCACCCTGTTCATACGCGACGTACCGTCCGCCCTCGCTGATCGACGGATGCCCCGCCGCCTCGCCCGAGGCCTCGCTGACCAGGTCGGTGGTGCCGCCGTTGAACCTGAAGCGGTAGACGCGGGGTTGCGGGTCCGGGTCGGCCTCGGTCGGGGGCAGTGTGGCGGTGTACGTGATCCACATGCAGAAGGAGTCGACCATGGGCTGCGACATCGACGCGAAGGCGACGCCCTGGTAGCTGTGCAGGCCGGTGACCTTGCCGACGGAGCGGTTGCGGATGTAGACGAGCGGGCGGCGGTCGGGGCGCGGCGGCGTGACGATCTTGGTGGACTCGGAGACGAAGCCGACCATCCGGCCGCTGGTGCAGGGCGTGCCCGCGCGGGACGGGCCGTCGCCGTTGTAGCTGACCTCGGAGTTCTTGCCGAGGCGGTCGTGGATGTACACGTCCGCGAGGCCGTCCGTGTCGTCACGCCCGACGGGCCCTTCGGCGGTGAAGGCGGTGTTGCGCCCGTCCCCCATCGCCGGTCCGTAGGACGGCTCGTCCAGCTGCGCGCCGTCGTACGTCGTGCTGATGCGCTCGGTGGCGGGCGGCTCGGGCTCCGGCTCCGCGTATGCCGGGAGCGCTCCCATCGTGCCGAGCACGGCGGTCAGACAGAGCCCTGACACGGCTCCTGTGACGGCTCTCTTGCTGGTTCTCTTGCTGGTTCTCTTACTGGTTCTGGCGTTCATGGCATGGGTCCCCCGATTCGGCTCAGTACTGCTCGGCTCGGCTCGATGCGGCGCGGCATCAGCGCGCCGTCCACTTGAAGACGTCACGCAGGACGAGGAGCCAGACCTGGCCGGTGCCCTTGTCCTCGTAGGCGACGTGGCGGCCGTCGGCGCTGATGGACGGGTCCACCATGTCGCGGGCCGAGTCCGGCGGGCCGTCACTGATGACCTCGCGGGTGCCCGTCTCGCGGTCGTAGACCTCGACCCTGGACGGGTCTGAGGGGTGCTGCGGCTGCAGGTCGTAGGCGACGTAGCGGCCGCCCCCCGAGACGGACGCGGCACCCGATGCCCCGTCGGCCTCGGCCCCGTCGGCGGCGGTGCTCACCCGCTCCGCCTCAGGAACAGCGGGCCGGTGCGGTGCCGCCTGCGCCGTGGCCGGTAACACGGTCGTGCCGAGCGCCGCGACCAGTAAGGCGCTCAAGGACACACGTCTGGCAAAGGACACACGTCTGGCAGTGGACATGGCTTCCCCCAAAACCTGTCGTTCCCCCCGGCCCGACACCGAGGGCCCACGGGGATACAAGCGCACCCCCAGGCTCGGCGCAATCCGCTGGATTGCGTACAACCTGGACGGGGGGCTAGGCGTCCGTGGGGACCAGCGCGCCGTCCAGGAACTCCCGTACGTGCGCGAGGATCTGCTCCCGCCCCGTGCCCCGAAGACCGATCGCCACGTGGATGGAGAACCCGTCGAGCAGCGCGCGCAGGCGCGTCGCGAACCGGTCGGGGTCGAGGCCCTTGAACTCGCCCCGCGAGACGCCCTCGGCGAGCAGCGCCACCAGGTCGCGGTGCCAGGCACCCTCGATGGCGACCTGCCGGTCGCGCTCGTCCTCGTCGGCGTTCAGGGAGCGGTTCCAGACCTCGAGCCAGAGCGTCCAGTGGGGGTCGCCGGGGCCGTCGGGGACGTACAGATCGACGAACGCGTCGAGCCGCTCGCGGGCCGTGCCGCGCCGCACGAGCAGCCGGCCGCGCTCGGCGCCGAGCGCGGACTCGCTCCACTCCAAGGTGCGCAGGAGCAGCTCGTCCTTGGTGCGGAAGTAGTAGAGGAGGTGGCCGCTGCTCATGCCCACCTCACGGCCGAGCGCGGCCATGGTCAGCTTCTCCAGGCCGCGCTCGGCGATCATCTCCATGGCCGTGGCAAGGACGTCCTCGCGCGGTGGGGCATTCTTGCGCGCGCGGGCTGTCCCGGCCATGGGGTTACTCCTCAATCACACCTTCGGCTGCTGCTGGGTGATGCAGTGGATGCCACCACCCCCGGCAAAGATCGTACGGGCGTCCACGAGTGTCACCGTCCGGTCGGGGAACAGACGGCGGAATATGCCCGCCGCTATCTCGTCGCGCGGGTCGTCGAAGGAGCACAGGACGACGCCACCGTTGCAGATGTAGTGGTTGATGTACGAGTAGTCGACCCAGCCCTCGTCGTCGGTGAGGACGGTCGGCGCGGGCACCTCGACGATCTCCAGGGTCCGGCCGCGTGCGTCCGTCTGTCCCTTGAGGACCCCGATGATCTCCTTGCTGACCTCGAAGTCCGGGTGGGCGGGGTCCTGCTGCGCGTGCACGAGGACCACGCCGGGTGCGGCGAACGCGGCGACGATGTCGACATGGCCGCGGGTGCCGAAGGTGCCGTAGTCGCCGGTGAGGCCGCGCGGCAGCCAGATCGCCTTGGTGGTGCCGATGCGGGCGTGGATCGCCTCCTCGGCCTGCTCGCGGGTCAGGTTGGGGTTGCGGCCCGGGTCGAGCTGGACCGTGTCGGTGAGCAGCACGGTGCCCTCGCCGTCGACGTGGATGCCGCCGCCCTCGTTGACCAGCGGCGAGGAGTGCACGGGCACGCCCGCGATGTCGGCGATGTGCCGGGCGATCTTCGAGTCGTGCTCCCAGCGGGCCCAGTCCTGGCCGCCCCAGCCGTTGAACACCCAGTCCACGGCGGCCAGTTGGTCACCGTCACGGACGAAGGTGGGGCCGATGTCGCGCATCCACGCGTCGTCCAGGTCGCGCTCGACGAGATCGATGTCCGGGCCGAGCAGCGCGCGGGCGGACTCGCTCTGGCCGGTGCCGACGACCATGGTGACGGGCTCGAAGCGGCGCACCGCGCGGGCCACGTTCGCCCAGGCCGCGCGGCCTTCGGCCAGCTCCTCGTCGTTGGTGAAGGTGGGGTTGGGGCTCGGCCACGCCATCCAGGTGCGCTCGTGCGGGGCCCACTCGGCGGGCATACGGAAAGTCATCGCGGGGTCCTCACAGGTATCACAGGAAGTACAGGCGGTTGAGGGAGACCGAGTCGGCGGGCTCGGAGCGGACCGGGTCGCCGTCGAGCGTGACCAGGCCGGAGCGCTGGTCGACGTCCACGGCGCCGGTGCGGGAGTTGAGGCGCAGGTCGGCGGGGCCGATGCCGCGGGTGCCGCGGACGGCGACGCGGCGGCGCCGGGTGGTCATCTTGTCGTTGCCCTGGTCGACGGCGGCCTGGGCGACGAAGGCGACCGAGATGTCGGCGGGCGTCGTGCCGTGGGCGCCGAACAGCGGCCCCAGGACGAGGGGTTCGCAGGTGTCCGTGGCGGCGTTCGGATCGCCCACGACGCCGTACGCGGGGAAACCGGACTTGAGGACGAGCTGCGGCTTGGCACCGAAGAACTCGGGGCGCCACAGCACGATGTCGGCCATCTTGCCGACTTCGATGGAGCCGACCTCGTGGGCGAGGCCGTGGGCGATGGCGGGGTTGATGGTCAGCTTGGCCATGTAACGCAGGACGCGCGCGTTGTCGTCGTCCGGGCCGTCGCCGTCCATGGGGCCGAGCTCGGCCTTCATCTTCCCGGCCATCGCGAAGGTACGGCGTACGGTCTCACCGGCTCGCCCCATGCCCTGCGCGTCGGACGAGGTGATGCCGATCGCGCCCAGGTCGTGCAGCACGTCCTCGGCACCCATCGTCCCGGCACGGATCCGGTCGCGGGCCATGTGCGCGTCGCCCGGCAGGTCCGTCTTCAGGTCGTGGACGGAGACGATCATGCCGTAGTGCTCGGCGACGGCGTCCCGCCCGAAGGGCAGCGTGGGGTTGGTCGACGACCCGATGACGTTCGGGACGCCGGCCATCTTCAGGACGTTCGGTACGTGCCCGCCGCCGCAGCCCTCGATGTGGAAGGCGTGAATGGTCCGCCCGTCCAGCACCTTCAGGGTGTCCTCGACGGACAGGCATTCGTTCAACCCGTCGCTGTGCAGGGCGACTTGGACGTCGTGCTCCTCGGCGACCCGCAGCGCGGTGTCCAGGGCGCGGGTGTGCGCGCCCATGTCCTCGTGCACCTTGAAGCCGGACGCGCCGCCCTCGGCGAGCGCCTCGATCAGCGGGGCGTCGTGCGAGGACGAACCACGGCCCAGGAAGCCGATGTTGACGGGCCAGGCGTCGAAGGCGTTGAACGCGTGCCGCAGCGCCCAGGGCGAGTTGACCCCGACACCCCACACCGGCCCGAACTCCTGGCCGATGATCGTGGTGACGCCGGAGGCCAGCGAGGCCTCCATGATGCGCGGCGACAGCAGGTGGACGTGCGTGTCCACGGCTCCGGCGGTGGCGATGAGCCCCTCGCCGGACACGATGGACGTACCCGTGCCGACGACGACGTCGACGCCGTCGAGGGTGTCCGGGTTACCGGCCCGCCCGATGGCATGGATGCGGCCTTCCCTGATGCCGATGGACACCTTGCGGATGCCCTGCGCGGCGTCGATCACCAGGACGTTGCTGATCACGACATCACAGGTCTCGCGGACCGCCGCACCCTTCAGGTGCAGTCCGTCGCGGGCCGTCTTGCCGAACCCGGCGAGGAATTCGTCGCCGTACTTCTGCGCGTCGGACTCCACGCGGACGGTGAGTCCGGAGTCGCCGAGCCGGACCCGGTCGCCCGCGCGGGGCCCGTGGGTGGAGGCGTACGCGTACGGATCGATGTTCTGTCCGGTCATCGGTCGGCTCCCAGGTATCCGCAGGCCCTGGCCCTGCGCAGGGCCTCTTCCTTCGCGCCGGGCGCGTCCAGCGCGCCGTCCACCAGACCGGCGAAGCCGATCGCGACGCGGTCGCCACCGATCGGCACGAGCCCCACGTCGACGCTCTCGCCGGGCCCGAAGCGCACGGAGGACCCGGCGGGCACCGCGAGCCGCATGCCGTACGCGGCCGAGCGGTCGAAGTCGAGCCGGGGGTTCGCCTCGAAGAGGTGGAAGTGCGAGGTGACGGAGACGGGCACGGTGGCGGTGTTGTGCACGGTCAGCGTCACGGCGGGGGCGAGCTCCACGTGCTCGGGCCCCGGCAGCAGCGCGCCGGGCGCCTCGCTCCCCAGACCCGCGCCGATCGGCTGGGACACGACAGCGAGCCGGGAGCCGTCGTCGAAGACGGCCTCCACATGCACCTCGGTCACGACGTCCGCCACACCCGGCAGCACGTCGTCCGGGCCCAGGACCGCCCGCGCGTGTTCGATGGCCTCGGCGAGCCTGGACCCGTCGCGGGCCGCCTCGCACACCGTGTCCGCGATCAGCGCGGTCGCCTCGGGGACGTTGAGCTTGAGGCCGCGCGCCTTGCGGGCCCTGGCGAGCTCGGCGGCCCCGAAGAGCAGCAGCCGGTCGCGTTCCGTGGGGGTCAGTCGCACGACACCACACCTCCGTCTTTAGAGCATCACTCTAACCATGAGATTCATTGCACGGAAGCATTGACGTCCGAGCTTGACTCAGTTCACATAGAGCGGCACTCAAACAGCCGAAGGCGACCCTGTGTGCGCAGGCCGCCACCCTCGAGCGTCAGGGGCACCCTCATGCCGATAGAACAGCGCGGAGTAGACACCATCCCGGACAGGGAACGCACCAGCGGACCTCGCGATCTCATCTCGATCCTTCTCGGTTCCAACCTCTGTCTAGGGGTGATCGTCTTCGGCTGGCTGCCGGTGTCGTTCGGCCTGGGCTGGTGGGCGTCGGTCACCTCAGTGGTGACGGGAACGGTGATCGGCACGGTCCTGACCGCGCCCCTCGCCCTCGTCTCGCTGCGTACGGGGACGAACCTCTCCACATCGTCCGGAGCCCAGTTCGGCGTACGCGGCCGCCTGGTCGGCTCGATCGTCGGCCTGCTCCTGGCCCTCGGCTACACCGCGCTGACCGTCTGGATCGGCGGCGACGTGATGGTGGGCGTGCTGCACCGCCTCGTCGGCCTCCCGGCCGGCGGTCTCTCGTACGGGATCGTGTACGCGCTGCTCGGCGCCGCCACGGTGGCGGGCGCGGTCTACGGCTACCGGGTGCTGCTCCGCCTGTCCCGCATCCTCGCCGTGGGCATGACCGCGCTCCTGGTCCTCGGCGCCGTCGCCTACGCCCCCGACTTCACGACCTCGGCCCTGCCCGACGCGGGCGGCTATCTGCTCGGCTCGTTCTGGCCGACCTGGCTGCTCGCGATGGTGGCGGCGGGGCTTTCGGGTCCGATCGCGTTCATCACGCTCCTCGGCGACTACACCCGCTACATCTCCCCCGAGCGGCACAGCTCGCGCTCGGTGCTGCGGGCGACGTGGATCGGCCTGCTCGCCGGGCTCCTGACGCCGCAGCTCTTCGGTACGTTCACGGCGTACGCGGCGCGCGCGGCCCTCGACTACGCGGGCCCGCTGGTCTCCGCGTCCCCCGGCTGGTACCTGATCCCGCTCCTCCTGGCCGCCTCGGCGGGATCGGTCGGCAACGCGGGCCTGATGCTGTACTCGATGGGCCTGGACCTGGACGCGATCCTGCCCCGCGCGTCCCGCGCCCGGGCGACGTACACGGTCGCCGTCGTGGCCACGGCCTGCGTGTTCGTGGGCCACTACGCCTGGGAGGCGGCCGACGCGATGACGTCGTTCGTCCTGCTGCTCACCGCCATCGGCACGCCCTGGGCGGTGATCACCCTCATCGGCTTCGCCCGCTGCAAGGGCGTCTACGACGCGGACGCGCTGCAGGTCTTCAACCGCCGCTCCAAGGGCGGCGCCTACTGGTACAGCGCCGGCTGGAACATCCCGGCGACGGTGTCCTGGGTCCTGGGCGCGGCGGTCGGCCTCGCGGCCGTCTCCCTGCCGACGTACGAGGGTCCGCTCCTTTCCCTGACGGGCGGGGTGGACTGCAGCTTCCTGCTGTCGGGGCTTGTGGGCGGGGTGGCGTACGTGGCACTCGAGCGGCGGGTGCCGGCCGTGTCCCAAGAGGGCGCGACCAGCCACGACGAGCCCGCAGCCGAACCACAAGCGGCAACAAAAGCTTGAGCACGAAGGCGGGGCCCGGCGACACATCGCCGGGCCCCGCTTTCATGCACCGCACACGCCCTCAGCCGAGGTCATGCATCCAGCCATGGACGTCCTTCGACGTCCCCCGCTGAATGTCAAGGAGCGCCTCCCGCAGCTTCATCGTGACCTCGCCCGGCTGCCCGCCGCTCTGGTCCCACTCCCCCGACCGGCACTTGACCGTCCCGACGGGAGTGATCACCGCGGCCGTGCCGCAGGCGAAGACCTCCGTCAGGGTGCCGTCCGAGGAGTCCGCCTGCCACTGGTCGATGGAGACGCGCGCCTCCTGCGACTCGTAGCCGAGGTCACGGGCGACCGTGAGCAGCGAGTCGCGGGTGATGCCCGCGAGGAGGGAGCCCGTCAGCGTCGGGGTGACGATCTTGTTGCCGTACACGAAGTACAGGTTCATGCCGCCGAGCTCTTCCACCCACTTGTGCTCGACCGCGTCGAGGTACGCGACCTGGTCGCAGCCCTTCTCCGCCGCCTCGGCCTGCGCGAGCAGCGACGCCGCGTAGTTGCCGCCGGTCTTGGCGTCGCCCACGCCGCCGGGCACGGCGCGCACCCGGTCCTCGGAGAGCCAGATCGAGACGGGCTTGACCCCACCGGGGAAGTACGCGCCGGCGGGCGATGCGATGACGATGAAGAGGTACTCGTTGGCGGGCTTCACGCCCAGGCCGACCTCGCTCGCGATCATGAACGGGCGCAGGTAGAGGGACTCCTCGCCGCCGTGCGCGGGCACCCAGTCCTTGTCCTGCTTGACCAGCGCGTCGCACGCCTCGATGAACGTCTCGACGGGCAGCTCCGGCATCGCGAGGCGGCGCGCGGAGGCCTGGAAGCGGCGGGCGTTGGCGTCGGGGCGGAAGGAGGCCACCGTGCCGTCGGGCTGCCGGTAGGCCTTGAGGCCCTCGAAGATCTCCTGGGCGTAGTGCAGGACGTTCGTCGCCGGGTCGAGGGCGAGCGGGCCGTACGGAACGAGCTGGCCGTCGTGCCAGCCGCGGCCCTCCGTCCACTTGATCGTCACCATGTGATCGGTGAAGTGGCGGCCGAACCCGGGGTTGGCCAGGATCGCCTCGCGCTCCGCTGTGGACAGCGGGGTCGAGGAGGGCTTGAGCTCGATGGTCGGCGTCGTCGTCATGAGTGCTTCGTCCTTCACGGTGTGATGGTGACGGACCGCGCTCACGTCTGTACTTCCAGTACTAGGACGTCCGAGCTTCCCTGCATTCCGCGGCCCCACGTTCGATTATCGCTCGCGGGAACCGGTGGAAGGAACAGCGTGATTGCGGCCCAGGGGTCGATGGTGGCACCCGGAGCCGCATACGAGAAGCCGCCGGGTGGCCCTCTTCGGACCCGGCGGCTTCTCTTCGCTGGTGCGGCTGCCGGGTCAGCCGGCTACTCGTCCGACGAGCGCGTCGCCGATCTCGTCCGTCGTGCGGACCGCGTCGCCGCGCTCGGCCAGGTCGGCGGAGACGGCGGTCTCGATGCGGGCCGCCTCGTCCTCGTACCCGAGGTGGCGAAGGAGCAGCGCGACCGACAGGACGGTGGCCGACGGGTCGGCCTTGCCCTGGCCCGCGATGTCCGGGGCCGAGCCGTGCACGGGCTCGAACATCGAGGGGAACTCACGCGCGGGGTTGATGTTTCCGGACGCCGCGACGCCGATGCCGCCGGAGACGGCCGCGGCGAGGTCGGTGATGATGTCGCCGAAGAGGTTGTCGGTGACGATCACGTCGAACCGCGCGGGGTCGGTGACGAGGAAGATCGTCGCCGCGTCCACGTGCAGGTAGTCGGTGGTGACCTCGGGGAACTCCTCGGCCACCTTGTTGAACGTGTTGGTCCAGAGGTGACCGGCGAACGTGAGGACGTTGTTCTTGTGGACCAGCGTCAGCTTCTTGCGCGGGCGGGCCTGCGCGCGGGCGAAGGCGTCACGGACCACACGCTCGACACCGAAGGCGGTGTTCACGGAGACCTCGGTGGCGACCTCGTGCGGGGTGCCCTGGCGGATGGTGCCGCCGTTGCCCGTGTAGGGGCCCTCGGTTCCTTCGCGTACGACGATGAAGTCGATCTCCGGCTGGCCGGCGAGCGGGGTGGAGACACCCGGAAGGAGCTTGGACGGCCGCAGGTTGACGTGGTGGTCGAAGAGGAAGCGGAGCTTCAGCAGGAAGCCGCGCTCCAGGACGCCGGACGGGACCGAGGGGTCGCCGATCGCGCCGAGGAGGATCGCGTCGTGCTGCTTGAGGGCGTCCACGTCGGCGTCGGTGAGGGTCTCACCGGTGGCGTGGTAGCGCTTGGCCCCGAAGTCGAACTCCTTGGTCTCCAGCTTCACATCCTGCGGGAGGACGGCATTGAGGACCTTGAGCCCCTGGGCCACGACTTCCTGGCCGATTCCATCACCGGGGATCACTGCGAGATTGAGGATGCGAGAACTTGCCGACATGCGAGAAGCCTACGCCTCGTCCCAGGGGATGACATACGCAGTCCGGCATGCGGACAGGCCTGGTCGATCATTTTCGCGGCCATGGCCAACTCACCGGATCGACACGATCCGTTCACGTGGAGGTCTGGCCCCGGTTCGAAGTTACTGGGAAGTTTTCCCACCATGGAGACCCCGAACGTCGGCATTCCGGAGCAGCTCGCCGAGCGCATGAGCATGCCGGAGCAGCACGAGTACCTGCGCAAGAAGCTCTCCCGCCGCAAGGTCCTGGCCAGTTCGTTCGCCACGGCCGGCACGGTCGGCGGCATCGGCCTGCTCGCGGGCAGCTCGGGCAGCGCGTACGGCGAGGGCGCCTCGGCGTCCCGGCCGCTCGCCGCGCCGTCCGCGCCCGTCAAGGTCGACGGCAAGATGGTGGCGCCCTTCGGCAGGCACCTCGCCTTCGGGGCCGATCCGAAGACCCAGATGCGTGTGTCCTGGCAGGTGCCGTTCGCCGTCAAGTCCCCTTGTCTGCGGGTGGGTCTCAAGCCCTGGGAGCTGAGCCAGAAGGTCGAGGCGGAGGTGCGCGACCTGCACACCCCGTCCCTGTCGAAGAAGCTGCCGGCGGTCGAGCAGTACTACCTGCACGCGGCGCTCGACGGCCTGAAGCCCGGCACGACGTACTACTACGGCGTCGGGCACGACGGCTTCGACCCGGCGTCCCCCGAGCGGATGGCGACGATCGGCTCCTTCCGCACGGCCCCGGCGACGGCGGAGAAGTTCGTCTTCACGGCCTTCGGCGACCAGGGCGTGAGCTATGACGCGCTCGCCAACGACCAGTTGATCCTGGGCCAGAACCCGTCCTTCCATCTGCACGCGGGCGACATCTGCTACGCCGACTCCAGCGGGCACGGCAAGGAGTCGGACACGTACGACGCGCGCGTGTGGGACACCTTCCTCGCGCAGACGGAGAGCGTCGCGAAGTCCGTGCCGTGGATGGTGACGACCGGCAACCACGACATGGAGGCCTGGTACTCGCCGAACGGCTACGGCGGCCAGTCCGCCCGCTGGTCGCTCCCCGAGAACGGCTTCGACGCGAAGAACGCGCCGGGCGTCTACTCCTTCACGTACGGCAATGTCGGCATCGTCGCGCTCGACGCGAACGACGTCTCGTACGAGATCCCCGCCAACAAGGGCTACACGGACGGCAGGCAGACGGCCTGGCTGGACAAGCGCCTCGCCGCGCTGCGCGCGGACGACTCCATCGACTTCGTCGTGGTCTTCTTCCACCACTGCATGTACTCGACGGCGACACACGCGTCGGACGGCGGGGTGCGCGACGCGTGGCTCGAACTGTTCACCAAGCACCAGGTGGACCTGGTGATCAACGGCCACAACCACGTCTACGAGCGGACCGACGCGGTCAAGGGCGGCGAGGTCGGCAAGCCCGTGCCGGTCGGCGCGTCGACGGATCCGACGCGTGACGGCATCGTGTACGTCACCGCGGGCGGCGCGGGCAAGGACCTCTACAGCTTCGGCCTCGGGGTGAAGGACAGCTACGAGGGGAACGTGCACGACCACGACTCGATCGTGTCGTTCCACTGGACGAAGCTGCGCCTCCCGGACCCGGACACGGTGGAGTGGTCACGGGTGCGGTACACCGGCTTCTCGTTCCTCGCGGTGGAGGTGACGGCCGGCGCGAGCCCGAAGCTGACGGTCTCTGCGCTCGCCGAGAGCGGGGAGTGCGTGGACCACTTCGAGGTGGTGAGAGGGCGCTCGGGTCAGTGACCCGTCGCGCCGCCGTTGTCCCTGCGGTCGAGGGCTCGCTGCAGGGCGGCGGCGGCGTTCTTGCGCTCGGACTCGTTCGTGCGGGGGGCGTGGCGGACTCGGCGTGCGGTCGTCTCGGCCATGGGAGATCCACTCCTTGAGAGGGAAGGCAGCGTGCTATCGAGACTCCCCCACTGCCTAAAGGGCGTGGGGGGACCCCCAGAGGGGCGGGGAGTGTGGAGCCGCAGGGTTCGCCTGCGTGGGGCTCCGGCTCACGACCGCCATTCGCTTGATCGAGCGAGACGTTCGGCTTCTACAAAGCTAAGTGAGGACGGAGCATCTGTCTCCACAATTACTCGGACTTCCTACTATCTGAGACGGGCCTCATGCGCGGACCGCTCTGAGCTCGCGGATCAGGGCGCGTACGGCGGTGGAAGAGGCCAGCTCAGGGGTGGTGACATAGCCGACGGAGCGGGTCGGGCGCTCCGTTCCGAGATCAGTGATCTCGATGGTGTCCGGTGCTCCGGTCAGGGAGAGCGCGGGCATGATCGCCATTCCGTGACCGTTGCTCACCATCGAGAGCACTGCTCCGTCGTCCTCGGTGAGCACGGTCGCCTCGGGGATCCAGTCCTGCCTCCCCCACCACTCCCGCGTGTAGGAGCCGCAGTTCTCGTGCCAGTCCACCAGCGGCAGCGAGCGCGGGTCGGGGTGGCCCGCCGGGTGCACGAGCGCGTAGGGCTCTTCGAGGAGTACGTCGCCGATGAGCCCGGCGGGCACGGGCGAGGTCCCGCCGATCGTCGCGATGCCCACGTCGGCGCGGCCCTCTGCGACCTCGCCCGCAGTACCGGCCCCCAGCTCCCGCACCACCCGGACCTCCGGCCGGATGCCGGGGTGGCGGGCGGTGAGGCGTTCCAGGGCGGCCGGGAGCAGATGCAGGGCGACGCTGCGGAAGGCGGCGATGCGCAGGGGTCCCTCGACCGTGCCCCGGTCGGCGCCGCGGGCCTCGGCCACCAGGGTGTCGAGCAACCGCAGGACGCGGCGGGCGTGCGCGGCGGCGGCGGCTCCGGCGGCGGTCGGTGTCGCGCCCTTGCGGCCCCGCTCGAAGAGCACCGCTCCGACCTTGCGTTCCGTGCCGCGGATGGAGTGCGAGACCGCGGACTGGGTCAGGCCGAGGGCCTGGGCCGCCGCGGAGAAGCCGCGCCGGTCGTCGACGGCGACGAGGATGCGGAGCTCGTGCGGGGCGAGGTCGGCGGCGGCGGTCTTTCCAGCGGCCTTTCCAGCGGTTTCAGCGGCATCCATCACGGCTCCCACCTGCTTCTATGAGGGCCCCTCATGGTTCGGGCCTTTCCATGAGCGCAACCCTCTGCCCGGCCCCCGCATTCCTCCGTACGGTCACCGCCATGACCCGGTCTCTTTTACACATCTCCGATCCCACGAGACGCTC
>NZ_SRIC01000015.1 GCF_004684775.1 Streptomyces sp. MZ04
GAAGGGGAAATATGGCTAAAAAAAATACATTGTAGTTTCATGAGCGTCTGGTGGGCTCGGAGATGTGTATAACAGACAGGGTAGGGGGTGAGGTCGGTGGGGGAGAGGTCGGTGGCGGCGATGGCGCCGGTGCCGGTGAGGTGTTGGTGGAAGAGGTGGGAGCGGCGGACGATGATGCGTGCGGCGTCGTGGAGGGTGAGGGCTCCGGCGAGGTGGGCGGCGGCTATTTCGCCTTGGGAGTGGCCGATGAGGGCGTCGGGGTTCAGGCCGTGGGTGATCCAGGTTTTGGCGAGGGCGGTGTGGATGGTGAAGAGGGTGGGTTGGAGGATGGAGATGTTCTCCAGTGCGGTGGGGTTGTCCAGGACGTCGGTGATCTTCCAGTTGACGTGTGCTTCGACGGCGGCGGCGGTCTCGTGGAGGTGGGTGTGGAAGGCGGGGAGTGTGGCGGCCAGTTCTTGTGCCATGCCGGGCCATTGGGAGCCTTGGCCGGGGAGGATGAAGACGGTTTTGCCGCGGTCTGGGTCGAGGGTGCCGGTGGTGAGGGCGGGGTGTTCGCGTCCTTGTGTCAGTGCGGTGAGTGCGGTCAGGAGTTGGTCGCGGGTTTCGGCGACGATGCCGGCGCGTTCGTCGAACGCCGTTCTGGTCACCGCCAACGCCCGCGCCACCTCGACAAGCTTCAGGTCGGGGCGTTCCAGCAGGTGAGCCGCGAGCCCGGCGGCTCGAGCGCGCAGTGCCTCCGGCGTACGCGCTGACAGCAGGAACAGGTGCGCGCCCGCCTCCTCGACCGGCGACTCCGACAGGACCGGCTCGGCCTCCCCGGTCTCCGTGAACTCCTCGATGACGGCGTGGGCGTTGGTCCCGCTGATGCCGAACGAGGAGACACCGACGCGGCGCGGGTGGCCGTTCCGCTCCCACGGCTGCGCCTCCGTCAGCAGGCTGACAGCCCCGGCCGACCAGTCGACCTGCGGTGTCGGCTCGTCCGCGTGCAGTGTCTTGGGCAGGGTGCCGTGGCGCATGGCCATCACCATTTTGATGACGCCGGCGACTCCGGCGGCGGCCTGGGTGTGGCCGATGTTGGACTTGATGGAGCCCAGCCGCAGCGGCCGTTCGGCGGGGCGGTCCTGGCCGTAGGTGGCGAGCAGGGCGTTGGCCTCGATCGGGTCGCCGAGCGGTGTGCCGGTGCCGTGGGCCTCTACGGCGTCGACATCTCGCGCTTCCAGGCGGGCGTTGGCCAGGGCGGCGCGGATGACGCGCTGCTGCGCCGGGCCGTTGGGGGCGGTCAGGCCGTTGCTCGCACCGTCCTGATTGACCGCCGAGCCGCGCACCACCGCCAGCACTTCGTGCCCGTTCCGCCGGGCGTCCGAAAGACGCTCGAGGACCAGCATCCCCACGCCCTCCGACCAGCCGGTGCCGTTGGCGTCGGCGGCGAAGGAGCGGCAGCGGCCGTCGGCCGACAGGGCGCGCTGGCGGGTGAGCTCGACAAAGATCCCGGGGGTGGACATGGCGGTCACGCCGCCGGCCACGGCCAGGGTGCACTCGCCCTGCCGCAGCGCCTGGCAGGCCAGGTGCAGCGCCACCAGCGAGGCCGAACAGGCGGTGTCCACCGTCAGCGCCGGGCCTTCGAGACCCAGGGAGTACGCGATGCGGCCCGAGGCGACGCTGGGGGTGGAGCCGGTCATCAGGTAGCCCTCGGTGGCCTGCGTTCCCTCGTGCAGGCGCGGCCCGTAGTCCTGGAAGGTGGTGCCGACATAGACGCCGGTGGGGGTGGAGCGCAGGGCGGTCGGGTCGATGCCGGCGCGCTCGATGGCCTCCCAGGTGGTCTCGAGGAGGAGCCGCTGCTGCGGGTCCATCGCGAGGGCCTCGCGGGGCGAGATCCCGAAGAAGTCGGCGTCGAAGGCGGGGGCGTCGTGGAGGAAACCGCCCTCACGGACGTAGTGCTTGCCGGGCTGCCGGCCCTCCGGGTCGTACAGCCCCTCGAGGTCCCAGCCACGGTCGGTCGGGAACGGGCCGATGACATCGCGGCCTTCGGCGACGACCCGCCACAGGTCCTCGGGGGAGCGCACTCCGCCCGGGTAGCGGCACCCCATGGCGACGATGGCGATCGGCTCGTCCGCGTCGGCCGCCGGCCGGGCGGGGGCGCCGGCCGGGGTCGGGGCGGTGCCCCCGCCGCCCAGGAAGTCGATGACCGCCTCGGGGGAGGGGTGGTCGAAGACGAGGGTCGTCGGCAGCGGCCTGCCCAACGCCTCGCTCAGCCGCTCGCGCAGCTCGACCCCGGTCATCGAGTCGAACCCGAGGTCCTTGAACGAACGCCGGGAGTCGATCTCCTGAACCGAGTCGGCCTCCAGCACGGCCGCCACCTCGCCGAGCACGATTCCGGCGAGGTCCACGTCCGGCGCCTCCGGCACGGCCTCGGCATCCGGTACGTCCTCGGCCCGCGGCCCGCGTGCCGCCTCGGGCGACGGCGCGAGCACCGTCCCGTCAGGTGACGCGAGCGCGGCCGCCGCCTCCGGCGTGCGCGCGGCCCTGGAGCCCGGCTGCCCAGCCGCCTCCGGCACGCGCTGCGGCTCCGCCTCCGGACCGGGCACGACACCCGACCCGGGCGAGGGCTGCGTCTGCGGCGCATGTGCCGCTCCCACCTCCGGCCCGCGCGTGACCTCGGCCTCCGGCCCGCGTGTGCCCTCGGCCTCCGGCCCGCGTGTGACCTCGGCCTCTGGCCCGCGTGTGACCTCGGCCTCTGGCCCGCGTGTGACCTCGGCCTCTGGCCCGCGTGTGACCTCGGCCTCTGGCCCGCGTGTGACCTCGGCCTCCGGCCCGCGTGTGACCTCGGCCTCCGGCCCGCGTGTGACCTCGGCCTCCGGCCCGGACATGGTCTCGGCCTCCGACCCGCGCGTGGTCTCGGCCCCCGACCCGGACATGGTGTCGGGCCAAGTGCCTTGCCCTTGCAGCCAGTAGCGCTTGCGCTGGAAGGCGTATGTCGGCAGTGAGGTGCGGCCGGTGGCGCGGCCCAGGGGGCCCGACCAGTCGAAGGGGGTGCCGTCCGCGTGCAGGCGGGTCAGGGCGGCGAGGAGCGCCGAGACCTCGGGGCGGCTGCGGCGCTGGGTGGCTGCCAGCACCGGCTTGGTGTCGCTCCGCCCGGTCAGGCTGTCGCGGGCCATGGGGGTCAGCGCCGCGTCCGGGCCGATCTCCAGGTAGCGGCTCGCGCCCTGTTCCTCCAGGCTGCGTACGCCGTCCAGGAAGCGGACGCTCTCCCGCACGTGCCGCACCCAGTAGTCGGCGTCGACCTCGTCCGCGCCCAGCAGGCCGCCGGTGAGGTTCGACACCAGAGGGGTGCGCGGCGGCAGGTAGGTCAGGCCCTCCGCGACGCGGCGGAACTCCGTCAGCATGCCGTCCATGTGCGGGGAGTGAAACGCGTGACTGACCGTCAGCCGGCGCGTCTTGCGGCCCCGGCCGCGCCATTCCTCCTCCACCGCAAGCACCGCCGCCTCGTCGCCGGAGACGACGCAGGAGCTGGGCCCGTTGACGGCCGCGAGCGTGGCGCCCTCGCCCAGGGAGGACAGCGCGGACAGGCTGGACAGCAGCTCGGCCTCGGACGCCTGAACGGCCACCATGGCGCCGCCGTCGGGCAGTTCCTGCATCAGGCGGCCGCGCGCCGCGACCAGGGTGCAGGCATCGTCCAGCGAGAGGACCCCGGCGACGTGGGCGGCGGCGATCTCGCCGATGGAGTGGCCGATGAGCAGATCGGGTGCCAGGCCCCACTCCTCGAGGAGCCGGAACAGCGCGACCTCGAAGGCGAAGAGCGCGGCCTGGGTGTAGCGGGTCCGGTCGATCAGCCCGGCGAGCCGCGAGTCCTGCGCGGCGAACATCACCTCGCGCAGCGAGTGGCCGAGTCCGGGATCGAGCTCGGGGTCCAACCGCTCGCAGACGGCGTCGAGGGCGGCGGCGAACGCCGGGAACGCCCCGTACAACTCCTGGCCCATGCCCGCGCGCTGGCTGCCCTGGCCCGAGAAGAGGAACGCCAGCCTGCCCGCGTCGTGCGGCGGGGTGGCCGTGCCGAACGTGACGCGGGGGGCGGGGTGGCCCCCGGCCAGGGCGGCCAGCGTGCCGAGGGCGGCGACCTGGTCCCCGCCCTCGGTGAGGAACGCGGCGCGGTGCCGGAAGTGGGTGCGGGTGGTGGCCAGGGCGCGCGCCACCTCCGGCAGCGGCAGGCCGGGGTTGCCCTGCAGGTGGGTCAGGAGCCGCTCGGCCTGGTCGCGCAGCGCGGCCTCGCTCTGGGCGGACAGCAGGACGGGCGTGGGCGTGGGCGTCGGCGTGGTGCGCGGCGCGGGCTCGCGCGCCGGCTCGGGAGCGGCGCCGAGCACGAGGTGGCAGTTGGTGCCGCCCATGCCGAACGAGCTGACGCCCCCCAGCGGTTCGCCCGCCAGCGGGGTGAGCGCGTCGTTGACGCGCAGCCGCAGCTCGTCCAGCGCGATGGCGGGGTTGGGGGAGCGGTAGTTGAGGCTCGGAGCGAGGGCACGCTCTCGCAGGCACAGCGTTGCCTTGATGAGTCCGGCGATGCCCGCCGCGCCCTCCAGGTGGCCGATGTTGGTCTTCACGGAGCCGACGAGCAGCGGCTCGGCGCCGGCGGGCCGCGCGGCGCCGAGGACCGCGCCGAGGGCTCCGGCCTCGACGGGGTCGCCGACGGGCGTGCCGGTGCCGTGCAGTTCGACGAAGTCGACGGCGCCCGGGTCGGCCCCGGCCCGCTCGTAGGCGCGGCGCAGCACCTCGCGCTGGGCGGCGCCGTGCGGGGCGGTGAGGTTGTCGCCGCCGCCGTCGTTGTTGACGGCGCCGCCGAGGATGACGCCGTCCACGCGGTCGCCGTCGGCCAGGGCGCGGGCGAGGGGCTTCAGGACCACCATGCCGCCGCCCTCACCGCGTACGAACCCGTCCGCGCGGGCGTCGAAGGTGTAGGTGCGGCCCTCGGGCGACAGCGCCCCGAACCGCTCGGCGACGGCGAAGCCCTCGGGCGTGAGGGTGAGGCTGACGCCGCCCGCGAGGGCCAGCTCGGACTCGCCGCTCAACAGGCTCTGGCAGGCCAGGTGCACGGCGACCAGGGAGGAGGACTGGGCGGTGTCGACCACCATGCTGGGGCCGGTCAGGCCCAGGGTGTACGAGACGCGGTTGGCGATGATGCCGCGGCTGACCCCGGTCATGGTGGTGTGGGTGAGCGCGGGGGCGCCGTACGCGTGGGCCAGCTTGGCGTAGTCGTCCCAGACGGCGCCGACGAAGACACCGGTCGCGGTGGAACGCCGCCGCTCAGGGACGATCCCGGCGTCCTCCAGCGCCTCCCACGCCAGCTCCAGCGTGAGCCGCTGCTGCGGGTCCATCGACCTCGCCTCGCGGGGGGAGATGCCGAAGAACCCCGGGTCGAAGGCGTCGATGCCGGGCAGGAAACCGCCTCTGATCTCCTCGCCGGCAGCGGCGAGTTCGGGGCGCCCGGCGGGCGGTCCCGTCACCGCCTCGCCGCCGCCGCTCAGCAGCCGCCAGAACTCCGCCGGATTCGCCGCCCCGGGAAACCGGCAGGACATCCCGACGATCGCGATGGCGTTGGGGGTGATGGCGTGCTCCGTCATCGCGGGGTTCGCGTGCACCTGACGTCCTCTTCTCTCGTCACACGTATTCGTAGAAGCCGCGGCCGGCCTTCTTGCCGTGGAACCCGCCCTCGACCATGCGCAGCAGCAGCGGGGGCGGGGCGTACAGGGGCTCCTTGAACTCCGCGTAGAGCGCGGCGGCGACGTCGGCGACCGTGTCCAGGCCCACCAGGTCCGTCAGACGCAGCGGGCCGTGCGGGTGGGAGCAGCCCAACACCATGCCCCTGTCGATGGTTTCCGGCGTGGCGAAGCCGGATTCCACCATGCGGATCGCGGAGAGCAGGTACGGGATGATCAGCGCGTTGATGACGAAGCCGCTGCGGTCGGAGGAGCGGATCACCTGCTTGCCGAGGACGACCTCGACGAACGCCCGCGTCCGCTCGTAGACCTTCTCGTCGGTGGCGAGCGAGCCGATCAGCTCGACCAGCGGCATGGCGGGCACCGGGCTGAAGAAGTGCGTGCCGATGACGTGGCTCGGCCTGCTGGTGGCGCGGCCCAGGCGGGTGATGGGGATGGACGAGGTGTTGGTCGCCAGGATGGCGTCCGGGTCGGTGACGATGGAGTCCAGCGCGGTGAAGAGGTCCCGCTTGGTGGGCTCGTGTTCGCGGACGCTCTCGATGACGAGCGTGTGGTCGGCCAGGTCGGTCAGCTCGGTGGTGAAGGAGATGCGCTCCAGGGCGGCGGCGCGCTGCTCCTCGGTGATACGGCCCTTGCCGAGGGCGCGTTCGAGGGAGTGGCGGATGCGGCCGCGGCCGGCGTCGGCGGAGGCGGGGCGGGAGACGACGACGGTGACGTCGCGGTCGGCCAGGGCGCACACCTCGGCGACGCCCGAGCCCATCAGGCCGCAGCCGATGACGCCGACCCGCTCGATGTCGATGGCCTCCATGGCCAGCGGGGCGTTCGCGTTCACGCGGCATCACTCCTGTCCTTGCTGGTCGCGGCGGTGGTCCAGCGCACCAGGCAGCCGCCGACGGCCATGCCGCCGCCGAAGCCCATGAGCATCACCAGGTCGCCGTCCTTCAGATGTCCTGCCTGGTCGGCGTCGGCGAGCGTCAGCGGCACCGAGGCGCTGCCGACGTTGGCGTACCGCTCGACCGTGCGGTGCGTGCGCGCCCGGGGCAGGCCGGTGGCGAGGGAAAGCTGGTGCAGCAGCACGCCGTTGGGCTGGTGCGGCACGAAGTGGTCGACGTCCGCGAGAGCGACGTCGGCCCTCCCGGCCAGGCGCGCCACCACCGGCGGCACGTTCTCCATCACGAAGTCCCGCACGGCCCGGCCGTCCATGCGGACGAAGTGGTCGCCGTCGTCGACCGTTTTGTGCGAGGCGGGCAGGCGGCTGCCGCCGGCGTCGATCCGCAGCAGGTGGGCGGCGTCACCCCGGCTGGAGAGGTCGAACGCGAGCATGCCGTAGCCGTCGGGCACCTCGCCGACCACGGCGGCGGCCGCGCCGTCGCCAAGGAGCACCGAGGTGCGGCGGTCGGTGAAGTCGGCGAAGCGGGAGTAGACCTCGGAGGAGATGACCAGGGCGAGGCTGCCGGGGCGGGACCGCAGCAGGCCGCGGGCCAGCTCAAGGCCGTAGACGAAGCCGCTGCAGGCGACGGAGATGTCGAAGCAGGCGGCGTTGGGCGCGTCGATGGCGTTCTGCACCAGGCAGGAGGTGGGCGGCTGCGGCGAGTCGCCGGTGCCGGTGGAGACGATGATGTAGTCGATGCGGTCGGCACCGATCCCGGCCCGGTCGAGGGCGTCCTCGGCCGCCCTGGCGGCGAGATCGGAGGCCGCCTCGTCGGGCGCGGCCCAGCGCCGGGTGAGGATCTGCGTCTTGCGCTCGATCCACTCGGGGGTGGTGGCGGCGCGTGCGGCGACCTCGTCGTTGCCGGCCTCGTCCTTGGGTACGTACAAGCCGGTCGCGAGGATGCCGACCGGGCTGTCAGCGAGTGGGGCGTGTTCGGCCACCGTCTGGCACACCTTTCGGGTCAGTTGAAGGAGAAGTTCTCTTCGCCGATGCGGGCGCGGCGTTCGGGGTCGGTGACACCGAGGCCGGCTTCGGGCGCCAGGCACAGGACGCCGACCTTGCCCCAGTGGCTGTTGAGCTGCACCTGCCGCGTGGCCTCGGCCAGGTCGTCCAGCGGATGGACGGCGGAGGTGACCGGCAGGATCGCGCCGATGTCCGCCAGGCGGTTGCACTCCGCCTGCTCCTGGAGGTTGGCCGCGTGGCTGCCGATGATCCGCTTGAGGTTCATCCACAGGTAGCGGTTGTCGTAGGAGTGCTGGTAGCCGGTGCTCGAGCCGCAGGTGACGACGGTGCCGCCGCGGCGTACGACGAAGACCGAAATGCCGAACGTGGCCTGGCCGTTGTTGTCGAAGACGATGTGCGGGTCTTCGCCCAGCTCGCGGCGGATGATGCGGCCCAGGCGTTTGCCGAGCTCGATGGTGCGCTCGGGGCTGGGGGCCTCGTTGCCCGCCATGCCGATCTCCGAACGGTTGATCACCACCTCGCAGCCAAGTCGGCGGGCGATGCGGGCCTTGGCGTCGGAGGAGACGACGCCGACGGGGATGCCGCCGCCGTTCTTCACCAGTTGGGTGGCGAAGACGCCGAGGCCGCCGGTGGCCCCCCAGATGAGGACGATGTCGCCCTGCTTCATGCGGGCGCCGCGCTCGCCGACGAGCATCCGGTAGGAGGTGCCGGCGCACTGGGCGAGGCAGGCGGCCTCTTCCCAGGTGAGGTGGGCGGCCTTGGGAAGCAGCTGACTGGCGCGCACCACGCAGTAGTGCGCCAGGCCGCCGAAGTTGGTCTCGTAGCCCCAGGCCCACTGCCCGGCGCCGAGCATGCCGTCGGAGTGGGTGGCGGGCTCCTGGTCGTCCACCTGCACCGCGGAGACGACGACGTGGTCGCCGACGGCCCAGCGGCGTACGCCCTCGCCGGCGCGGACGATGACGCCGGCCGCGTCGGAGCCGAGCTGGTGGTACGGCAGGTCGTGGCGGGCGGCGTAACCGCCCTGGCGGGCGTAGCGCTTGAGGAAGTCGAAGGTGGGCAGCGGGTGGAAGGTGGCCGACCAGACGGCGTTGTAGTTGATGGAGCTGGCCAGCACCGCGATCAGCACCTCGTCGGGCGCCAGGCTCGGCATCGGCACGGGCCCGACGTGGAGGGTCTTGCGGACGTCCTTGTCGTCGGTCGCCGACATGCCGGCGAAGGTGCCGACGTCCTCGACGCGGGTGTGGGCCGCGGTGTAGTGCGAGGGCAGCGGCAGGCGTTCGAGGGTGTCCCCCGGCGCGCCCGCGAGCACCGCCTCTGACAGGGCGTCACTCACGGCGCCACCGCCCAGCGCAGCAGGCAGGAGCCGAGGGACAGGCCGCCGCCGAACCCGGAGATCAGCACCAGGTCGCCGTCCTTGAGGTGGCCGGAGCGGTTGGCGTCGTCGAGGGTGACGGGGATGGAGGCGCTGCCGACGTTGCCGTACCGGTCGACGGTGACGTGGGTACGGGCGCGCTCCAGACCCAGCTTCTCCGCGAGCTTCCCCAGGAGTACGCCGTTGCCCTGGTGCGGGATGAAGTGGTCGACGGTGTCGAGGGACACGCCGGTGCGGTCGGACAGGCGCTCCAGGTTGATCGGCACCTGCTCCATCACGAAGTCGCTGACGGCGCGGCCCTCCATGCGGAAGAAGTGCTCGCCCGCCTCGACGGTCGCGTGGGAGGACGGCTTGCGGCTGCCGCCCGCCGCGACGCCGATGAGGTGGTGTCCCTCGCCGCGGCTGGCGAGCTCTACGTCGATGAAGCCGTAGGGGCGGGCGACCTGGCCGACGATGGCGGCGGCGGCACCGTCGGCGAAGAGGACGGAGGTGCGGCGGTCGGAGAAGTCGAGGATGCGGGAGTAGACCTCGGAGGCCAGCACCAGCACCTTCGCGCCGGGGTAGAGGGTGACGAGGCTGCGGGCCAGGGCCAGGCCGTAGACGAAGCCGGCGCAGACGACGTTGAGGTCGAAGCAGGCGGCGTTGTAGGCGCCGAGGCGGTCCTGGACGAGGTTGGCGGTGGGTGGGGAGGGGGAGTCGCCGGTGGAGGTGGAGACGATGATGTAGTCGATCTCGTCGGCGGCGATTCCGGCCTGGTCGAGCGCGTTCTCGGCGGCCTTGGCGGCGAGGTCGGACACGGCCTCGTCGGGGGCGGCATAACGCCGGGTGAGGATCTGTGTCTTGCGCTCGATCCACTCGGGTGTGGTGCCGGCCCGCTCGGCCAGCTCGTCGTTGCCCACTTCTTCCTTGGGCAGGTAGGAGCCGGTGGCGAGTATTCCGGCGGAGAATTCGGGCACCGTCGAGTACGCCTTTCATGAGGAGGGCGGTAGGGCGGCGGGCGGTATTACGCGGTGACTGCCGCGGGTTGGCGCATCGGGTTGATGCGGTCCTCGCCGATGCGGGCGCGGTGGGCAGCGTCGGTGACGCCCAGGCCCGGCTCCGGCGCCAGGCAGAGCACGCCGACCTTGCCGGTGTGCCGGTTGAGCTGCACCTGCCGGGTGGCCTCGGCGACGTCGTCCAGCGGGTGGACGGCCGAAAGCACCGGCTGCAGCCGGCCCATGCTCGCCAGGCGGTTGCACTCCGACGCCTCCTGGAGGTTGGCGGAGTGGCTGCCGATGATCCGCTTGAGGTTCATCCACAGGTAGCGGTTGTCGTAGGAGTGCTGGTAGCCGGTGCTCGAGCCGCAGGTGACGACGGTGCCGCCGCGGCGTACGACGAAGACGGAGGTGCCGAACGTGGCCTGGCCGATGAAGTCGAAGACGATGTGCGGGTCCTCGCCCAGCTCGCGGCGGATGGCTCGGCCCAGGCGTTTGCCGAGCTCGATCGTCTGCTCGGGTCCGGGGGCGCCGTCGCCGCCCATGCCGATGTCGGCGCGGTTGATCACCACGTCGCAGCCGAGGCGCCGCAGCAACTCCGCCTTGGATTCGGAGGAGACGACGCCGACGGGGATGCCGCCGCCGTTCTTCACCAGCTGCACGGCGTACGCCCCGAGGCCGCCCGTGGCGCCCCAGATGAGGACGATGTCGCCCTGCTTCATGCGGGCGCCGCGCTCGCCGACCAGCATCCGGTAGGAGGTGCCGGCGCACAGCGGCATGCTGGCCGCCTCCTCCCAGGTGAGGTGGGGCGCCTTGGGCAGCAGCTGGCTGGCGCGGACCACGGTGTAGTGGGCCAGGCCTCCGAAGTTGGTCTCGTAGCCCCAGATGCGCTGCTCGGCGCCGAGCATGCCGTCGGAGTGGGTGGCGGGCTCCTGGTCGTCCACGTGGGTGCAGGAGGCGACCACGTGGTCGCCGACGGCCCAGCGGCGTACGCCCTCGCCGACGCGGACGATGACGCCGGCCGCGTCGGAGCCGAGGACGTGGTACGGCAGGTCGTGGCGGGCGGCGTGGCCGCCCTGACGCGCGTACCGCTTGAGGAAGTCGAAGGTCGAGACCGGCTGGAAGGTGGCCGACCAGACGGTGTTGAAGTTGATGGAGCTGGCCATCACCGCCACCAGCACCTCGTCGGGCGCCAGGCTCGGCAGGGGCACGGCGCCGACGTGCAGCGACTTGCGGACGTCGCGGTCCTGGGTGCCGCCGAACAGATCCACGTCCTCGACCCGGGTGTGGGCAGCGGTGTAGTGGGTGGGCAGCGGCTCCTGCTCGAGCCGCTCGGGGGACGCGCCCGCGACCACGGCCTCGGCCAGCGAATCCATGCTGTTTCCTTTTCGTTTCCGGGTCTCGGTCTTCCGGGTCTGTCTTCCGGGTCTTTGTGTGTTTTCTCGGATTCCTTCGAGTGCTGACAGAACTCTAAGAACGTGAATCTCCGGAAGGGAACCCCTCATTCGCCCCTACGAAAGGGCCCTCATTCGCCCCTACGAAGAGAACCCCTCATCCGCCCCTAGGGGGGGCGAATAAGGGGTTCTGAGGGGTCCAATTCAGAAAAGGGGTCAGGCGCCCGCGGGTATCAGCTCCACGGGCATGTCGAGAACAATGGTGTGCTTGTTCCAGGGCTGGTAGGTGACCTTTCCCGCCAGGCGGATCTCCGCCACCGACTCCAGCAGTTCCTCAAGGAGCAGCCGGATCTGGAGCCGGGCCACATCGCTGCCCAGGCAGTAGTGGTTGCCGTGGCCGAACGACATGTGCGGGTTGCTGGTCCTGCGGATGTCGAAGCGCGCGGGGTCGTCGAAGACTTCCTCGTCGCGGTTGGCCGACGGCCACCACAGCGAGACCTTTTCGCCGGCGCGGATCTCGGTGTCGCCGATGCGCGCGTCGACGGTGGCGGTGCGCCGGTTGTACTGGTTGGGCGGGGCGAAGCGCAGCAGCTCCTCGATGGCGCCCGGGACCAGGCTGCGGTCCTCGCGCAGCGCCTGCCACTGCTCGGGGTGGTGAGCCAGCGTCAGCACGCCCCGGGAGATGGTGTTCCGCGGCTGCTCGGCGCCGGTGAGGAGCAGCAGCAGGACGTTGGCGAACCGCTCGTGGTCGCTCAGCGGAGGCTCGCCCTTGGCTATCGCCTCCTCGGGCAGCTCGCCGACCGCAAGGATCGAGGTCAGGTCCTCCTCGGGGGCGGACTGCTTTCGCTGGATCAGCTCGCGCACGTACTGCTGGGTGGCGAGGATGTCCTCCTTGGAGCTCTCGGTCGGCACGCCCGTGCGGCGGTCGATGAAGCCGACGGAACGGTGGGCCCAGTCGGCGAGCTTCGCCTGGTCCTCGTCGGGCACGCCGAGCAGCACGGCCATGCTGCGGTAGGAGTAGGGCTCGGTGATGTCGTCGGCGAAGTCGCAGGCGCCGCGCGCCACGGCCTGGTCCACAAGACGGGCCGCGTTGGCCCGCAGGTCCGCCTCCAGGACGGCGGCGACCCTGTTGGCCACGGCCGGCGCCAGCAGCTCCTTCAGCAGGTGGTGGCGCGGGTTGTCCTGCATCGCGACCATCGCCCCGGACCGGTCGCCGTCGGGGATGTCGTCCAGCGCGGAGCCGCCGCCGGAACGGCCGCCGCCGCCCCGAGCGGAGAAGGTGTCCGGGTCGCAGGCCACAGCGGCGATGTCGGCGTGGCGGCTGACCACCCAGAAGCCCTCCTGGTCGGCGGTCTGGCCGGGGGGATGGAAGAGCACGGGAGCCTCACGGCGCAGCCGGGAGAAGAGCTCGTACGGGAAGCCCTCGTCGATGGTGGCGAACCTGGCGTGGTCGGTCAGGTCGAACCCTTTGAGCACGGGCGGCAGCTGGTCGATGGCACTGTCGGACATCGGAGGGGATCTCCCTTGGAGTCGTGGCTGGGGCTGTGGGGTTCAGGGACGGGTGAGCGAGGCCAGGTCGGAGCCGCCGAGCAGGGTGCGGCTGAGCTTGGCGTGGTCGGGTTCCTGGGTCTCCGTGGCAGCCAGGCGGCGCCACAGCCCGGCGACGCGGTGGCGGGCCCCGGTGCAGAAGACGTCCGCCAGCTCCTGGCGGGAGCCGGCCTCCCTGTCGGTGAAGCCCTCCGTGCGGGCCAGTACGGCGCACAGGGCGAACAGCTCGGCGGAGATCCGGCCGAGCACCCGCAGCGGCTCCTGCCGGGCGAACAGCTCCTCGGCAGGGGAGTGGCGGGCGGCGAGGGTGGTGAGGGCGCGGTGCAGACGGCGTATGCCCTGGGCCGCCGCGTCCAAGTGGCGGCGGTTGGCGGGGGAAAGGTCGGCGCCGGTGGCGTCGGAGGTGTCGGCGGGCTCATCGGCGGCACTCCCGGGGCGGGCGGCCAGGTGCGCCAACAGCCGCTGGGCCGCCTGCATGTCGAGCAGGAAGTCGATGTTGCCCGAGATCCGCGGCCCCCGGGCATCCCGCAGCAGACGCTCCACGGGCAGCGGCGCCGCGCCCCGCTCGCGCTTGCTGGCCGCTGTCTCGAACCCCTCGCCGCCCAGCAGCGACACGGTACGGTCGGCGATCCGCCACGCGGTCACGGTGGCGAGGTTCTTGGTCACGACCCGCTCGAACCACCGGTCCGCAAGGCCGGCGTCCAGCAGGCACCAGCGCACCACGGTGTCCATCGCGTACACGTCCGCCGCTGTCCGGGACACCAGCCGCTGGATCAGGTCGTAGTCACCCAGCGCCCGGCCGTTGACGCTGCGGCGCGCCACGAACTCCGCCGATGCCGCCAGACATTGGCGGGCGATCGCCATGGCGGGGGCGGCGTTGAAGAACAGGGCGCTCTGCAGCGCGATCGCGCCGATCGGCGGCGGGAAGCCGGGCACGTCGGGGTCGCCGAGCAGCACATGTTCCCGGGGCACGCGCACGTCCGCACAGCGCAGCCCGGCGTTCGGCAGGCCCTTGCTGCCCATGAACCGCAGCCGCGCGGCGACGGAGAAGCCGGGAGTGTCCGCGTCGAGGAAGCACACCGCCATGCGGCGGCTGCCCCCCTCCACCACCGTCGCCAGGATCGCGACCAGATCGGCCACGTCGCCGTTCCCGATGAACACCTTCTCGCCGTTGAGGAGGTACGCCGATCCGTCCTCGGTGGGCGTGGCGGTCAGGCCCGGCCAGGTGTTGTTGGCGCCCTGCAACTCGGTGCCGGCGAACGCCGAGATGGTGCCGGCGGCGACGCGGCTCGCGACCATCTCGCGCAGCGGGCCCTCGGGGAGCGCGGCCAGCAGCGCGGGGGCGCCGACGGCGTTCTGGATGGCGAGCACTTGACCGACGGCGACGGAGTCCGCCGCGACGCGCTCCACCGCGCGGAAGGTGTTGTACGCCGACAGACCACGGCCGCCGAGACCGGCGTCGTTGACCAGCCGGAAGTAGCCGTGGTCGCGCAGGTCGGCGAGGAGACCGTCGGGTAACTCCGCCGTCCGGTCGATCTCCTCCGGATCCACCCGGTCACCGACGAACGCCGCGAGCTCTGCCGCGAGTTCGTCACCGGTTCTCCGGTCCGACTCCGCCTGTTCGGGAAATGGCCGCAGCACATCCCATCGGAGCCGCCCGGATTCGAGAAGCGTGAGAAAAGTCGGGGCTGCGTTCACCGGTCTTCCTTCCAACTCAGCATGTTCGCGGCACGCTAAGTCGGACAAACCCCTAATGCCAACCCCTGATAGTTGCTCAGGACCCCCTTACCCAGACCCCCTTAGGACTCTCAGGACGCGGCGACTCCGACGCGTTCACTGTCGTACGCCTCCTGCGCGGCGGCGATGAAGTCCTGGTGGCGCTCGACCCATGCACCGAGCTGCTCGAAGGCGCTCTCGAGCTCCCGGGCCATGTCGCTGGCGGTGTACTCCACCTTCGGCGGCACGGTGGGATGGACGGAGCGGACGATGAGGCCGTTACGCTCCAGCTGACGGAGCGTCACCGTCAGCATGCGGCGGCTGATGCCGGGAATGCTTCGCTCCAACTCGGTGAAGCGGATCGGGCCGCGAGCGACCGCGAGCAGGATGATCTGCACGCTCCACTTGCCGGTGACGCTGACAAAGATGTCGCGGAATGAGCAGGGCTCCGAGTGGATGACCTGCACTGATACATCAGAGTAACTCTGTGACACGAAAGTTCCTTCTTCCGTCATTCCTCGGATTCGCAGAACATGTACCCGATGAGCAAGAGAAGTGATCTGCCGTCAAACAGCTCCCGTAACCAGGGAGTTGTCGCACGCGCCAGGGAACTACACCTCCCATCTTGACGACGGCGCCGCGTCCTCCCCACGTGCCCGCCTTCCCCCGGGAGGCACACCCCATGTCTGTCCAGGTGTCCGCACCCCCCCCGCTGCACGCGGGCATGATCACAGGAACAGAAGGATTTTCTCATGGAAACTACCGCGACCGGGTCCCCCTCGAGGGCTGGAAGGCGGGAATGGTTGGGACTGGCCGTGCTGGCCCTGCCGACCCTGCTGACGTCCCTGGATACAAGTGTCCTCTTCCTGGCGCTCCCCCACATCAGCGCCGACTTGGACCCCAGCGGCACCCAGCAGCTCTGGATCGTCGACATCTACGCCCTGATGATCGCGGGCTTCCTGGTCACGATGGGAACGCTCGGTGACCGCATCGGCCGACGTCTGCTGCTGCTGATCGGCGCCTCGCTCTTCGCCGTGGCCTCGGTCCTCGCCGCCTACTCCTCCAGCGCGGAGATGCTGATCGCCACCCGCGCACTGCTCGGCATCGCCGGCGCCACCCTGATGCCGTCCACGCTCGGACTGATCCGGAACATGTTCCAGGACCCCGCGCAGCGGGCGGTGGCCATCGCGGCCTGGATGAGCACCTTCATGCTCGGCATCGCGGTCGGCCCGCTGGCCGGTGGCGCGCTGCTCGACAGCTTCTGGTGGGGCTCGGTGTTCCTGCTCGGCGTGCCGGTGATGGTCGTGCTGCTCCTCACCGGGCCGTTCCTGCTGCCCGAGTTCCGCTCCGACGAGGCGGGCCGGGTGGACCTCGGCAGCGTCCTGCTGTCCCTGGCGACCACGATGCCGATCTTCTACGGCATCAAGGAACTGGCCGCGGACGGCCCGGAGTTCCTCACGCTGGGCGCACTCGTGGTCGGCGTCGTCTTCGGCGTCCTGTTCGTGATGCGGCAGAACCGGCTCCCCTCCCCGCTGCTCGACCTGTCGCCCTTCAAGAACAGCACCTTCTCCTCCGCTCTCACCGTCATGCTCATCGGCTCCGCCGTGATGGGCGGCATCACCCTCTCCATCAGCCAGTTCCTCCAGCTCGTGGAGGGGATGTCCCCGATGCGGGCCGGCCTCTGGCTGCTGCCCGCCGCCGTATCCGTGATCGTCAGCGGCATGGCCTCGGTGGGCCTGGCGCAGAAGCTGGGCGCCGGCAACGTCATCATCGGCGGCCTGCTGTTCACCGTCATCGGCGGCGTGATGCTCTCCCAGGTGGACGACTCCTCGGGCGTCGGCTACGTCATCACCTGCTTCTCTCTCGTCTACTTCGGCATCGGCCCGATGTCGGCGCTGACCACGGACATCGTCGTCGGCTCCGCGCCGCCGGAGAAGGCCGGGTCCGCCGCCTCGACCTCCGAGACCAGCACCCAGCTGGGTGTTGCCCTCGGCGTCGCCGGCCTCGGCAGCATCGGCTCGGTGGTGTACGGCAACGACATCGAGGGCGCGGTTCCCTCCAGCGTGGTGGGGGACGCGGCCACGGCGGCCAACGACTCGCTCGCCGGCGCCATCACCGTCGCCCCCCAGCTGACCGGCGACGCGGGCGTTGCCCTCGTGGAGAGCGCCAGGTCGGCCTTCGTCAGCGGCATGGGCGCGGTCGGCATCACCATCGGCGCCCTGGTCGCCGCGATGGTCATCCTGTCCGCGGTCAAGCTCCGCAAGGGCCCCAGCGGCGGCGGTGAGCCCGCTGATCCCGCCGTGGAGGGCAGCGAGGTTCCAGACGCGACGGCCACCGTCCCGAGCGGCGAGAGCGTCTAGGCGCGACACCACGCCCCAACACCACTCCGGTCAGCACTGAATCAAGAACAACAAGAACAACAAGAACAAGGGGAATCCCAGTGAATGTCGAACACGCGCTGCTCACCGTGGCAGACGGCCAGAGCGAGAAGTTCGAGGAGGCCTTCAAGGCGGCTCAGGAGGTCATCGTCAAGGCTGACGGCTGCCTCTTCGTGGACCTGCTGCGCCAGACCGGCAGCCGCACCAGCTACCTGCTGATCGTCGCCTGGGCCTCGCATTCCGCCGCCACCGAGGGCTTCCGGAGCTCGGAGTTCTTCGCGCAGTGGAACGAGCTGCTGACGCCGTACTACTCCACCACACCGGACCACATCTACTTCGACCTGCTCTCGCACTTCCCGCCGGACGCCTGAGCACGCGGAGTAGTTCCTGGAACCCCGGCACTTCGTCTCGACGGACTTCCCCCGGCCGTCGAGACGAAGTGCCGGTTCCGTTCGGGGGTTTCAGGGGTTGTTCCTAGGGGTGGGGCTGTCCCTAACATCTGTTCCACCGCCGATCTGCCTTTCCGCGTCCGGCAATTCAGACCTCTCCTCTCCGTTCACACCGACGAGACCGACGAGACCGACGAGGCGGACACGTGGAGACAGCGAACAGCGTTGTACTGATCACCGGCGGTGCCTCGGGCCTCGGCCTGGCGACGGCCCGCAGATTCATCGCGGCGGACAGCCGCGTGGTCATCGCCGACCTGCCTGACTCAAAGGGCTTGGCCGTCGCCGGCGAGCTGGGTGAACGGGCGCGTTTCGTGCCCACCGACGTCACCCGCGAGGACGAGGTCGAAGCCGCCCTGGACGCGGCGGCCGAACTGGGCCGGCTACGGATCGTCGTCAACTGCGCGGGCGTCGTCAACAGCATCAAGACCACCGGCCGCAAGGGCCCGTTCCCGCTCGACGAGTTCGAGCGCGTCATCCGCGTCAATCTGATCGGCACCTTCAACGTCATCCGGCTCGCGGCGGCCCGTATGGCCGAGACCGAGGAGACCGGCGGCGAGCGCGGTGTCATCATCACCACCGCGTCGGTCGCGGCCTTCGACGGCCAGGTCGGCCAGGCCGCCTACGCCGCCTCCAAGGGCGGTGTCGCCAGCATGACCCTGCCCGTCGCCCGCGACCTGGCCGCCCGGAAGATCCGCGTCGTCTGCATCGCGCCCGGCATGTTCGACACGCCGATGGTCGCCGGGCTGCCTCCCGCCGCCGTGGAGTCGCTCCAGGCCCAGACCCAGCACCCCGCCAGGCTCGGCGATCCGGACGAGTACGCGGCGCTCGCCGCGCACATCGTGACGAACCGCATGCTGAACGGCGAGGTCATCCGCCTCGACGGCGCCATCCGCATGGCGCCCCGCTGACGCAGGGAGAACCCGCAGTGCGCATCGGTATGCGGCTCGAACACGCCGACGGCTTCGCCGAGACCGTCGAGGAACTGCCCGACCTCGAACGCGCGGGCCTGTCGATCGTGTTCGTACCCGAGCTCTACAGCTTCGACGCCGTCAGCCGCCTCGGCTACATCGCGGCCCGCACCGAACGTCTCGAGCTGGCCTCGGGCATCATGCAGATCTACTCCCGCACCCCCACCCTCACCGCCATGACCGCGGCCGGACTCGACGCCGTCTCCGGCGGCCGGTTCACCCTGGGGCTCGGCGTCTCCGGCCCGCAGGTCATCGAAGGATTCCACGGCGTGCCCTACGACGCCCCGTTGGGCCGCATGCGCGAGGTCGTCGAGATCTGCCGCAGGGTCTGGCGCCGTGAGCTCCTCGTCCACGACGGCAGGCACTACCAGATCCCCCTGCCCGAGGAGCGCGGCACCGGGCTCGGCAAGCCGCTGAAGCTGCTCAACCGGCCGCCGCGCGAGCGCGTGCCGATCATGATCGCCGCCACCGGGCCGAAGAACGTCGCGCTCGCCGCCGAGATCGCCGAGGTGTGGGAGCCGATCTTCTTCCACCCGGAGAAGGCGGAGGAGGTCTTCGGCCCGGCGCTCGCCGCCGGGCGCGCCAAGCGCGACCCGGAACTCGGGCCGCTGCAGGTCTGTGTCGACGTCCCTGTTGCCTTCACCGACGACGTGCCCGACGCGCTGGAGGCCGCCCGCGCCCGGCTGGCGTTCTACATCGGCGGCATGGGCGCGCGTGGCCGCAACTTCTACAACGACCTGGCCCGGCGTTACGGCTACGAGGCCGAGGCCAAGCTGATCCAGGACCTGTACCTGGAGGGCCACCGGGCCGAGGCGGTCGCGTGCGTGCCCACGGAGATGGTCGAGGCCGTGTGCCTGGTCGGCCCGCCGGAGCAGATCGCCGAGCGCATCGCGGCGTTCGCGGAGGCCGGCGTGGAGACTCTGTGCCTGAGCCCGGTGGGCAGGACGGCCCTGGACGGGGCCGGTCGGCTGCGCCTGGTGGAACGGGTCGCCGAGCTGGCCACCTGACGAATCGTGGCCCTGCGGGCGGCGGGTGAGCAGGGGATCGTGGGCGTGGGCGTGGGCGTGGGCGTGGATGAGGCGCCTTCCGGGCACCGCCACCCGTGACGGCAGGGGGCTGCTGAGCGGGCAGGAGACGTTCATCAGCAACGGCATCCACGGTGGCATCGCCGACATCCTCGTCGTGGCGGCCCGCACCGGCAGCCCCGAGGACAGGGGCGGCGGGCTGAGTCCCTTCGCCGTGGAGCGCGATGCGCCCGGGTGCCGGCGGCGAACCTGCTGGGCGAGGAGGGCCAGGGGGCTGGCACCCCTGAAGCGGCGCGTGCCGCGCGAACGCCTCCCCGCCGCCGTGCAGGCCCTGTCCTCGGCCCGCGGGGTCTACCGGGTCTGCCGATCGTGCGAGCGACTACCCAGCGCCGCCGCAGCCGTTGGCGCTCGGCCCGCTCGGCCCGCTCGGCCCGCTCGGCCCGCTCGGCCCGCTCGGCCCGCTCGGACTGCCTGGTCAAACTCCAGCCCGCCCGCACGCCGCGGCCGCTTCAGCAAGGAAGCAGGGTCATCTGCCCGCCCGGGCAGATGACCCTGCTTCCTGCATGGGCGGACGGCTCCGGGCAGGTGTGTGCAGGCTGCCCGCTCCGCGCACAGTGCACCACCGCCAACACCGCCAACACCGACCGCACCGTGCAGATTTCGGCCGACGGACCGGAACGTGCCGCGGCCGCGCCCGGCAACGCGATCCGGCCTGGCGCGCGGCCTGCCAGGCCGCCCGACGCGGACTGGCCGACATCACCGCCGACCTGCACGCACCGGCCCGACCAGCCAGGGTCGGTCCGCACACCGACACCACCGGCCGCCGGGCCATCGCCACGGCCGGCCCGGCCAGTCGGGCCCTCGCATCTCCGGTCCGCGACCGGCGCGTACAGACGAGCATCCCACCATGGGGTCGAGGCACATCTGACGCACCGTTGGACACACCAGTCAACTAGGCGGACTCGAGGCTGAGTTCCAGGCGACTGATCCCGCGGACGTTCCCGAAGTGGTGCACGGGCTCGCTGCCCGGCGTGATCTCATAGCGGCCGACCTTGCTGTGCCACACCTCCAGCGCTGTCTGGATGGTACGGCGGGCCAGGTGCGCGCCGATGCACCGGTGCGGGCCGGTTCCGAACGCGAGGTGCCGATTCTTGTCGGTCCGCGCGAGGTCGAATTCCTCCGGGCGCTCGAACGCGTCCGGGTCGATCCCGGACAGGCCCCAGGGGATCTGCACCATGTCGCCCTTGCGCAGTGTCCGGCCGTGCAGCTCCGTGTCCTCCTCGACCACCGTGGCCGTGGTGGCCACGCCGAACAGCCGCAGGCCCTCCTCCGTCGCGGCCGCGGCGGCCTTCGGCGACGCGGCGACCTGCCGCTGGAGTTCGGGGTTGCGGGCCAAGTGGTGGAAGGTCAGGCTCAGGGCGGCGGTCGTGGTGTCGAACGCCGCGAACAAGTTGGTGAAGGCCGCGTTGATCATCTCGTCCCGGGTGATCTCACGCCCGTCGAGGTTCGCCACGAGCAGTCGGCTGAAGACATCCCGGCGGCCCTCGTACCCCTCGGCTATGCGCAGGTCGAGCATCTCGCCGAGGAATTCCCACAGCGGGCGGGAGCCGGCGACGATCTCGTCCTGGTTCCCGGCCTTCGACCAATTGGCGCGCAGCCAGCGCACGTAATCAAGCACGCGGTCCAGGTGGCCACGTTCGATTCCGAAGCTGATGAGGAACGACTCGGCAGGCAGCCGCACGGCCACCTCGGAGATGAACTCGCAGCTGCCGCGCGCGACCACCGGCTCGATCGCCTCGGCAGTGGCCTTGGTCATTTCGTCGGAGAAGTGCCGGATCGCCGCCGGGCTGAACAGATCCGACAGTGCCCTGCGCCACGCGCGGTGTTCATCGCCGTTGAGCTGGATCGGAATGGCCTTCTGCGGCAGTGCGTCGTGCGGCGGAATGGAGAAATAGGTGTTGGAGAAGATCTCGGGCTGCTTGGCCACCGCCACCATGTCGGCGTGGCGGGTGAGCACCCAATATCCGCCCAGTTCCTCCGAGCGCGCCAGTGGGGTGTGGTCGCGCATTTCCTGCCAGTAGGGCGTGGGGTCTTTCTGTAACCAGGGCTGGTAAAGGCTCCACTCGCGGATGCGCTCTTCCAGTGTGTCGGGTGCGGCCCCCTCCTGGCCCGCGTTCTCTGTCGCGGTGTCTGATTCTCCGCTCACTGCGATGGCCTCCATTTATGGGCGCGGGCACGCCAATAGGTCGTGTCCTTTTCGGAGAATGGTTCCAAGGGGCCCGCCCCTACTGTCAACCCCTGTTAGTGGTTGTCGGGACGCAGGCCACCTTCACGGGCCGGACCAACGGCGGTGCCCCGGCCGCCGAGTGGCGGCCGGGGCACGACCGGAGTCGCCCGCTTTCCTCATCAGAGGCGGGCTCCGAGCCGGACCGGCAGCTCATCGATGGTGCGCATGACCATGCCCGCCGGGCGGGCCGGGTCATCATCGGCCAATTCGATGTCGAGACCCATGAGGGCCTGCAGCGCGACCTGTGTGGTGAGCTTGGCGACCGGCGCTGCCAGGCAGTAGTGGATGCCGTGACCGAACCCGAGGTGGTTGACCGAGGTGCGTCGCGACAGGTCGAGGCGGTCGGGATCCTCGTACGCCTCCGGGTCCCGGTTGGCCGCGCCGAACAGCACGATCACCGGCTGGCCGGCGCCGACCGGAACGCCGGCCACCTCGGTGGGCTCCAACGCCGTGCGGAAGGTGCTCTGCAGCGGGGTGTCGAAGCGTGTCAACTCCTCGACCGCGGGCGCGATCTGGTCGGGGTGCTCGCGCAGCCACGCGATCTGCTCAGGGTGGCGCAGGAGCGTGAAGGCGCAGTTGGCGAGCATGCCCGTGGTGGCGCCGGTCCCCGCGGACAGCAGCATCATGATCGAGATCGCCACCTCGCCCTCGTCGAGCGCGTCGCCGTCCTGCTCGGCCACGACCAGCTGGCTGACCAGGTCGTCGCCCGGGTCGAGCCGGCGTTCGGCCGCCAGTTCCATGCCGACCTGCATGAAGTCCGCACGCGCGTCGTCGCGGGCCTTGATCTGCTCGGGGGTGAGCAGGAAGGAGGGGTCGATGCCGGTGGCGCTGGCGCGGAAGAAGCTCAGGAACCGCGGGTGGTACTTCTCCGGCACGTTCAGCAGCTCGCTGAGCATCATGGGCGCGAGCGGGCTGATCACCGTCTTGTGGAGATCGACGACGCCATTGGCGTCACGAGCCGCCGTCGCCTCGTCGATCAGTTTGACCATGTACTCCGCGACTTTGGGCCGTAGCCGTTCCACCGTGCGGGCCGTGAATGCCCTCGAGATCAGCCGCCGCAGCCGTGTGTGGTCGGGCGGGTCCATGAACTGCAGAACCGGCCTGAGCGGACCGTCGGGATCATTCGGTGCCTTGACCATCTGGTCATGCATCATGGGGTTGTCACCCCACCCGAACTTGGGGCTGGTCAGCACCTGGGAAGCGGCCTTGTGACTGAGGACGCTGATCAGTCCCAAAGGCGACGTATATGTCGAGCCGTGTTCTTCGCGGATCTTCTCGTACGTCGGATACGGGTTGTGGTGAACGACCGGGTCCATCGGGTCGAAGGGCAGCAGTTCAGGTATCTGACTGGGGTCGAATACGGGCAGGTCGCTCACGTCTAAATCCTCGTCTCTCGGATTTCCGGCAATCCCCGCGGAATAGCTGGGCGAACCTGTTTGACGTTAGGTTGGAGCATCCCCCTAAAGTCAACCCCAGAAAGGTGAGCACCCCTTATGGCGGTGAGGCGTTGTCGGTCGGTTACGCCGGGTGTTCGTTTCCGTATTCCGCGACCCGGTGCCCGCCCAGCACGGGGCCGGACCGCACCGCGCTCCGCTCGGACGTCCGGTGGGTGACGCGACGCAGGGCCAGAGGCAGTTCGGACCGCCGGACCCGGAGCTTCCGGTAGGTCCGGGTCAGATGCTGTTCCACCGTGCTGATCGTGACGTAGAGCTTGCCGGCGATCTCTCGGTTGCTGAAGCCGTGGGCGGCCAGCGAGGCCACCCGCAGCTCGGCCGTGCTGAGCACGGCCCCCTCGGCCTCCTCGGCCCCGTCCACCGCCTCCAGCTCGCTGTGCGCCATATCGGCCCCCAGCGGCACCTGCTCAAGGACCGCGCTCTGCACGGCCCCGGAGTCTTCCGCCGCCTCGGCCGCGGAAGGCTCCGCAGACACCTGCCGCAACCAGCCGAGGTCGAACTGCGGGTGCGCCAGCTGCCGGCGGTCGTCGCACTCCTGGAGCACCTCGAACGCCTGCCGCAGCAGCTCGGACCGCTCGGCAGGACCGCTGGAGGCGGCAAGCACCCGAAGCGTGTCGGCCCTGGCGCGGGGGGACGCAGAGGTGGCGTCGCAGCGGGCCAGTTGTTCCGTCGCAAGCTCCCAGGCCCGCTGCTCGAGCCCGAGCGCCAGACACGCCTGCGCCGCGTCGGTGCGCCAGGGCAGGAGCGAGGGCAGGTCCATTCCCCAGCGACCGGCCAGTTCGCCGATCGTCAGGAAGCCCTCCAGCGCAGAGTGGAACTGCCCGTCCGCGAGGTGATAGCGACTGCGGGCCTGCAGGTAGCGCAGACCCACAGGGGTTTCGAACATCGCGTCGGGCACCGGTATCTCCAGGTACCGGCGAGCCTCGTCGCACTGGCCGAGCGCCGCGGTCGCCTGGATCAGGACGCTCAGTGGGACGCCGACCGCGACCCCCCAGCTGCGCGGCGGCAGGAGGGTCAGGGCGATGTGCGCGTAGTGCTCGGCCATCCGCATGTTGCCGCGACGCAGGTAGATCTCGGCGCGCAGCGCGGCGAACTGGGCCTGCCAGGTGGGCGCGTTCGCCGCTTCGTCCTGTTTGCACAGCGACTCGCACCACTGCTCCGCGGTGCTCAGCCGGTCGCAGACGATCAGCACAAGCAGCGCGGTGACGAGGCAGGACACCGAGCGCTCGCCCAGGCGGTGCGCCCGCAGCAGCCGTTCCGCCCGGTCGACCAGCGCCGGGGACGGCCCCTGGGTCGTCAGCTCGCTCAGTATTTTGGCCACGTCCAGCGAGGGGCTGACGCTCACCGGGACGGCGCTCGGCGCCTCCTCGCCGATGCCGCTCCTGTCCGTGCCGTCCGGGCCGCCCGCGGCCATCTGCCCGGCCGTGCCGGGGAAGGCGGAGTGCAGCCACAGCCGGGAGGCTTCCAGGTATGCGGCGGCGCTCGGGGTGCGCATGTCCGGGTTGCCGACGACCTCCGTCAGCAGTCCACGGACCTGCTCGGTCTGCCCGAACCAGAGCATGGACTGGATGAGCGCCAACACCTGGGAGCCCATCAGGTGCCCATGGCGGGCCGCCTCGGCCAGATCGGGCAGGTGGCGGGTGGTCAGGTGCGGGTCGGACCGCCACCCGACACGTACGATCATGGCCACGGTCGCGGCATGCTCGTCGGGGGCGGTGGCCCCCAGGTACGCGAGCCGCAGGCACCTCAGCGCGAGGTCGACGTCGCCGTCCGCCAGGGCCTGTTCGGCTGCTGAACGCAGCAGGGGCACGCCGCAGGGCGGGGTGCGCTCGGCGGCCAGCAGGTGCTTGGCGACCTCGGTGTTCGAGGCACCGGTGCGATACAGCACGTCGGCCGCCCTGGTGTGCCGGTTGGTCCGGTCCTCGGCGGTCAGGCTGGCGAGGACCGCGGCCTTGGCCGCCGCATGGCGGAAGCGCCCGCCGGCCAGCACCCCGGTCTCGTCGAGCGCCCAGATGGTCCGCTGCGCGGAGTGTGTGTCCATGCCGACCAGAGGGCTGAGCAGGGCCGAGGTCGCCGAGTCGCCCAGTATCGCGATTCCCCGGGCGACTTCGAGGGTGGACTGGCCGCACCGGTAGAGGCAGCTGAGCAGGGCCTGGTCGAACGAGGCGCCGACGGCCAGTGCCGCCGGCCCGTTACCGCCGGGGGTGCGGTTGTCCTCGATGAGGCCGTTGACCAGGAGTGGATTGCCGCCGCTGACAGCGAACGCGTCGGTGGCCAGCCGTCGCGCCGTCATCCGCCCGAAGTGCTCGGCCAGCATGGCCTCCACGCCTCGCGGAGTGAGCAGCGGCAGCGAGATGCGGCACAGAATCGGTTCTGCGGGCATCTCGGCTTCGAAGAGGATGGTGAGCGGCTCGGACTGGATGGCGTGGTTGAGCACGGTCAGCAAACCTCCCCGCTGCAGCCGGCGGGTGAGGAACGACAGGCACCGCAGCGTCGCCAGGTCCGCGTCCTGCGCGTCGTTGACGCCGATCACGAGGGGGCGGAGCGTGCGCTGTGCGAGGTCGAGCAGGAGCATGCACATGCGGTGGAAGAGCAGGGGCGGCACCTCGGGGCCTGTCCGGGCGCCGGTCTCGGCGGCGGCGGTGCCGCCGGTTGCCAGCGAGACCTCGTTGAGCAGGGCCGCTGCTTGGTGCGCGATCTGGGACGGTATTTCCGGGTTTCTCAAGAACTGGGCCAGCACGCCGAACGGAATACTCCGTTCCGAACGGGACGCGTCGGCCGAGAGATAGAGGGCGCCCGAGCCGGTCACCCGCTCGGCGAACATGCGAAGCAGCGTGGCCTTTCCGCTGCCCACAGGCCCGCTCACCACCGCGAGCCGCGTTTCTCCTTCGAGGGAATCACCGTACAGCGAGAAAAGGGAGGCAAGGGCGTCGTGCCGCTCATGCAGCCCGGACGCCGCAAGTAACTCCCCGGTTCCCGCCTCTTTCCACAGCGTCGTCGTTGCCGTCATCGCGCTCTTCATCCCCCTTGAAAACGCGCATTTTCCCGTTTATCGGAGTGCCGGACGGTGGCGATCGGCACGAATGCGCGGCGGACGGCTGCGAACTCGTGCTGCGAGAGAAGGGCGCGACGCCGTGGTCTCTCTATGAGGGTTGCGTCGCTTCTGTGAGCAAGGTTTCACTTCCATCAATAATGCCCGTTATGCGAGGGTTTTCCTCGTGTGGCGCTGGTTTCATGGATATCTCGTACCTCCGGCCCTGCCACCATAGCCAATCACGCCATTCTCGTGTGTTACGGCTGCGCAAAAACCTTCCAGCCACCGGCTCCTGCCGAAAAGCGCAGGTCGGATCGGTCGTTGCTGCATGGGGCGCATGTTGAATGAGGCATTCCGCGACTTCGGACGCCCTGTAGGGCCGGTGGCGACTGCGGTGGCACGCCGCCCGCACCGGGTGACGAAAGGTCGGGCGTGCGGGCCGGAAGGTGTCGGCTGGCCGTATCCCGACGCGGGAAAATTGGCCAGCCCCGGCTTGCGGACCGGGTTTCCTGGCCTGGGGCTTGATCGCCACCCGAGTGGGATGAGGTAGGCGGCTCCTGGCGGGCCTGCGGGCGGTGGCGGCACGCGCGGCACTCGCCGCCGGCGGCTCCCCTCCAGGAAATAGGGGCCCCTATTCTTTAGAGGGGCCCCTATTTCCTGGAGGGGCCCCTATTTTCCGCGCGGGTGGGCGGTGCCGGGTGCGAGAATTGCACACGAGGAGTTCCGGTGTTGTAATTTGCTGACCATGAAAGCGGTGGACTGGAATCGCGGTTCGATGACGACTCCTGCTGAGGGCGAGATGGGCGAGCTGCGGCACGACTCGGAGGGAAAGCTCATTAGGCAGATTCATGGAAGTCATGACGCGGCGGGTGCGGTCATCAATCCCGGCGCCTTGCCGTGGATCGACGTGTATATCTCAAATGCCTGGGCACGGGAATCCCTCCGGCGTGAATCCGTGCCGGCAAAGGCGAGCTCCGGTGCGCGGGGCGCAGGCGAACGCCGCACGACCGCGGATGCCGAACAGTGACGCGCGACGACCGATGGATCCGCCCGATCCGTCCCGCCCCTCAGGCGCCGGCCGTGCTCGTCTGCCTGGCGCACGCCGGGGGATCGGCGGCCTTCTTCCATCAGTTCGCAGGGATGCCGGCCGACGTGGCGGAGATGCTGGCCGTCCAGTACCCGGGCCGTCAGGAGCGCCGCACCGAGGCGTCCATCACCAGCCTCACCGAGCTCGCCGACCGAGTGACAGAGGCCCTGATGCCGTACACCACCCGCCCGATGGTCCTCTTCGGCCACAGCATGGGAGGACTAGTCGGCCATGAGGTCGCCGCCAGACTGACGACGGCCGGGCGCCGGCCGTCCGCCCTCGTCGTCTCCGGGGCGCGCGCGCCGTCGCGGCATCGCGACGAGTCCGTCCACCGGCGCTCCGAGGCCGGCATCGTGGACGAGCTGCGCAGGCTCGGCGGTGTCGATCCGGCATTCCTGGACGACCCCGAACTCCTGCAGATGATCATGCCGCCGCTGCGCGGCGACTACCGGGCGATCGAGTCCTACCGGCCTGTCCCGGGCACCCCGTCGCCCGTGCCGATCACGGTCCTCACGGGAGACCAGGACCCCATGGTCACGGCGGAGGACGCGGCTGCCTGGTCGAGACACACGAGCGGCGGATTCGCCCTGCACACCTTCTCGGGCGGGCATTTCTACCTCACCGAGCACATCCCGGAGATCCTCGCGATCCTGTGCGACGTCGTCACCGGTGCGGCGAAGGCGGCGCCCGACTCACCGCGGAACCTCGACGCACGGCTCGAGCCTGTGCCCGGGCGCGGTGGTCGGAACGACTGACGTGGATTTCGGGACCGACTTCGGTGTCCTGGCCTGCTGTTGACCGACGCCGCCCGGAACGGCGTCCGATACCTCGCCCCCGAACCCTGGATTCGGCGTCACCGCCCCGGAAGCCCGCGCCCCGCACCGGCGAGGCCGCCGCGCGTCCCGGCCGAGGCCGTCTCCGTACCGCACTGGCTCACTGAACCCCGGCCCGTCGAAAGGCGGTTGCGAAGATGACTGGACACCCCGTCGGCTTCCCGGCGACAGACTCGTACGTACCGAAGGAGGAGATGGGCGACGCGGCGGACTTCGGTGAGCCCGTCGAACGCGTCGGTGTGATCGGCTGCGGGCTGATGGGTTCCGGCATCGCCGAGGCCGCCGCTCTGGCCGGCTGCCAGGTGACCGTGGTGGCCTCGCGGCCCGCATCGGCCGCCGCGGGACGGGACCGCATCACGGCCTCGCTCGCCCGGAGCGTACGCAAGCAACGGATGACGGAGGAGCAGCGCGAGGCCGCGCAGGGGCGGTTGACCTTCACCACCGACCTCGACGACCTGCGGGACCGCCAACTCGTGGTGGAGAGCATCCGGGAGCACGAGCAGGAGAAGCTGGAGCTGTTCAGTGCGCTTGACCGGGTCGTGAAGGACCCGGCGGCGATCCTGGCCAGCAACACCTCCTCCCTGCCCATCTCCCGGATCGGACAGGCCACCGCACGGCCCGGCCAGGTGATCGGCATCCACTTCTTCAACCCGGTCCCGGCCATGCCGCTGGTCGAGCTGATCTGTTCGCTGGACACCTCGGAGGCCGTCCACGAGCAAGCCAGGCGGTTCGCCGAGGACGTCCTGGGCAAGGAGGCGATCCGGTCCACGGACCGCAGCGGCTTCGTGGTCAACGCCCTGCTGATTCCGTACCTGTTGTCGGCCGTCCGGATGGTCGAGTCGGGCTTCGCCTCCGCCGATGTGATCGACCAGGGCATGGTCCTTGGCTGCTCGCACCCGCTGGGGCCGCTGAAGCTCGTCGACCTGGTGGGCCTGGACACCGTCGCCGGCATCGCCGCCTCGCTGTACCAGGAGTTCAAGGAGCCCCTGTACGCGCCACCCCCGCTGCTGCTGCGCATGGTCGAGACCGGTCGGCACGGCAGGAAGACCGGCCAGGGCTTCTACACGTATGACACCTGATCCCGGTACGGACCGCACCTCGAGCACCACCGACGCCACGGCGGCACCCGGCAGGGTGAACGGGAGGAGCGCACCACCATGTTGAAGCCATCCGGCACAGCATCGTCCGAGCAGCAGGAGCCACTGGACCGGGTGGTCGCCGGCTCCTCCCGCAGGCTGATGTGGACCCTCGCGTGTCCGGCACCCGAATGGACCGCGCTCGCCGAGGACGCCTTGCAGCGCCGGGCCGGGAGCTCGGGTGCCGGCTGGGCCATCGCGGGCCCTGATCTCTTCGGTATGGGCATGGCACTGACCGGGGCCGCGTGGGGCGTCGAACTCCACTCCGGTCTGGACTCGTTGGGCAGCGTGCTCAAGAGCGGGGCCCGGAGGCCGGCGGCCGTTGTGCTGCCCGTGGCACCGGACATGGCCGGCCTCGCACGGGCGACAAGGCTCGCGCGGTGCTGGCTGGACGACGAGCGTTTCCGGGGCTGCCGCCTGACCGTGGTGACCCGCGGGGCGGTTACGGCCGTCACCTGCGACGAGGCGCCGGATCCCGCGCCGGCCGCCGTCTGGGAGGCGGTTCGCGCGTTGCTGCCGCGGCATACCGGCCGGCTTGCCCTGCTCGACCTGGGGGCGGCGGGCGAATCGATGCGCCGGCTCGCGAAGGCACTGCTCTGCGACGCCGACGAGCTCGCGCTGCGGTCGGGAGAGGTGCTGATGCGCCGTCAGGAGGCCGCCGCCGGGGGCGTGCGGCGCGCCGAGGCCCGACCTCTGGCTCCCCGCCCCGCCTGACCCTGCACCGGACAGTCGCCGCCGCCACCGAACGGGAGAGAAGCATGCAGGTGACCGAGGAAAACGCCACTGACTCCAGGTCGGCCGAGCTCCTGCGCCGCAAGGAGGATGCCCGCCAGGGCCCCGATCCGGCGGGCACGGAGAAGCAGCACGCCAAGGGCAAGCTGACCGCGCGGGAGCGGATCGAACTGCTCCTGGACGAGGGGACGTTCCACGAGATCGAGCCGCTGCGCCGGCACCGCGCCACCGGGTTCGGCCTGGAGGCCAAGCGCCCCTACACCGATGGCGTGATCACCGGCTGGGGCACCGTCTACGGGCGCAAGATATTCGTGTACGCGCACGACTTCCGCATCTTCGGCGGCGCGCTGGGCGAGGCGCACGCCGAGAAGATACACAAGCTGATGGACCTGGCCGCCGCCTCCGGGGCCGCCCTGGTCTCCCTCAACGACGGCGCCGGCGCCCGCATCCAGGAAGGGGTGACGGCGCTCGCCGGCTACGGCGGCATCTTCCGGCGCAACGCACGCAACTCGGGTGTGATCCCCCAGATCTCGGTGATGCTGGGTCCGTCCGCCGGCGGGGCGGCCTACTCCCCGGCGCTGACCGACTTCGTGTTCATGGTCCGGTCCACCTCGCAGATGTTCGTCACCGGCCCGGATGTGGTCCAGGCCGTCACCGGCGAGCAGGTCACGCACGACGCCCTCGGAGGTGCCGACGTGCACGCCGCCACCTCCGGGGTGGCGCACTTCGTGCACGACGACGAGGAGAGCTGCCTCGAGGACGTGCGCTTTCTGCTGTCCCTGCTGCCCGCCAACAACCGTGAACTGCCCCCGCACTATCCGGCCACCGACCCGGCGGACCGGCGTACCCCGGCCCTCCAGGACCTGGTGCCCGCCGGCGCCAACCGGGCCTACGACGTGCGCGACGTCATCCAGGAACTCGCCGACGACGGCGAGTTCCTGGAGGTGCACGCGGCCTGGGCGCCCAACATCGTGTGCGTACTGGCCCGCCTGGACGGGCACGTCACCGGCTTCGTCGCCAACCAGCCCCAGTCCCTGGCCGGTGCGCTCGACATCCACGCCGCCGAGAAGGCCGCCCGGTTCGTTCAGATGTGTGACTCCTTCAGCATTCCGATCGTCACGCTGGTCGACGTACCCGGCTTTCTGCCCGGCGTGGACCAGGAGCACAACGGCATCATCCGCCACGGGGCCAAGCTTCTTTACGCGTACTGCAACGCCACCGTGCCACGGGTCTCGGTGGTCCTGCGCAAGGCCTATGGCGGTGCGTACATCGTCATGGACTCCCGCTCGGTGGGCGCCGACCTCGCCTATGCCTGGCCCAGCAACGAGATCGCGGTCATGGGCGCCGAAGGCGCCGCGAATGTCATCTTCCGCCGGGAGATCGCCCAGTCCAGCGATCCCGACAGCACCCGTGCGCGGCTCATCAAGGAGTACAAGCAGGAACTCATGCACCCCTATTACGGCGCCGAACGCGGCCTGGTCGACGACGTCATCGACCCCGTGGAGACCCGAGAAATCCTGATCAAGTCCCTGGCGATGCTGCGCACCAAGAACGCCGACCTGCCGATGCGCAAGCACGGCAACCCACCGCTGTGAACCCGCCATCGCCACGTGACAGTGCCGGCGTTCGTTGCCGCGAAACACAAGACGGAGCGTGAACATGCAGATTACGTTGCCGAACCGTGGGAGAACCGACCGGGTGGTCCCCCAGGATGGTGTGCAGGATCTCGAGGACTTGGTGTCGGTCGGAGTCTGTAGCAGTTCCAGCGTGTATCGGGCGGGCGTGAAGGCCGTACTGCGCGAAGTGCCGGGGATCGATGTGGTGGTCGAACTGGACACCGCTCATTTCCATCCCCGGTTACTACGGGACTATCGCCCACGCGTGTTGCTGATGGACCTGGACGGCTTCGACATCGAGGACATGCTGGGCAGGCAAGTGCTGAACCGGGCCGCGGAGCAGGCGGTGAAGGTGGTGGCGCTGTCCGCCGGCCTGGACCTGCACACCGCGATGAAGGTGCTCCGTGGCGGTGCGGAGGGTTTCCTGCACAAGGACACACCGGTGCAGGGGCTCGTGGACGCGATCCGGGCGGTCGACCGGGGCGGCGCGGCCCTGGACCCGCAGGTGGCCGGTGATCTGGTCACCGCACTGCGCTGCGGCGGCACTTCGGAGGTCGCGGGCGGGCCGGGCAAGGAGGTGAAGCTCACCCCGCGGCAGCGGCAGATCCTCGGCCTGATCGGCCACGGTCTCGCCAATGTGGAGATCGCCGACCAACTGCAGCTGGGCAGGCCCACGGTGAAGTCGCACATCTCCTCGTTGCTGCGCGCGCTCGATCTGCGCGACCGGACCCAGTTGGCCGTGTACGCCTGCATCAACGGTTTCCGGGCCCACGTGAGCACTGACGTCTTCTCAACGGAGATCATTTCCGGTGCCCGTTGAGGACGCGGAACGTCTCACCACCACCATTGCGGGTCTCCCGCAGCCGACCGCGGGTTTCCCGTCGAATCTTCACGGAATATTTCTGATGCGAACCGGGGGACCGTCAGAAATGATTGGCCCATGAGCAATTCACAGGTGAGCCGAATCAATTCGGCCGGGATAGAGCCCTATCGGGCGCGCGGCGGCCAGCTGCGTATGGTGCTCCATCCCGGTTCGGTGGGCAGCCGGTCCGGCTATATGGGGACGGTTGTCCTCCAGCCCGGCGAACACGTGGTGGAACACTTCCATCCGTACTCCGAGGAGTTCCTGTACGTCATCAACGGCGACCTCGTGCTCGAAGCCGAGGGAGACAACTGGCCGCTGGGGGCCGGCGACGGCATCTACGTGCCCATCGGCAAGCGGCACCGGCTGCGCAATGTGGGCACGACCGAGTCGCTGACCGTGTATCACATCGGTCCACTCGCGCCGGACCCGTCGTTGGCGCACGTGGACACGGAAGTACTCGGCGAACCGGAGGCCGAAAGCACCGACGCCGCGGCGGGCACGGCCCGCATCCTGTTCACGGTGAAGGTGGCCGAGGAAAAGCGGGAGGAATTCCTGGCCGCCTACGAGAAGGTCCGGTTCAGCGTCGCGGCGACCGCGGGGCACATTCGCGACCAGATCTGCCAGGCGTCCGACGATCCGGAGAAGTGGATGATCACCAGCGAATGGACTTCCATCGCTGACTTCTTCGCCTGGGAGAAGTCCGAGGAGCACAAGGAGATTGTTCAGCCGATGCGGGCGTGTTACTCCGATCCTGAATTCCGCAGTTTCACCGTAGTCGCCGAGACGAAGGCGGCACGGCCATGAGCACGATTTCCACAGGCGATGGCCTGATGACGTACATCAACGTCTTCCACTGCAAGCCGGAGAACCAGCAGGCGTTGTCCGTCGCGATCCGCAAGGAGACCGATGAAGTGGTCCGGCACATGCCCGGCTTCATCTCGGCCAACGTGCACTGCAGCGTCGACGGCAGCCGGGTCACGAACTACGCCCAGTGGAGCGAGCTCTCGGCCTTCCAGAAGCACATCCGCAGCGAGGAGGGCCGCGCGCTGATTCTCGAACTGCACAAGTACGCCGACGATGTGGACGTGCACGTGTACCAGGTCGACTGGATCGTGTCCGCCGATGGGGAGGAGTCACGATGAAGGCCGCGAAGGAACTCTGGGAGTCCGTCTACGAGTTGGTCGACGCGGGCAACACCGCCGGGGTGGCCGACCTGTGCGACCCCGAACTCGAGATCCGCACCGCCTCCCAGGGCAAGATCGGCGCGCAGCGGCTTTCCGAGATGTTCGCGCAGCAGCACGGACTGTACTTGGAGCTGGAGCGCAGGGTCGACGGGATCATCGAGTCCGCGGACGGCTCCGCGCTGTCCGCCGAGCTCACGCTGTCCGGCGTGCCCAAGGGCACCGAGCAGCGGCTGACCTGGAACGTCGTGGAGACCATCCGGGTCGATGCCGGCCGCATCGTGTCCTGGCACGCCATGCTCGACCGCACCGGCCTGGTCCAGCAGATCCGCGCGCTTCAGGGATGAGCGCCATGCCGGTCGGAACACCCGTGCGCGAGGAAGTCGAAGTCGCCGACGGCGTGATCGCGGTGGTGAACGGCGACGGCAGCGCCGGCCTGTCGAACAGCGTGCTGCTGCTCGGCGAACCGACCACAGTGATCGACACGATGCTGCTGCCGGAGATGGCAGCCGACATCGTGACCGCGCTGACCCGCCGGGGCCGCGCCGCCGAGCTGGTCGTCAACACGCACATCCACACCGATCACATCGGCGGGAACCGCCTGTTCGAGGGGGTGCCGATCGTCGCCCATCCGCGCACCGTGACGGGGATGCGCAAGATGATCGGCGAGCCCGGACTCCCCGCCCTGCTCGCCAAGGTCATGCCGAGGTTCGCCACACGCCTCGCGGACTGGGACAGCGTGGCAGCCGAACCGATGCCGGCCATCGGCATCGAAGGCGCGCTGCCCGACACAGCACGCGTGCTGGAGTTCACCGACACTCATTCGGCGGCCGATCTGGCGGTGTGGCTGCCTGCCGAACAGGTACTGGTCACCGGCGACCTGTGCTTCGCGGGTGTGACGCCGCTGGCCGTGCACGGGCGGATCGGCCGCTGGCGCACGGCACTGGATCAGCTGATCGCGCTGCGCCCCGAGGTGGTCCTTCCCGGCCATGGCAGGCCGACCGGGATCGAGGCGCTGCGTGCACTGGCCGACTACTTCGACCGGGTGCTCGCCGCAGCCCGTCTTGCACACGCCGAGCGGCTCTCCGCGGAAACGGTGTGGGCCCGGTTCGATCCGGGGCCGGCGGCGGGCTGGCTCGAACCAGAACGAACTCTCGTGAACATCCAGGTAGCTCTCGCCGAGATATCCGGACAACCCTTCCAAGGAGAACACCGTGTCCGTCAAGATCAAGATCCGTCGCATTCTGACTGAGGCATTTTCTCAGGGCAAGACCGAAGTCCTCGACGAACTGATGACGGAGGACTTCGTCAACCACAACGCCCCGCCCGGAATGGACACCGGTCGCGAGGGAGTCAAGTCGGTCATCCGGGTCGAGCGGCAAGGCTTCCCGGACCTGAAGGTCGAGATCATCCGCGACTTCGAGGACGGCGACTACGTCATCCAGCACGTCCAGCTGACCGGCACGCACACGGGTACGGCGTTCGGCGTGGCGCCGACCGGCCGCACCGTCACCTGGAACGAGATGCACATCGCGAAGATCCGTGACGGCCGCGTGAGCGACCACTGGGCCTGCAACGACCTGCACGTCCTGATGATTCAGCTGGGACAGATGACGCCGCCCGACACCTCCGCGTTCGCTCAAGCGGCCGCAACTTCCTGACCGGCGCCCGCGTACGTCATCCAGGATTTCGTCGAGGAGATGCATCATGACCGACGGGTTCGCGATCATCGGCATGGCTGCCCGGCTCCCCCGGGCGAACGGGCCGGCCGGACTCTGGCACCTGCTGTCATCGGGTACCGACGCGGTCACCGACCCGCCCCCGGACCGGATGACCGAGCGCCGTGGTGCCTTCCTCGACGACATCACCGGATTCGACGCCGGCTTCTTCGGGATCTTCCCGCGGGAAGCCGGCGCCATGGACCCGCACCAGCGCCTGATCCTTGAGCTGGGCTGGGAGTCGCTGGAACACGCACGGCTGCCCGCGGCTCGGCTGGCGGGCACGCCCACCGGTGTGTTCGTGTCCGCGCCGGGGGAGATCGCGCCGGCGTCCACGCCCGACCACCACACCTTCGCCGGGCGACAGCGCGCCATGGTGGCCAACCGGTTGTCCCACGCCCTGGGCCTCACCGGCCCGAGCCTCACCGTGGACACCGGGCAGTCCTCCTCGCTGGTCGCCGTACACCTGGCCGTGCAGTCGCTGCGGAGCGGGGAGTGCGACCTCGCCATCGCGGGAGGGGCCAGCCTGATGGTGGCTCCGGACACCCGGAGCGGCCTGGACGAGATGGGCGTGCTGTCCCCGGATGACCGGTGTCACGTGTTCGACGCCGGCGCCAATGGGTTCGTACGCGGTGAAGGCGGCGGCCTCGTCGTGCTGAAACGGCTGGCCGACGCGCTTGCCGACGGCGACCGGATCGCCGCGGTCGTCCTCGGCAGCGCGGTCAACAACGACGGGCACACCAGCGGGCTGACGGTGCCCAGCGCCACGGCGCAACAGGCCCTGCTCTCACGGGCCTACGACCGGGCCGGGGTCGACCCCGGTGCGGTCCAGTACGTCGAGCTGCACGGAACCGGTACCGCCGTCGGCGACCCGATCGAGGCGGCCGGCCTCGGCGCCGCGCTGGGTACCGCCGCGACCCGGACGACACCGCTGCTTGTCGGGTCCGTCAAGACGAACATCGGCCACCTGGATGCCGCGGCCGGGATCGCGGGCCTGCTCAAGACGGTGCTGAGCCTCAAGAACCGGCAGGTGCCCCCGAGTCTGCACTTCACGACCCCCAACCCGGCCATCCCGCTGGCGGATCTGAACCTTCAGGTGAACACGCGGGCCCTGCCCTGGCCCGACGGACCGGCCGTGGCCGGCGTCAGTTCGTTCGGCCTCGGCGGCACGAACTGCCACGTGGTACTCGCCGAAGCACCCCCGGACCCGGCCGCGGATCCGTCCCGGCCGTCGCAACTGCCCGTGGTGCCGTGGGTGTTGTCGGCGAAGACCCGGAGCTCCCTGCGCGAGCAGGCCCGGCGGCTGCTCGACCAGGGAGCCGAATCCGAGCCGGTGGACGTCGGGTTCTCGCTGGCGACCACGCGGGAACAGTTCCCGGTCCGCGCGGTCGTGTGCGGCCGCGACCGGGCCGAACTGGTCGCCGGATTACGGGAAGTGATCGAAGGGGACGTGCCGGTCGTGGTCGGGCCGGCCGAACAGCCGTTGTCGGCGAAGGCACATGAGTTCGTGGCCGGCGGCGAGGTGGACTGGCCCGCCGTATTCACCGGCACCGGCGCGCGCCCGGTGGATTTACCCACGTACGCGTTCGACCGCCCGGCCGCCGACGCCGGGTCGCAGGACGGCGCCGCACCACCCGCGTCCCGAGGCGACCTGATCCACATCGTCCGAGCCGAGATCGCCGCGCTGCTGGGTCACCACGACGCCGATGCCGTGCCGTACGAGCGCACCTTCCAGGACTTGGACATCAGCTCGCTCGACGCGATCGAACTGGCCGAACGGCTGTCGGTGGCGACCGGCGAGCGGGTCGACGCGACGGTGGTCTTCGACTATCCGACGCCTGCCGCGCTGGCCGCGCACCTGGCCGACCACACCGCCGACAGCCACTCGGCCCGCGAGCTGCCCGCCCCTGACCACCGGCCGGCGGCCCGGACCACACGCACCGCCCCCGACGACGATCCGGTCGCGATCGTGGGCATCGGCAGCCGGTTTCCCGGCGGCATCGGCTCGGCGGCCGACCTGTGGGAGGTCGCGGTCGGCGGACGTGATGTGATCTCCGCGTTTCCCACCGACCGGGGGTGGGACCTGGACACGCTCTACGACCCCGATCCGGACCACGAGGGCACGACGTACGTCCGCGAGGGCGGCTTTCTCACCGACATCGCGGGATTCGACGCCGGGTTCTTCGGCATCAGCCCCAGCGAGGCACTCGCGATGGATCCGCAGCAGCGGATGTTGCTCGAAGTCAGCTGGGAGGCACTGGAGAACGCGGGCATCGATCCGCGGGCCCTGGCCGGCAGCGCGACCGGCACGTTCTTGGGCATGTACGGCTGGGACTCCAGTGAATCCGTCGAGGGCTACCGCATCACCGGAGGCCTCTCGGCTGTCGCCTCCGGTCGGGTGGCGTACGCGCTGGGTCTTCAGGGTCCTGCCCTGACCATCGACACGGCGTGTTCGTCGTCGTTGGTCGCGCTGCATCTGGCGTGCCAGTCGTTGCGGTCGGGGGAGTCGGACCTGGTCCTGGCCGGGGGCGCGACGGTGATGTCGACGCCCCGCGCCCTCATCGAACTGGCCCGGCAGCGTGGCCTGTCGGCGGACGCGCGGTGCAAGCCCTTCGCAGCGGCGGCGGACGGCACGGCCTGGGCCGAGGGTGTCGGGGTCGTGGTCCTTGAACGCCTGTCGGACGCACGCCGCCACGGACACGAGGTGCTGGCGCTGGTGCGGGGCAGTGCCGTGAACCAGGACGGTGCGTCCAACGGACTGACGGCACCCAACGGCCCCTCGCAGCGGCGGGTCATCCACGCGGCGCTCGCCGACGCCGGTCTTTCCACCGCGGACGTCGACGTCGTCGAGGCGCACGGCACCGGCACGGTGCTGGGGGATCCGATCGAGGCACACGCGGTGCTCGCCACGTACGGGCAGCGGCGGCCGGCGGACCGGCCGGTGCTCCTTGGATCGCTGAAGTCCAATATCGGGCATGCTCAAGCGGCCGCGGGTGTCGCGGGATTGATCAAGATGGTCGGTGCCATGCACCACGGCACCGTGCCCGCCACCCTGCACGTCGACGCGCCGAGCCCGCACATCGACTGGTCCTCCGGTGCGGTGGAGCTGGCGACGAGCACCCGGGACTGGCCGGAGACCGGACGGCCGCGCCGGGCCGGGGTGTCGTCGTTCGGGATCTCCGGAACCAACGCACACGTCATCCTCGAACAGGCACCGCCGACACCCGACCCACGCCAGGGCGAACCACCCTGGCCCGCCGTGCCCTGGGTGCTCTCGGCGAAGAGCGCGGACGCGCTGCGCGGTCAGGCCCAGCGGTTGCTCGCACACGCCGCCGGGCACGACGCTGCCGGGCACGACGCTGCCGGGCACGATGCGGCCGGGCACGATGCGGCCGGGCACGATGCGGCCGGGCACGATGCGGCCGGGCACGATGCGGCCGGGCACGATGCGGCCGGGCACGACGCCGCCGGGCACGACGCCGCCGGGCACGACGCCGCCGGGCACGACGCGGCCGACATAGGCCTGTCCCTTGCGACCACGCGGCCGCGGTTCGCGCACCGTGCGGTGGTTCTCGGCACGGCAACCGCCGACATGACCGCCGGTCTTTCGGCGGTGGCCGCCGGCCTGCCCGCCGAGAACGTGACCTACGGCCAGGCCGAGGAGAGCCCCGGGAAGACCGCGTTCGTCTTTCCCGGACAAGGCGTCGAGTGGCTGGGGATGGCCGCCGAACTCCTCGACTCCGCCCCGGTGTTCGCCGCGAGGATGGCCGACTGCGCGCGGATCATCGACCCGCTGGTGGACTGGTCGCTGCTGGACACGGTCAGGGAAGTCGCCGATGACTCCTGGCTGGCGCGCGTCGACATCGTGCATCCCGCACTGTTCGCGGTGCTGGTGTCGCTTGCCGAACAGTGGCGTTCGCTCGGAGTGCGGCCCGACGCCGTCGTGGGCACCTCGCAGGGGGAGATCGCGGCCGCCTGCGTCGCCGGTGCGCTCTCGCTCGACGACGCGTGCCGACTCGTCGTGGGCCGGTCGAGGCTGATGGCCGAGCGGCTCTCCGGCGAGATCGCCTCGGTCAGCGCGCCGGAGAGCGTCGTGGCACAGCGGCTGCTTCCCGGCCTCACGATCGCGGGCGTCACCGGTCCGAACGGGACGACGGTGGCCGGTTCCGCGGACACGCTGGCCGCGTTCATCGCCGAACTGCGCGCGGCCGGGCTGCGGGCCCGGATCGTGGCACCTCGCGCCTCGCACTCCCCGCTCGTCGATCCGCTGGAAGAGCCCTTCGCCGACCTGACCGCGTTCATCCGCCCCTCGGGCGCGTCGGTGCCGATCTACTCGACGGTGACGGGAGCGGCCATCGCGGGCGAGGACCTCAACGCCTCGTACTGGTGGCAGAACTGCCGGCAGCCAGTGGCCTTCCACCGGTCCGTCGAAGCCCTGCTGGCCGACGGATTCACCCACTTCGTGGAGTGCGCCCCGCATACGGCACTGGGCATCCACATCGAGCAGACCGCCGAGCAGGACGGCCGCACGGTCACCGTGACCGGCTCACTGCGCCGCGGCGAGGGCGACGCGGCACGGCTGCTGACCTCCGCAGCGCAGCGGTACGTGCGCGGGGGCGACGTGGCGTGGGACCCGGTGTTCGGCGGCGCCCGGCGGGTGCCGCTGCCCACGTACGCGTTCGACCACAAGCGGTACTGGCTGGAACCGAAGCCGCACACGGACGTGACCGGCCTTGGCCTGACCTCTGTGGACCATCCGCTGCTCGGCGCCGTCGCCGAACTGCCGGACACGGACGCGGTGTTGTTGACCGGACGGCTTTCGCTCGCCACACACGGCTGGCTGGCCGATCACACGGCCGCGGGCGCGGCGCTGCTTCCGGCCACGGCATTCGTCGAACTGGCCCTGCGCGCGGGCGCCGAGGCCGGCCGCGCGTTCCTGCGGGAACTGGTGATCCAGGCCCCGCTCGTCCTGCCGGATCAAGGTGGCGTGGACGTCCGGGTGGTCGCGGACGACGGCGAGGTCACGATCCATTCCCGCACCGACGGGGAGTGGGTGACACACGCGCGCGGCGAGCTGGCCGCCGAGGAGACGGCCGCGCCACGACTTGCCGCCTGGCCGCCCCCCGAGGCGACGGCGGTGGGGATGGAGGATGCCTACGCGCGGCTGGCCGAGCGCGGCTACGGCTACGGACCGGCGTTCCGTGGCCTGCGCGCGATGTGGCGCCGGGGCGACGAGGTGTTCGCCGAGGTCGCGCTTCCCGGCGACACGGACCCGGCCGGGTTCGGCCTGCACCCGGCGCTGCTCGACGCGGCGTTGCACGCGGCACTGTCCACCGTCGCCGAGCGCGGCCTGGCGTTGCCGTTCTCCTGGACCGGTGTCCGGCTCTTCGCGAGCGGCGCCACCGCCCTGCGCGTTGTGATCACGCCGAGCGGCCCTGACGAGTTCTCCCTCGCGGCGTACGACGAGTCCGGCCGGCCGGTGTGCACCGTCGCATCGATCGTGCTGCGGCAACTGTCGCCCGAGCAGCGGGCCGCGGTCTCCCGGGCCGGCCGGTCCGGGTCCCACCGCCTGCTGGAACTCCGCTGGTCGCCGCTGGACCGGCCGAGCGCCGTCCCGGTGTCGGTCGTGGCCTTGGCCGACCTGGATTGGGCGGCGCCGATGCCGGGCGTCGTGGTGCTCGACGGCGGACCGGGCCCGGACGCCGGACCGGACGGAGCCGGACCGGACGGAGCCGGACCTGACGGAGCCGGACCGGACGGAGCCGGACCGGACGGAGCCGGACCGGACGGAGCCGGACCGGACGGAGCCGGACCTGACGGAGCCGGACCTGACGGAGCCGGACCTGACGAAGCCGGACCTGACGAAACCGGCCCGGACACGGTCGCCCGGACACACGCCGCCACCCACCGGATGCTCGGGATGCTCAAGGACTGGCTCGCGGACGAGCGGTCGGCGGACACGACCCTGCTGGTCGTCACCCGTGGCGCGGTGGGTCCGGCCGGCGAAGGCGGGCCCGATCCGGCCGCCGCCGCGGTGTGGGGCCTGGTGCGCGCGGCACAGGTCGAAGCGCCCGGCAGGCTGGTGCTGATGGACACCGACGCGGACGCCGACGCGGGCTTCGACATCGCCGCCGTCCTGGCGAGCGGCGAACCCCAGGTGATGATCCGGTCCGGCGTGCTGCACGCCGCCCGGCTGGCACCGGTTCCGGCCGCGGCCTCGGACGGTTTCGACCCGACCGGGACGACCCTGATCACCGGCGGTACCGGTGGAATCGGCTCGGCACTGGCCCGCCATCTTGTGACGCGGCACGGTGTGCGGAGCCTTGTGCTCGTCTCACGGCAGGGCCCGGACGCCCCCGGTGCCGGGGAACTGATCGCGGAACTGGCCGAGTCGGGGGCGACGGCGCGGGCGGTGCGGTGCGATGTCACCGACCGCGTCGCGCTCGCCTCCCTGGTGACGCCGGACGTGACCACGGTGATCCACGCGGCCGGCGTGCTCGACGACGGCGTACTCGAATCGCTGACGCCGGACCGGATGGACACCGTGCTGTCCCCCAAGGCCGACGCCGCGTGGTATCTGCACGAGGCGACAGCGCGGACCGGCGCCAGGCTCGTCCTGTTCTCCTCGGTGCTCGGCGTGTGCGGCGGGGCGGGGCAGGCCAACTACGCGGCGGCCAACGCCTTCCTCGACGCGCTGGCGGCCCACCGGCATGATCGCGGGCTGCCCACGCTGTCCATCGGCTGGGGCCTGTGGGACCACACCACCGGGATGGCCGGGCAGCTGAGCGACGCGGACATCGGCCGGCTCAAGCGGCGCGGCCTGGTCGAACTGCCGGTCGACGCCGGTCTTGGCCTGTTCGACGCCGCCATCGCGCAACACCGGCCGCACGTGGTCGCGATGCCCGTCGACCGCGCGGCGCTCCGGGCCTCCGCCGAGGTCGGCGAACTGCCTGCGGTGCTGCGGGACTTGGTGCCGGCCCGCCCGTCGGCGCCGCCCGCCGCCACGCCCGTACCGGCGGACCTGCTCGCGCTGACGCGGACCGAGACCGCGGTCGTGCTGGGGCGTGGCGGCGATCAGATCGATCCGGACCGCAACTTCCGGGACCTCGGCTTCGATTCGCTGCTCGCCGTCGAACTGCGCAACCGGCTCAAGACCGCCACCGGAATGTCACTGCCCGCGGCCGTCGTCTTCGACTACCCCACACCATCCGCCCTTGCCGATTACCTGCGCGACCGGGCCGCCGGACGCACCGCAGGCGGCGACGAGCAGCCGACGGCCGTGGTGGACGACACCGATCCGATCGTCGTGGTCGGCATCGGCTGCCGCTTCCCCGGTGGCATCGACTCGCCCGCGGACCTGTGGGAAACCGTGGTCAACGGCCGGGAGGTGATCGGTGACTGCCCGACCGACCGCGGATGGCAGATGAGCGGTCCGTCCCTGCGGCGGGGCGGATTCCTCGCCGACGCGGGTGCGTTCGACGCCGCGTTCTTCGGCATCAACCCGCACGAGGCGGCCGCGATGGACCCGCAGCAGCGATTGCTGCTCGAGGTGTGCTGGGAAGCGGTGGAGCGCGCCGGTATCGCCCCGGAGTCGCTGGCCGGCAGCCGGACCGGCGTGTTCGCCGGAATCATGGCCCAGGAGTACGGCGCGGGCGTCGACGACGCCGCGGCCGGGGTGGAGGGCTACCGGCTGGTCGGCAGCCAGGGCAGTGTCGCCTCCGGTCGGGTCGCGTACGCGCTCGGCCTGGAGGGGCCCGCGGTCAGCGTGGACACGGCCTGCTCCTCGTCGTTGGTCGCGATGCACCTGGCGGCGCAGTCGCTCAGGTCCGGCGAGTGCGACCTGGCCCTTGCCGGTGCCGCCACGGTGATGGCCACGCCGAGGGTGTTCGTGGAGTTCGCCAAGCAGGGCGGTCTTGCCGCCGACGGGCGGTGCAAGTCGTTCGGCGCCACGGCCGACGGGACCGGCTGGAGCGAGGGCGCGGGTGTGCTGGTCCTCGAGCGCCTCTCGCGGGCCCGGGAGCGCGGGCACCGGGTGCTCGCGGTGCTGCGCGGCAGCGCGGTCAACCAGGACGGCGCGTCGAACGGCCTGACCGCCCCGAACGGCCCGTCCCAGCAACGCGTGATCCGCGCCGCCCTCGCCGGCGCCGGTCTGTCCACCGCGGACGTCGACGTGCTGGAAGCGCACGGCACCGGCACGGTGCTTGGCGATCCCATCGAGGCAGAGGCGATCCTGGCGACCTACGGCCAGGGCAGGACCGCCGACCGCCCGCTGCTGCTCGGCTCGGTCAAGTCCAACCTCGGGCACACCCAGGCCGCGGCGGGCATGGCCGGCGTGATCAAGATGATCGGCGGGCTCGAGAAGGGCATCGTGGCACCGTCGCTGCACGCCGACCCGCCGACGTCCGCGGTCGACTGGTCGGGCGGGACCGTCGCCCTGGCCACCGAGACGGTCGACTGGCCGGACACCGCACAGCCGCGCCGCGCCGGGGTATCGGCGTTCGGCATCTCCGGAACCAACGCCCACGTCATCCTCGAGCAAGCCCCCGCGCAGCCGGAACCGGTTGCCACGCGGCGGAACCGGCCGGTGCTTCCGTGGGTCCTTTCCGCGCGCACCAAACCCGCGCTGCGCGGCCAGGCCGCCCGGCTCCTGGCACATGCGCGTACGAACGAGAGCCTCGACCCGGCGGCCATCGCCTCGGCACTGGTGGCGACGCGGTCACGGTTCCCGCACCGGACGGTCATCACCGGAGCGGACCGCGCCGAGCTGCTCGACCGGCTGGCCGAGGCCGCCCACGCCGAGGCCGCCCACGCCGAGCCGCCCGAGCCGTCGACCGGGCCTGTCGTGTTCCTCTTTCCTGGCCACGGCGGTCAGTACGCCGCCATGGGCCGGCAGCTGTACGACCAGTTCCCGGCATTCGCCGCCGCACTCGACGGGGTACTCGCCGCACTCGACGCACACCTGGAACTGCCGCTGGCCGACCTGCTGTTCGCCGAGAAGGGCTCGCCGGCCGCGGCGATCCTGGTGGACCGCACCGAGTTCACCCAGCCCGCGCTGTTCGCCATCGAGGTCGCGCTGTTCCGGCTCGTCGAATCCTTCGGACTGCGACCGGACTATCTGCTGGGCCATTCCTTCGGCGAACTGGCGGCGGCGCACGTGGCCGGAGTCCTTTCGCTGCCCGACGCCGCCAAGCTGATCACCGCGCGCGGCCGCGACATGGGCGCCCTGGCACCCGGCGCCATGGTGCAGATCCTGGCAGGCGCCGACGCGATCGAGGACGCCCTGGAACCCGGCGTATCGATAGCGGCCCTGAACGCCGCGGACGCCACCGTCATCTCCGGGGCGCCGGACGCGGTCGAGCGGGTCGTGGAAAGATGCCGGGCCCGCGGGCAGCGGTCGATCAGGCTGCGGAACCGGCACGCCTTCCACTCCGCCGGCCTTGACGGTCTGCTCGGCGAGTTCGCCGCGGTGGCCCGGGAGGTCACCTACCACCCGCCGACGATCCCGATCATGTCCAACGTCACCGGCGAGCCCGCCACCGACGAGGACCTGCGTTCGGCCGACTACTGGCTTCGGCACGCCCGGCAGACCGTGCGGTTCCTGCCCTGCGTGAACGCCCTGGCACAGCTGGGCGCGAGCACCTTCGTCGAGATCGGGCCCGGGCGGGCGCTGACCAATCTGGTGGCGCAGACCATGCCCACCGACGTGACCGCCCTGCCGCTGCTGCGGGGCAACCGGCCCGAAACGGACACGCTCCTGTCCACGCTCGGCGAGCTGTTCACGCGGGGCTTGCCCGTGGACTTCCGGGCGGTGTTCGGCGAGCCGTCCGGCCCCTTCGTGGAGCTGCCCACTTACGCGTTCGACCGGCGGCGCTACTGGCTGCGGCCACAGTCGCCGGCCGCCACGACGGGACTGGGGTTCGTCGCGGCGGACCACCCCGTCCTGACCGCCCGGATGGATCTGCCGGACAACGGCACAGTGATCCTTACCGGCTCGGTCTCCCGGAACTCGCCCGGCTGGCTTGCCGACCACACGGTGGCCGGCTCGCTGATCGCACCCGGCACCTTCTTCGCCGAACTGGCCCTGCGAGCCGGCGCCGAGATCGGGGCGAACGTGGTGCGCGAGTTGGTCATCCAGGCTCCGCTGGTGCTGCCCGAGCAGGGCCGTCTTTCCGTCCAGGTGGTCGCCCAGCCGACCGGCGAGGTGGTGGTGTCCGCCCGTACCGACGAGCCGACGGCGTCATGGGTGGTGCACGCCAGGGGATCGCTGACGACAGCGGACCAGGGAGATGCCCCGCCGCAGGCCGTCTGGCCCCCTGCCGGAGCCGTGCCGATCGCCACGGACGGTGCGTACGCATGGCTGGCAGACCAGGGACTCGACTACGGCCCGGCCTTCCGCGGGCTGCGCGCGCTCTGGCGCGACGGCGACGACGTACTCGCCGAGGTCGCGGCCGACGTCGACACGACCGGTTACGGCCTCCACCCGGCCCTCCTTGACGCGGCCTTGCAGGGATGGCTGGTGGGCACCGGACGCAGCGCCCCGGACGTCCCGTTCGCCTGGCAGAACGTCATGCTGCACCGGGCCGGGGCGCAGGGGCTGCGGGTCCGCCTGTCCCCTGCGGGGCCCGATGGCATGTCGGTCGCGGCGTACGACCTGGCCGGCCAACCCGTGCTGACCGCCGAATCGGTCCGTCTGCGGCCGATGTCCGCGTCGGCCGGCCGCGTACACGAACTGGCCTGGGCTCCGCTGCCCTCCGGGCCCACCACCGTCTCCGCCGGCTCCGCGTCGAACGCCGATGTCTCGGTGGTCGACGGGTTCTCCGCCGGTGGTGACGTGATGTCCTCGGTGCGCGCGGCGACGCGGACCGTGCTCGGCGCGTTGACCGCGCCGACGGCACAGCGGCTCGTGATCGTGACCCGCGGCGCGGTCGGGCTGCCGGGCGAGGACGTCTCGGACCTGGCCGGCGCGGCCGTGTGGGGCCTGGTGCGGTCCGCACAGGCCGAACAGCCAGGCCGGTTCGTGCTGGTGGACACCGACGGCGAACTGGACCTGCCCGCCGTCCTGGCGACGGGGGAGTCGCAACTGGTCATCCGGTCGGGGGTGGCGCACGCGGCCCGCCTGGCCCCGCTGCGGGAGCCCTCGAGTGAGGTGCCTCCGTTCGATGCCGAGAGCACGGTGCTGATCACCGGTGGTACCGGCGGTCTCGGCGCGCTGTTCGCCCGGCACCTGGTGGTCACACACGGGGTACGGCGGCTTGTGCTGGCCGGCAGGCGCGGTCCTGCCGCGCCGGAAGCGTCCGCGCTGCGGGCGGAGCTGACCGAGCTTGGCGCGGCCGTCGAGATCGTGGCCTGTGATGTCGCCGACCCGGCGGCGGTGGCCGAACTGGTGACGCCCGGTCTTACCGCGGTGGTGCACACGGCCGGCGTACTCGACGACGGCGTACTGGAGTCGCTGACGCCGCAGCGGTTGGCCTCGGTGCTCGCGGCCAAGGCGGACGCCGCGTGGAACCTGCACGAGGCGACGCGCGGGTTGGACCTGACCGCGTTCGTGCTGTTCTCCTCCGTGGCCGGCACGCTCGGGTCGGCGGGACAGGCCAACTACGCCGCGGCGAACGCGTTCCTGGACGGTCTCGCAGCGCATCGCCGGGCCCATGGGCTGCCCGCGGTGTCCATCGCCTGGGGGCTGTGGGCGGGACAGCGCGGCATGACCGAGCACCTGAGCGACGCGGATCTGGCCCGGCTGCGCGACCGAGGGCTCGCGGCGATCTCCGAGTCCGACGGCCTGGCGATGTTCGACGCCGCCGTGACCGCGCCGCGCGCGCAGGTGACCGCGGTGACGCTGCGCGCGCCTGCCCGGCAGAGCCGTCAGGACGACGCGCTGCGCCTGCGCCAGGAAATGGCAGGCCTCGACCACGACGAACAGCGGCAACGCGTGCTTGACCTGTTGAGCCAACAGCTCGCGGCGTTGCTCGGCCACAGCGAAGGGCAGCCGCTCGACGCGAACCGCACCTTCCGCGATCTGGGCGTCGACTCGCTCACCGCGATCGATCTGCGCAACGCCCTCGCACCGCTGACCGATACGCCGCTGCAGGCCACGGCGGTGTTCGACCACCCGACTCCCGCGGCGCTCACCGACCACATACATCGAACCCTCGTCCCGCCGTCGCCCGATGAGCGGCCGAGCCGGAAGGAGCTGATCGACGCGATGGACACCGAGGAACTGATCGCGGTCGCGTTGGGCGAGGACGGCCCGCGATGACCGATCGGACCTTGCCGTGGTACGCGGTTGTGGCGACCGCACTCTGGCAGGCACTGGCCGCGCTGGGCGACGTATGGATGCCACCACCGGTGCCGCTCGACGACCACCCGCAGGACTTCGGAGGGCGTGACACGCGATGAGCAAGGACACCGAAGCCAGGCTGGTGGAGGCACTGCGTGAGGCGCTCAAGGAAATCGAGCGACTGCGCCAGAACGGCCGCGGCAGCGACGATCCGGTCGCGATCGTGGGCACCGGCTGCCGGCTGCCCGGCGGCATCTCCTCGGCGGCCGACCTGTGCGACGTGGTCGCCGAGGGCCGTGACGCCGTCTCGGCCTTCCCCTCCGACCGGGGCTGGGACCTCGCCGGCCTCTATGACCCTGATCCGGACCATCCAGGGACGACCTATGTGCGCGAGGGCGGATTCCTGGAGGGCGCCACGGATTTCGACGCGGGATTCTTCGGGATCGGTCCGGCCGAGGCCCTGGCGATGGATCCGCAGCAGCGGCTGGTGCTCGAAGTCACCTGGGAGGCACTGGAGAGCGCGGGCATCGACCCGCACGCGCTGGCCGGCAGCTCGACCGGGGTGTTCGTCGGCCACATGGCGCAGGACGAGTACGGGCGCGATCTCGCGGAAGCCGGTACGGAGGGCTACCGGTCCACCGGCACGGCGGGCAGCCTGATCTCCGGCCGGGTGGCGTACACGCTGGGCCTTCAGGGTCCCGCCGTGACCATCGACACGGCGTGTTCCTCGTCGTTGGTCGCGCTGCATCTGGCGTGCCAGTCGTTGCGGTCGGGGGAGTCGGACCTGGTCCTTGCCGGGGGTGCCACCGTGATGGCGACACCGCGCGGATTCCTTGAATTCGCCCGGCAGCGTGGCTTGTCACCGGACGGGCGGTGCAAGTCCTTCGCCGCCGCCGCGGACGGCACGGGCTGGGCCGAGGGTGTCGGGGTCGTGGTCCTTGAACGTCTGTCGGACGCGCGTCGCCACGGGCATGAGGTGCTGGCGCTGGTGCGGGGCAGCGCGGTGAACCAGGACGGCGCCTCCAACGGGCTGACGGCACCCAACGGCCCCTCGCAGCAGCGGGTGATCCGAGCGGCGCTCGCCGACGCCGGACTGGCCGCCGCGGACGTCGATGTGGTCGAGGCCCACGGCACCGGCACGGTGCTGGGGGATCCGATCGAGGCGCACGCGGTGCTCGCCACGTACGGGCAGGAGCGGCCCGCGGACCGGCCGGTGCTCCTTGGATCGTTGAAGTCGAACATCGGGCACACCCAGGCGGCCGCGGGCGTCGCGGGAATGATCAAAATGGTCGCCGCCATGCGCGGCGGGATCGTGCCCGCCACCCTGCACGTCGACGAGCCGAGCCCCCACGTCGCCTGGGCGTCCGGTGCGGTACGGCTGGTCACCGGCACCCAGGACTGGCCGGACACCGGACGCCCGCGCCGGGCCGGGATCTCGTCCTTCGGGATCTCCGGCACCAACGCACACGTCATCCTCGAACAACCGTCGCCTGCGCCCAGTTCACCCCGGCGACCCATGGGGGCGGTGCCCTGGGTGCTCTCGGCGAAGACACCGGGCGCGTTGGCCGCACAGGCCACGCGGTTGCTCGCGTACCTGGAGGGAACGGACATCGACCCGGCGGACGTCGGGTTCACCCTGTTGTCCCGGGCGCGGTTCGCCCACCGCGCCGTCGTGCTCGGCGCGGACCGGGACGAACTGCTCGCGGGTCTACGAACGTTCGCCGACGCCCCGGAACCGGGAACCGTGACCGGGCGGACCGCGCTGCGTGAACCGGCCGACCGGTTCGTGGCCGGTGCCGCGGTCGACTGGGCGACCGTGTTCGCCGGGTCCGGTGCGCGACGGGTCGACCTGCCCACCTATCCCTTTGTCCGGCAACGCTTCTGGGCGGCACCGGCCACGGCGTATGCCACGGCAGGCGCCGCCACCACCGAGCACGCGGGCGACATCATCACCGCGGTGCGCAGCGCCGTCGGTGAGGTGCTCGGCGAGGCGCTCGGCGAACACGGCACGGCCGGCCCCGACGACGACATCGTCGAACTGGGGCTGAACTCGCTGGCTGCCGTGGAACTGCGTGGCCGGCTGCAGGCGCTGACCGACGTACAGGTCAGCATGGCCGACATCATCGACAATCCGACGATCCGCTCGCTCGCCAAGGTCCTGGACGAGCGCTGCAAGGCCGGGAGGCTGTGATGACCGATCCCGTTGCCACCCTCGGCTTCGACCAGTTGGTGCCGCCCGCGATGGTGAACCGGCGGTCGGTCCGTGAGGTGTTCGTCACCGACCATGCGCGGGTCGGCGGGGACGAATTCGCGATCGCCATCCGGGTGGCGCCCGACCACCCCCTCTGGTCCGACCAGCGGGCGGGCGGGCACGACCCGGCAGCCGTGATCGAGGCGTTCCGGCAGGTATTCGTCGTGGTCCGGCACGAATATCTCGGCGTCCCACGAGGCACACCGACAGCCGTGCAACAGCTGACGCTCGCGGTGCCGGAGCTGCACGCGTTCCGCGGCGACGGAACCAAGCCGCTGCGAGGCGTCATCAAGGTCCGCGCCGAGCAGGCCGACGACAAGCTCGACATGGAGGGCGAGTTCGTCGTCGGATCGGTGCGGGCCATGACGCTCTCGTTCGGGAGCATCCTGTTGCCCCGGGACTCCTACCACGAGCTCCGGGAATACCAGCGGTCCCGGCGGGCCGCGGCCGCATCGGGCGGCGAGCCCGAGGCGCAGCCGATCGCGCCCGAGCTGGTCGGGCGGCACGATCAGAGCAACGTGGTGATCGGGCCCGCCCTACGGCGCCACCGGTATCCCCTGGTGGTGGACCGGTCCCATCCGTCGTTCTTCGACCGGGCCTACGACCACGTTCCCGCGACCCTGCTCATCGAAGCCATGCGGCAGTCCGCGTTGCGCAGCGCGGCGGAGGCCGGCCTGCGCACGGGCGAGGCGGCGCTGACCGGAGCCGAACTGGACTTCGGTATGTACGTGGAGACCGACGTGCCCGCCGCATGCGTGGTCTCGCTGACCGGGGGACCGGGAGTGGTGACCGCGTCGGTCGGCATCGAACAGGCCGGCGTCCGCGTCGCGAGCGGAATCCTCGAACTGACCGAAGTGAACCGCGACGAGACCGGCAAAGGCACGTCAAGTTGAGCGCTGCCGACGGGCCGGGTCCGCTGCCCACCCAACGACGTGATGCACTGCGCAACCGAAAGCTGCTGGTGGAGGCGGCCCGCGAGGCGTTCGCCGAGGAGGGGCTGCAGGCCCCGCTGGACGGGATCTCCCGGCGGGCGGGCGTGGCCAACGCAACGCTCTACCGCCACTTCCCCCAGCGCGACGCGCTGGTCGACGAGGTCTTCTCCGGCACGCTCACCGAGATCGTCACGGCCGGTGAGCGGGCCATGGCCGCCCAGGACGCGTGGACGGGCCTTACGGACTACCTCTGCGCGGTGGTCATGGCGCTGCCCACCGAGGGCGGCGCCGGCTGCCTCGACGCACCCTGCCCTGACGGCGTGACAAGCCTGGAGCTGGTCCACGTACGGCATCGTCAGATCGTCGGCGCCCTGCTGGACCAGGGCCAGAAGCAAGGCACGATCCGCCCCGATGTCACCACGGAGGACCTGCTCTTGGCCTTGGCGGTGCTCGGCCGGGCCCTCCCCGCACTCACCACGACCGCCCCCGGCGCCTGGCACCGCCCGCTCACCCTGCTCCTCGACGGCCTGCGCACCCGCCCCGCGGCATCGCTGCTGCCCGCACGATCCCTCACCACAGAAGAACTCGACAAGGTACTGCTCCACCCCCACCGACGATGACCTGGGCAGCCAGATGTGTCCCCCGCAGCCGTACGTACGATGGGAGAAATCGCAATGGGAACAGTCGTGTTGGCGGTCGACGTGGTCCGCGACGGCACCGGTGTCCTCGACGTGTCCTGGGAGTTGGCCGGCGCGGGGCCGGTGGCACTGGCCGTCGGCCCGACACCCGATTCGATCGACCACGACCGTCCGGTCGCCCGCGTCGAGCGTGCGACGCGGGTGTCGTTGCCCGGGCTCGCACCCGGCCGGCACTACGTGTCCGTGGCTCCCGTCGACGGAGGCGCCGCCGTACTCGCCGCCGAGCGCGTGGTGCCGCTGGAGGGCGCGAGCAACTTCCGGGACCTGGGCGGCTATCGCACGAAGGACGGCGGCCGTACCCGGTGGGGCCTGGTCTTCCGCGCGGACGCGCTCGACCGGCTCACCACCGCCGACCTCGCCGTGATCGACCGGCTCGGCCTTCAGGTCGCGTACGACCTGCGCACCGACGGCGAACGCGCGAAGGCGCCCTCCACGCTGCCCACGGCGGTACGGCGCGAGGTGTTCGGCATCGGTGGCGAGGCCGCGCGCGCGACCCCGCTCGGCGAGCTCTTCCGCAGCGGCCGAACCGACGCCATCCCGGACGACTTTCTGCACCGGGTCTACCTCGACATGGTCGAGCATGACGCGACTGCCTTGGGCCGGGTCCTCACCGCGCTCGCCACGCCGGACGGTGTAGCGGCGGTGATCCACTGCACCGCGGGCAAGGACCGCACCGGTTTGGCGGCCGCGCTCTTGCTGTCCGTGCTCGGTGTGGACGACGCGGCGGTGCTGGACGACTACGCGCTGAGCAGGATCTATTTCAGCGAACGCCGGATGGCTCGGCTGCTGCCCAAGCTCGCCGAGTTCGGCCTGGATCTGGAGCGCTACCAGGAGATGTTCGGCGCGCCTCGGCGTGCGATGTCGACCACCCTGGACGCGCTGCGCGGGCGGTACGGATCGGTGGAGAACTACCTGACAGGGACCGCCGGGGTGACGCCCGAGACGATCGTGGCGCTGCGGGCCCGGCTGGTGGCGTCGGCCGCGAACGCGTAGGGCCGCGGCGAGTTCGCCGCGGCCCTACGCGTTCGTGAAGCGGAGCCCGGTCAGACGGGGGATGCCCAGTCGATCCGGTAGTCAAGAACCCAGTCGAGCGAATCAGCGGGCAGTGCGCCGTCCAGCTTGGCGGCCGACGCGCGGGCGCCGAGCGCGACGACGCCCTCGACCCGCTCCCTGCGCAGTTGTTCGTAACGGGCCCAGGCCTGCGGCCCGGGCAGCTCACGCAGGCACTTGGCCAGCACCACCGCGTCTTCGAGCGCCATCGACGATCCTTGGCCGGACGTCGGCGTGGTGGCGTGTGCCGCGTCGCCGAGAATGACAAGACGGTCCCGCCGCCAGGTCGGCACGCCGGGCAGGTCGTGGGTGGGCTGCGCGTACAGCGAGCTGTACGTCGCGCGGATCACGTCGGCGACGAACGCGGGGGAATCGGCGAACGTGTCGAGGAGCCGTTCAGTGAGTATGTCGCGGTCCATCGCCGCCAGTTCGGCCCGGCTCGGCTCCGCGCCCCAGGGCAGATTGGCGAACCACCACACCTCGCCCTTGCCCGAGGTGGTGTAACCGAAGAAGCCTTTGGGGCTCCGGATGAACTGAAGCTGTGCCGGCTCCCCGGGAACGTCGACCCCCGACGCGAAGCCGCCGAGGTTCAGCAGCGGGATGTAGCGCGCGACCGGCGCGGCCGGATCGATGATCGACCTGGTCCGTGAGTGGATGCCGTCGCAGCCGATGAGCAGGTCCCCGGTGAGGGACGAACCGTCGGCGAACCGCGCGACCACCCCGTCGGCGCTGGTGTCGGCGTCGACCAGCTTCCGGTCGTGCTCGATCCGCGTGCCGCGAGCCACGGCGGCTTCGCGCAGCAGCCGGTAAAGACCGGCGCGGCGTATCGGCGCGAAGCCGGTCGGCCCGACCGCGCCCGTGAGCGACTCGCGCAGCGCGGTCTGCTTGAGCCCCAGCGCGTCCAGCGCGGCGAGGCCGTTCGGGGCGACCATCACCCACAGCCCGACGTCCTTGTCCTCGCGTGGGCGGGCTTCACAGATGGTGACCTCGACGCCGATCGAGCGCAGTGCGACGGCGGTGGCCGGACCGGCCACTCCGCCACCGATGACCAAGGCGTGCATGGCCGGGGTTACCTCGTCTCTCGTCCGGTGGTGCGGGCATGTGCGATCCGTCCGCCGAACAGGTCGCGCAGTGACGGGTCGAGCTCGTAGCGCGTCAGGCACTCCTGCCAGCCGACGTCGGTGACGCTGTCGAACCCGGCGTCGGTCAGTTCGCCGGCGAGCTCGGCCGGGGTGAAGAACGACCGCCATGGCTCGCCCATCTTGGCCATGGCCTCGGCCTGTGCCGCGAGCGCCGGCCTGCGTTGCGGCGGCAGGGTGGCGGGTGGCTGGTTGTAGTCGAAGACCAGGTCGGCCGGCGCGGGCAGGTGCGCCACGAAGCGTGCTGTGTCAAGCAGTGCGTCCCTGGTCAGATAGGGGGCTACGCCGAGCAGCAGGAAGAACGCCGGTGCGTGCCGGTCGAATCCGGCCGCGGCGAGGCCGGCCTCCGCGGTCTGCTCGGCGAAGTCGACGGGGCAGAACACGACCGTGTCCGGAATCTCGATGCCGGTCTCGGCCAGGCGTCGGCGTTTCCACGCCTGGGTGGCCGGATGGTCGACCTCGAAGACCCGAAGCGCCCGATTCCCGTTCCGGTAGGCGAAGGTGTCCAGGCCGGCGCCGAGGATGACGACCTGCCGGGTGTGTACGGCGGCGCGCAGAGCGTCCTCGGCCACCCGGTGGCGCAGTGCCATGAACAGCCGGACCTCGGCAGGCATGCCGGGTGCGTCGGCCGGTCTCGGGTCGTTGTCGACACCGTCGATGATGCGTGCCGCCAAGGGGTCGGCGAACACGCGTGGTGAGTCCGCCACTTGGTGCACGGCGCGGGCGCGCGCCGAGCTCAACGCGGTACGGCTTGGCTGGCCCGTCTGCATCATCTGTCGCTTCCTGTGGTCGTCAGCCGCAGCTGACGGGCGTGGCTGATCAATTCCGACCGCCTGTTGACTCCGAGCTTGACCTTGATCGACGCCCGTTGTGCCTCGATGGTGCGTACCGACAGGCCGAGCTCGTCGGCGATCTGTTGATGGGTCAGGCCGTCGGCGATCAGCCCGAGCACCTCGCGTTCCCGGCCGCTCAGTGCGCCGTCGGGATCGGTGTGCTGGTCGAACAGGGCCGCACCGAGCGCCGGATGGAGATACCGGCCGCCTTCGGCGAGCGCGTCGATCGCGGCGACGAGTTCCTCGGCGGCGGCTTCCTTGGGCAGAAACCCGTGCGCGCCGGCGGCGAGCGAAGTCCGCGCCGATTCAAGGTCGTTGTGCATGGTCAGGATCAGCACCCGGGTGGCCGGCGACAACGCCCGCACGGTGGGCAGGACACCGAGACTGAGGGTGCCCCGGAAGCTCAGGTCGAGCAGCAGCACGGTGGGCCGGTGCCGCTCCACCTGTGCGACCGTCTCGGCAAGCTCCCCTGCCTCGCCCACGATCCGGTAGCGGTCGTCGTCGGCGAGCAGTGTGCGGATGCCGCAGCGTACGACCGGATGGTCGTCGCAGATCAGGATGGTCGGGCGGTACGTGGAGTCGGGCGGCATCATTGCGGGACGCTTCCCTCCAGTACCGGGTTTCTGGGCAGGATGAGAGTGACGGACGTGCCGGTGCGACAGGGCTGGACGGCCAGGTATCCGCCCGCGTCCCGAGCCTGCGCGTGCATGTCGGCCAGCCCGAAGTGCGGGCGGTCGGTGCTCGGTTCGAAGCCGCGGCCGTCGTCGGACACCACACAGACCAGCCGGTCCTCCCGCGTGGCCACGCCCACCCGGGCATGCTTGGCGTCACTGTGCTTGACGGTGTTGTGCAGTGCCTCGCGCACGATCCGGTAGGCGATCAGGTCGTTCTCCGCCCACCGGCCCGTCGGCGCGGTGCGGTTCTCGACGAGGATGGAGATGCCCGTGAGCGACTCGAGGTGTTCGGCGGTGGCCGCCAGCGCGCTGGGCAGGTCCGGTTGCGGCGGGGCGGGCGCGGCCGAACCGCTGATCAGGCGGCGCAGGCCGGCGATCTCTTGGTCCAGTAACAGCTTCAGCTCCGTGCCCAGCTCGCGGGGGAGCGGGCCGTCCTGGGCGAGCGCCCGGTCGAGCCGGATGCGGGCGATGGCCATGGACTGCAGGACGCCGTCGTGCAGTTGCTGGGCCAGCGTGGGCGGCGCGCTGCTCATCGTTCCCCCGGAAGGCGTGCGGAGAACAGGCAGACCGCACCGGTCCGGACCGTCTCGACGTCGGTGAACCGGGCACGCAGCTGCTCGTCCAGATCCTCCAGGCGATCGTCGAGGTTGCTGAACACCTCACTGCGGTTGAGCTTGGCAAGCAGCTTCGCGGAGCGCTGCGTGTGGTGCGGTCCTTCGCCGAGCACCGTGCTGCCGAACACCCGCGCGCCGGGCCGCAGGAACGGCACCACGTGGTCGAACACCGCCGACTTCTGCCGCATCGACCCGGGCAGGCAGTGCAGAAGGAAGTTCATGCCGACCGAGTCGAACCGCGCATCGCCGAGGGGGAGGGGCTTGAACGCGTCACCGACCAGGGTCTCGGGGCGATACCGCCGGACTCGGTGCGCCGCGGTGTTCAGCGCCACCTCGCTGAAGTCGAGCAGGGTGATCGAGGGTGACTCCGCCGGAAACCGGCAGTTGTCGAGAAACCAGCCGGTGCCCGATCCGATGTCCAGATGCGACGCGCTGACCTGCTTGTTGTAATGCGCCAGCATGCGGCCACGCGGGCAGCGCCACATGAATCGGCTCATCATGCCGAGGACGAAGATGTCGTATACGGCGAGCATCGGACGCCGATAGAACGCGGCGGCGGTCTGAATGCGCGCCTCGGTCGGCTCCGCACGCTCGGTGTGCGCGTGATTGGATTCCATGTCCTTCGTCCCGGTCAGTCGCGGGTCGCGGTGATGAACTGGCCACCGGCAAGGCGGTCGTCAGGGCGTCCGTACCGCGGGCCCAACTCGTCGCGCTCGGTGATCTGGATGCTCCAGCCCTGGCCGGCCACCCAGTCCCGGCCTTCGGGTCCGAGGCCACCACGGACCATGGTGCTGATCCGGTCCGCGCCGGGCGTGGTCAGCGCGGCGGCCGCGGCCCTCGGGTCAGGGCCTGACTTGTCGGCGTGCTCGAACACCAACCTGCTGCCCGGCGCGGAAAGCCGTGCGACGTCGGTGACCACGTGCCGCGCCTGGTCGGCGGTCAGATAGGGCAGCACACCCTCGGCGACCCACGCGGTCGGCCTGCTCGGGTCGAACGAGGTGCCGGCGAGGCGCGCGGCGAAGTCCTCCCGCAGGTCGGCGTGGACGGCGGTGCGCGAGCGACTGGTCGGCCGCGCACCGGCGTTGCCGAGCACCTGGTCCTTGAACGCGAACACCGACGGCGTATCCACCTCGAACACGTCCGCGTCCGGCACCGGCAGCCGATAGGCGCGCGCGTCGAGACCGGCCCCGAGCAGCACCACCTGTGTGCAGCCGCGGGTCGCCGCGTCGCACACGAAGTCGTCGATGAACCGGGTGCGCACCACTCCGCGGGAGTAGAACAGGTCGACCCACGAGACCAGCGACGACCACTCGTCCGCGCCGAGCACCGCGTTGGCCGCGTCGACGAACGACTGGGCGTACGGATCGTGGAACATGCCGTCCACGCGGCCCGATTCCCTCGCCCTGGCCATCGCCACCGCGACCGCGGTGATCCCGACGTCGGCCGGCGCCTTTGTCGGGGCTGCTGACGTATCCATTTTCATCTCCTCATCCTCACACCGGGGAAATCAATTGAATAAGTGAAGCGTGTGTCCGGAATGACGTCAATCGATTCCTCAGGACGGTCATCGGTCATTCGCGGGGATGAGTCGGCCCTATCCTCGAGAATGAGTTGATTTAGTTCTCTTAGCCGAAGAAGAGCCACTGAATTCCTGCGTAGTCTGAGACGGGTTCGCCGCGTGAATACGAAGGGAATGGCCGTGTCGACATTCACAATTGACGAGCTGATGGAGATCCTGGTTGTCAAGGCCGGGCTTCCCCGATCCGCAGTGACCGACGATCCGAGTGCCACGCTGAGCGACGTCGACCTGGACTCGCTGGCGCGACTGCAGCTCAAAGTGGAGATCGAGGACCGCTATGGGGTCGAGCTCGAAGGGGAAGAGGCGGGCACGACCTTCGGTGAGCTGGTGGCGATGGTCAATGAGGGTCTGAGCGAGCACGCGCGATGAGCGATGAGCGACGCATCGCGGTCACCGGTATCGGTGTGGTCGCGCCCGGTGGCGCGACACGGAAGGCCTTCTGGCAGCTGATCACCGACGGTCGTACCGCGACCCGCCGGATCTCGCTGTTCGACCCGGCGCAGTTCCGCTCCCAACTGGCCGCCGAGGTCGACTTCGACCCGCTCGCCGCGGGCCTGACACAGCAGGAGGTGTTCCGCACCGACCGTTCCGTCCAGTTCGCGCTGGTCGCCGCCGACGAGGCGATGGCGGACTCGGGTCTGGCCCTTGACGGCGGATTCGACCACGACCGGATGTCGGTGTGCCTGGGCAGCGCGGTCGGCGCGAGCACCCGCCTCGAGGACGAGTACGTGGCGACCAGCGACGGCGGCCGGGAATGGCTGGTCGACCCGGAGTACGGCTCTGGCTTCCTCTACCAGGCGTGGATACCCAGCAACATGGCTTCCGAGGTCGCCTGCCGGTACGGCGCGCACGGCCCGGCCGCGGTGGTCTCCACCGGCTGCACTTCGGGCATCGACGCCGTCGGGCAGGCCTACCAGCTGATCCAGGACGACATGGCCGACATCGTGATCGCCGGCGCGAGCGACGCTCCCATCACGCCGATCTCGATGGCCTGCTTCGACACCATCGGCGCCACAAGCACCCGCAACGACGATCCGGAACATGCCTCCCGGCCGTTCGACGCGACCCGCGACGGGTTCGTGATGGGCGAGGGAGCGGCCGTGCTTATCCTGGAGGAGTACGAGCATGCCCGGCAGCGGGGCGCGCACATCTACGCGGAGATCCGCGGCTACGCCAATTTGTGCAACGCCTACCACATGACCGGACTGCGCCCGGACGGAGTCGAGTTGGCCGACGCGATCGGCAGCGCCCTCGACCAGGCACGGGTGGATCCCACCGCCCTTGACTACGTGAACGCGCACGGCTCGGGCACCAAGCAGAACGACCGGCACGAGACCGCCGCGTTCAAGCGCAGCCTCGGCGAACACGCCTACCGGGTGCCGGTCAGCTCCATCAAGTCCATGGTCGGGCACTCGCTCGGCGCGATCGGCTCCATCGAGGTGGCCGCGACCGCGCTGGCCATCGAGCACAACGTGGTGCCGCCCACCGCCAATTACGCGAACGCCGACCCTCTCTGCGACCTGGATTACGTGCCCAACACCGCACGCGACCACCGCGTGGACGCCGCGCTCTCGGTCGGCAGCGGGTTCGGCGGGTTCCAGTCGGCCATCGTGCTCGCCAAGGCGCGCTGATGACTGCCGTGATCACCGGTCTCGGCATCGTCGCGCCGACCGGCATCGGAGCCGACGAGCACTGGCGAGCCACCCTGGCCGGTGAACTGGCGGTGCGGCCGATCGACACGTTCGACACCAGTCGCTATGCCACCAAGCTGGCCGGCCAAGTGCCCGGTTTCGACGTGACCGAGCATGTGCCGGACCGGCTGGCCGTCCAGACCGACCGGTGGACCTGGCTGGCGTTCGCCGCGGCCGGCCTGGCCCTCGCCGACGCCGGCTACGACCCGTCCGCCCACGATCCGTACGCCACGTCGGTGATTCTGGGCAGCGGCTCGGGTGGCAACGAGTTCGGCCAACGCGAGATCCAGGCGTTGTGGAGCCGGGGCCGCAAGGCAGTCGGCGCGTACCAGTCCATCGCCTGGTTCTATGCCGCGAGCACCGGGCAACTGGCCATCCGCCACGGCACCAAGGGACCGTGCGGGGTGGTGGTCTCCGACGCGGCATCCGGCATCGACAGCCTCGGCTGGGCCGACCGGGCGATCCTGCGCGGCACCGGTGCCGTGCTCGCCGGCGGCACCGAGGCCCCGATCGCGCCCTACGCGCTGGCCATTCAGACGAGCAGCGGCCACCTGTCCACGGCGACCGACCCGAAGGCCGGCTACAAGCCGTTCGACCGGGCGGCCAACGGCCATCTGCCCGGCGAGGGCGGCGCGGTCCTGATGGTGGAGGAGACCACCGCGGCGCGGGCGAGGCAGTCTCCGGCCGGCTACGGCGTGATCGCCGGCTACGCGGCCACCCACGACGCGCACCACTACCGGACGTCCGCGCCGGACGGACGGCAGTACTCCCGGGCCATCGGGCTGGCGTTGCAGCGGGCCGGCGTGCGACCGGACGAGGTCGACATGGTGCTGGCCGACGGCGCGGGGCGCCCGGACGCCGACGCCGCCGAGGCGAAGGCGCTGTGCGCGGTGTTCGGCCCGCACGGGGTACCCGTCACCGCGCCGCAAGGCCTGGTCGGGCGGCTGCTGGCAGGCGGTTCGGCGCTCAGCGTGGCCACGGCGCTGCTCGCGATGCGGAACGGCGTCATTCCACCGGTGGGAAACCTGGACGATCCCGATCCGGAATATGGCCTTGATCTGGTGCGCCAACCGCGCGAACGCAGGCTGGAGACCGTTCTGGTCACCGCGCGCGGCCAGGGCGGATTCAACAGTGCGGTGGTGCTGCGCGCCTGCGACACCCAGAACTGAAAGGCGGCGATGAGGGCGCATACGATGACCGCTGTCCGCCGCCGGGGCAGCGTTCTCGAGCGCGCCATCCTCGACGCCGTCCTCGACCAACTCGCCGACGTCGGTTGGAAGGACCTGACCCGGTCGACAGGGTGACAGAGCCCTGCGAGCGGCTGATCGGCGACGTGGTGCGCCGCGGCATCGCACGCGGCGAGACCCGCTCCGAGGCGACCGGCGAACGCGTCGTCGACGTGATCCCGGCGATGATGATGTACCTCCACAAGGTCGGTGGCCGCGATGTGGAGGAGAAGGACATGGTGAAGGTCGTCGACCAGCTGATGCTGCCGCTGCTGCGGCCGCGGGGCTGATCGACGACGTCGACCTCTACGGGACGCGTACGTCAGACATTGACGCCGAAGTCCGACGCGATGCCGCGCAGCCCACTGGCGTAACCCTGGCCGACCGCGCGGAATTTCCACTCGGCGCCATGGCGGTAGAGCTCGCCGAAGACCATGGCGGTCTCCGTCGACGCGTCCTCGGAGAGGTCGTAGCGGGCTATCTCCATGTTGTCCGCCTGGTTGACCACGCGGATGAACGCGTTGCGGACCTGGCCGAAGCTCTGGCCGCGGTTCTCGGCGTCGTGGATGGAGACCGGGAAGACGATCTTCGTGATCGTGGCCGGAACCTGCGCCAGGTTCACCTTCACCGCCTCGTCGTCGCCCTCGCCCTCACCGGTGAGGTTGTCGCCGGTGTGCTCGACCGAACCGTCCGGGCTCGTGAGGTTGTTGTAGAAGATGAAGTGCTGGTCGGAGACGACCTTGCCCGACTCGTCGCAGAGCAGGGCGCTGGCGTCCAGGTCGTAGTCCGTGCCGGTGGTCGTCCGGACGTCCCAGCCGAGGCCGACCAGGACGGCGGTGAGGCCCGGCGCCTCCTTGCTGAGCGAGACGTTGCCGCCCTTGGCCAGGGAAACTCCCACGATGTCCTCCTGAGTCCTGAGGTGTAGTGCCGACCGGCCGTGGTCAGGGCCGGAGGGTAAAATCTACAGCACTGTAGAAGCGCGCGGGGTGCCGCGTCCCGATACCGCGTCCCGTTACGATGTGGCGCTCTGTGAGGAGCCGTCAAGAGAGCCGCCGGGAGAGCCGTCGGGAATCGGCGTCGAGGAGGAGACGGGCATGGCGCAGCATGAACGCGGGGAGCGTCGACCGCGTCTTCGGCGGCGCGCGCAGGGCGAGTTGGAGGCCCAGGTGCTCGCCGCGCTGCGCGGCGCGCAGGAACCCGTGAGCGCGGCCTGGGTCCAGGAGCGGATCGGCGGCGATCTCGCGTACACCACGGTGATGACGATCCTGACCCGCCTCCTCGCCAAGAACGCCGTGACCCGCGAACGCGCGGGCCGGCACTTCACCTGGACCTCCACGGCCGACGAGGCGGGCCTCGCGGCGCTGCGGATGCGCAAGGTCCTCGACGGCGAGGCCGACCGCGAGGCCGTGCTCGCCAGCTTCGTCACCACGCTGTCGGCCGACGACGAGCAGGTGTTGCGCGCGCTGCTCGGATCCGCGGGGGCTGTTGGGGCGGATGCCGCGGATACGGATACGGACGTGGCCGGAGCGGAGGACTGACGCGGCGATGGGAGTCTTCGTCTTCCTGCCGCTGGTGCTGCCGTTGAGCGCGTGGCCGATAGCGCGCCTCGCCGAGCAGCATCTGCATCCGCGCACCGCGACCCGGCTGCTCGGCGCCGTCGCCGGGGTGATGGCCGTGTGCAGCACGCTGTGCCTGGCCCTCCTGATGGTCGTCGGAACCGCCCAACTGCCGGGCAACCCGCTGCCGGACGGCTGGTCGGACCCCGAGGTGCGGGCGGCCGTGCCCTACGACGAGTTCGCGGGGAAGGCGGCGATTCCCGCGCTGATCGTGGTGTGCGTGGCCTGCTCGCGGGCGCTCCTGAGCCACTTCCGGGTCCGGCGGCGGAGCCTGCGGGCGCTCGACGGGCTGCCGGACTCGCCGGTGGCCGTGCTGACCGACGACGTCCCGTACGCCTACGCCCTGCCCGCGCGAGGCGGCAGCGGCAAGCGCGGCCGGGGTCGGGGGCGCGGCCGGATCGTGGTCAGCACCGGACTGCTCGCCGGGCTCCAACCGGCCGAGCGGCGCGCCCTGTTCGCCCACGAACGGGCTCATCTCGCCGCCCGGCACCACCGTTTCCTGCTGGTCGCGCAACTGGCCGCGCGCGCCAACCCGTTCCTGCGCCCGCTGCGCACCTCCCTGGCCTTCACGACGGAACGGTGGGCCGACGAGGACGCGGCCCGCGCCGTGCGGGACCGCAGGGTCGTCGCGCGCGCGATCGGCAAGGCGGCGCTGGCGTCCGGGGCGGGATCCGGGTCGGGGTCCGGG
>NZ_SRIC01000159.1 GCF_004684775.1 Streptomyces sp. MZ04
GTATAAGAGACAGGAGGGGGCGGGGGCTGCCTCAGCGGCCCAGCGGGCGCCTCGGCAGCGGCGAGGAGTAGACGACGCTCGTGGTCACCGACCCCAGCGCGCCGATCCGACCCGCCACCTCCTCCAGGTGGTTCATCGAGCGCGCCGCGACCTTGATCACGAAGCAGTCGTCGCCCGTGACGTGGTGCGCTTCGAGGATCTCCGGGGTGACCTCCACCAGGTCGTGGAACGGCTTGTAATTGCCGTTGGGATAGCGCAGGCGGACGAACGCGAGGATCGGCAGGCCGAGCCGCTCCGGGTCCACGACGGCCGCGTACCCCTGGATCACGCCCGCCTCCTCGAGCCGGCGGACCCGTTCGGTCACGGCGCTCGGGGACATGGCGACGGCCCGTGCCAGCTCGGCATAGCTGGCGCGGCCCTCGCGCTGGAGGACGTCGAGGATGCGCCAGTCGGTGGCGTCCGTGGAATAACCGGTCATGCCTGAGAGGTAACAGGGGATTCCCCGGCCGATCAAGGGGTTGACCGGGGAACGGCTTTCTGCTGTGCAATGAGCGGCGCAGTGCGGAAAGTGCCGGGGAATCCCCGGCCGATCAGCCCGTACGCCGAGGATCAGCCCTTCCGAGACGGCCGCTACGACCGTAGATTTCTGGCCATGAGCACTACGACGAACACCTCGACCCCCGCAGTCGCCGCCCCCAACTCCGTCCTGCGGGTGCCGCCCGCGTCTCCGGCCGCGGCCGCCGCGTACTTCGGCGCGAGCCTCGCCTTCCACGCCGACGTGTCCGACGTCGCCTCGGCACTCGCCGCCGACGGCGACCCCGGCTTCGTCGTGATCGACTCCCGGTCGACCGCGAGCTGGGACCAGGGCCACGTCCCCGGCGCGATCCACCTGCCCACCGCGCTCATCCCGCAGCAGGCCGAGCAACTCCTCGACAAGTCCGTCCCCGTGGTCACCTACTGCTGGGGCCCCGGCTGCAACGGCGCCACCCGCGCCGCACTCGCCCTCGCCGAACTCGGCTTCCAGGTCAAGGAGATGCTGGGCGGCTTCGAGTACTGGGCGCGCGAGGGCTTTGAGTTCGAGACCTGGGAGGGGAGCGAGCGCCGCGCCCCCGACCCGCTCACCGCGCCCGAGGACGCGGAGGACTGCGGCTGCTGAGGCGCGGTGCCGGGGCCGACTCTGAAAAGGCGGGTGCCGCCGCTGAGGGCGGGACCCGCCGCTCCTCAGAGCGCCGACAACTCGTCCACCAGATCGTCAAGCCCCAGCGAACCCTGCGACAGCGCCGCCATGTGCCACGCCTTCGCGTCGAAGGCGTCGCCGAGGCGGCGCCGCGCGTTCTCGCGGCCAAGGAGCCAGGCACGCTCGCCCAGCTTGTAGCCGATGGCCTGGCCGGGGATGGAGAGATAGCGGGTCATCTCGCTGGCCACGTAGTCCGTGGGACGACTGCAGTGCGCGTCGTAGAACTCCTGCGCGAGGTCGGGCGTCCAGCGCTCGCCGGGGCGGAAGGGCGAGTCCGCCGGGATCTCCAGGTCCAGGTGCATGCCGATGTCGACGATGACCCGCAGCGCGCGCATCATCTGCGCGTCCAGATAGCCGAGCCTGCGCTCCGCGTCGGTGAGGAACCCGAGCTCGTCCATGAGCCGCTCCGCGTACAGGGCCCAGCCCTCCGCGTTGGCGCTGACGATGCCGAGCGTGGCCTGGTAGCGGGAGAGGTTCTCGGCGACGTGCGCCCACTGGGCCAGCTGGAGGTGATGGCCGGGCACGCCCTCGTGGTACCAGGTGGAGACCAGGTCGTACACGGGAAAGCGGGTCTCGCCCATCGTCGGCAGCCAGGTCCGCCCCGGCCGCGAGAAGTCCTCGGACGGGCCCGTGTAGTACGGCGCGGCGGCGCCGCCCGGCGGCGCGATGTGCGACTCCACCTTCCGTACCCGCTCGGCGAGTTCGAAGTGCGTGCCGTCCAGCGCCTCGATCGCCTCGTCCATCAGCTCCTGGAGCCAGACCCGGACCTCGTCCACGCCCTCGATGTGCGCGCCGTGCTCGTCGAGGTGGGCGAGGACCACCCACGGCGTGGCCGCGCCCGGCAGGATCTTCTCGCCCTCGGCGCGCATCTCGGCAAGCAGCCGGTGGAACTCGGACCAGCCGTACGCGTACGCCTCGTCGAGGTCCAGGTCGGTCCCGTTGAAGTGCCGCGACAAGCGGCCGTAGCGCTCCCGGCCCACCGTGTCGGGGGCGCCCTCGATCGCGGGCGCGTAGACGTCCCGCATCCAGTCGCGCAGGGCGACGACGGCCTCGGTGGCGGCGCGCGCGGCGGCGTCGAGCCCGGCGCGCAGCGACGCGGGGCCGTCCGCGGCGAACTCCTCGAACCAGCCGCGGCCCTCGCCCCCGGACGTGGCCCACTCGCCGAGCTGTCCGATGAAGGTGGCGGTGGGGCGCGGCGCCGCGAACAGCTTGCGTTCCAGGCCGAGTTCGAGCGAGGCGCGATATCCGGCGTACGCGGCGGGCACCGCCCGCAGACGTTCGGCGATCGCCGCCCAGTCCTCTTCCGTCTCGGCGGGCGTCACGGTGAAGATCTCCCGCACGGCGTGCGGGAAGGTGTGCAGATTGCCGACCGCGCGCAGCCCCTCGTCGGTGTCGTGCAGGGCGAGTTCGGCGGTCAGCCGCTCGCGCAGCAGCCGTGCGCAGCGCCGTTCGGCGTCGCTGTCGGCGCCGGGTGCGCGCTCGGCCTCGTCGAGCCGGGCGAGTGTCGTGCGGGTCAGCTCGGCGACGGCCTCCTGGCCGGCGGGGGAGGCGTCAGGGAGTTTGCTGTGGCTCGCTGTGACGCCGAGGTAGGTGCCCTCGATCGGGTTGAGGGCGATGAGCTCGTCGACGTACGCGTCGGCGATCTGGCGCGGCAGCGGGTTCTGGGCCGGGGGCTTCGTGTCTGACATGCGGACATACTCGTACGCGGGACCGGCCCGCGTCATCAAGATTCGCCGCGGGCTTCCCCCGGCTCGGCGGCTTCGGACCGCGGCGGAAGGAGCGGCCCGCACTCCCACTGCTGGAAGATCAACCGCGTCTCCACGCGCGCCACTTCGCGCCGTGAGGTGAACTCGTCCAGGACGAGCCGCTGAAGATCTGCGGCGTCGGCCACCGCCACGTGCACCAGATAGTCGTCGGGGCCCGTGAGGTGGAAGACGGAGCGGGACTCGGGCAGCGCCCTGACCCGCTCCACGAACGGACCGACGAGTTCACGCCGGTGTGGCCGGACCTGTACGGAGAGCAATGCCTCCAGGCCGCGGCCGAGTTTCGCCGGATCGAGCCGCAGCTGATGTCCGAGGATCACACCGGAGCGCCGCAGCCGGGAGACCCGGTCGAGGCAGGTCGACGGCGCGACGCCGACCTGTACCGCGAGATCGCGGTAGGTGGTCCGGGCATCGTTCTGCAACAGCCGCAATATGCGGAGATCCACCGCGTCCAGTACGACAGTTTCAGCCACTCGCCGAACGTAACACGGGATTCAACGACCGGTCATCGGTCTTTGTTCAGCATCATCGGCATGGACACGAACACGGAACCCCGTACCGGATCCGGCCACCGCGCCCCGACCGCGGCACGCGCTCTGGCCACCGAGGCGGTGCACGCCGGACGCGACGACCTCGCGGGACTCGGCCTGCACGCCGCACCGATCGACCTGTCCACCACGTATCCCTCGTACGACACCCGGGGCGAGGCCGCGCGGATCGACGCGTTCGCCGCCGACGGCGCCCTGGACGACGGGCCGCCCGTCTACGCGCGGCTCGCCAACCCGACCGTGGCCCGGTTCGAGACCGCGCTCGCCCGTCTTGAAGGCACCGAGAGCGCGGTCGCCTTCGCGAGCGGCATGGCGGCGCTGACCGCGGTCCTGCTCGTGCGCGGCGCGGCTGGTCTGCGGCATGTCGTCGCAGTCCGTCCCTTGTACGGGTGCAGTGATCACCTCTTGACGGCGGGGCTGCTCGGCTCCGAGGTGACCTGGGCCGACCCGGCAGGGATAGCCGACGCCATCCGGCCCGACACGGGCCTGGTGATGGTCGAGTCGCCCGCGAACCCGACGCTCGCCGAACTTGACCTGGACGCGGTGGCCCACGCCTGCGGGACCGTTCCGCTGCTCGCCGACAACACCTTCGCGACGCCGGTGCTGCAGCGTCCGGTGGAGAGCGGGGCGCGGCTCGTCCTGCACAGCGCCACCAAGTACCTGGGTGGTCACGGCGACGTCCTTGGCGGTGTGGTGGCGTGCGACGAGGAGTTCGCGCGGCAGCTGCGCCAGGTGCGGTTCGCCACCGGCGGGGTGCTGCATCCGCTCGCCGGCTATCTGCTGCTGCGGGGCCTGGCCACGCTGCCGGTCCGGGTGCGGGCCGCCTCCGCGAACGCGGCGGAGCTGGCACGCCGCCTTGCCGCCGACCCGAGGGTGGAGCGCGTGCACTACCCGCGGATCGGCGGCGCCATGGTCGCCTTCGAGGTGCGCGGCGACCCGCACGCGGTGACCGCCGGGGTGCGGCTGATCACCCCGGCGGTCAGTCTCGGCAGCGTGGATACGCTCATCCAGCATCCGGCGTCCATCAGCCATCGCGTCGTGGATCCGGCGGACCGCCGCTCGTCCGGCGTCAGCGAAAGACTGCTGCGCCTGTCGGCCGGGCTCGAGGACGTCGACGACCTGTGGCAGGACCTCGACAGGGCGCTCGGCCCGGTCCCTTCCTCCGGTGCTTCCTCGGGTGTGCCGGTGGGCGCTACTCGGCCCGCTGCGGCTCGAGGCTGACGTCCTGCGGCTGGTCGTAGGGCGGCCGTGAGACCACCGGCGTCGCGTCGAGCCGGGCCGTGATGACCAGCGTGCCCTCCTCGATCTGGTAGTCGAGCGGAAGGCCGAGTCCGCGCATCGCGGCGACCATGCCGGTGTTGGACGCCTGCGTCACCGCGTACACGCTCTCGCAGCCCGCCTCGACCGCCAGGGCGACCAGGCGGCCGAGGAGTTCGGTGCCGATGCCGCGGCGCTGCCACTCGTCCTCGACGAGCAGCGCGATCTCCGTCTCGTCGCCGTCCCAGAGGAGATGCCCGACGCCCACGATGCGGCCGGACGCGGTCTGCACCGCCAGGGTGCGGCCGAAGCGCGGGCTGAGCAGGTGGTTGAGGTAGCGGTCGGCGTCGCGTACGGGGCCGTGGTAGCGCATGCTCAGGGTGCGTCCCGAGCAGCGGTCGTGCATGGCCTTGGCGGCCTCGACGTCGGCGGTGTCGGCCCGGCGCACGGTGATGGAGTTGCCCTCGGCAAGCGTCAGCACGTCCTGGCTGCGCGGGATGCGCGGGCCGAGCCGGGTGTCCAGCTCCACCAGGGCACGCGCGCGGGCGAACTCGGTGGGCGTGAACGGCAGATACGGCCGCTCCACCGTGATCACCTCGCCCTCCGGGGCCCGCAGGCGCAGCACGGTCCCGTCCAGGACGCCCTCGACGGGCGCCCCGTCGGCGGTCGCGTCCGTCGCCGGGGCGGCCGAGTCACGCGACATGGCGGCCGCGTCCCGCGACGTGGCGGGCAGCGAACGGATGGTGCAGCGGCCCAGCAACTGGCGCAGCGCGAGCGGCAGTTCGGCGGCGTCGAGGGCGGTGCGGGTGGCAAGGCCCAGGATGCGCGTGGGGGCGTCCACCAGGTCGTGGGCGTCCGCCCGCTCGATCCAGGTGCCCGAGCCGCCCGCGTGCGAGACGCCCCGGGTGATCTCGGTCGCGGAGAGCTCCTCGGGCGCGCGCAGCAGGAACTCGTCCACGGTGCCCTCGGCCAGCGGGTGCGCCTGCAGGCTGAGGATGTCGACCCGGCCGTGCGCCAGGGCGGTGCACAGGGCGGCGAGGGAGCCCGGTTCGTCGCGCACCGTGGTGCGCATCCGCCACAGTGCGGTCGCTCCGGCGGAGTGTTCCGTGGGGTGCCCGGCCGGCCGGGCGTCGGTATCGTCCGCCGTCGGAGGGGCGTGGTTGTGGCGCCGTGCCCACCATGTGTGGAACCCGGCCGTGGCGATCAGCACCACGGCCGAGATCACCAGCAGGGCGGGGCCGTCGGGGCCGTGCCCGATCAGGTTCGCCACCGCGTCGGCCACGGCCACGGCCGTGAAGAGGGCGGCCAGCTCCACCAGGTCACGCCGCCAGTGGTGCACGGGACGGCCGTTCTTCGTACGGGTCACATCAGACATGTCAGCACTCATACCTTCACTCTGAAGGAAGGGTGTTGCGTGATCACGAACGCTTTGTGACTGATGGGTTAAGACGCCCTTTGTCCCTTTGATGACTCTTCACTCCCGCTTCGGGTCCGGACCTGACGTCTTGGGTGACGCCGGCCGACCGTCCGCGGGTTGCGCTCAGTCCTGTCCCACCCGGCCCGGCTGCAGCACCTTGCTGAAGAGCACCTCGCCGCCCTCCTGTCGCAGCCGCACCGTCAGTTCACCGCTCCCGCCGTCGATGTCGACCTCGCCGAAGTACTGCGGCGTCTCGGCGGGCGAGGTGTTGGCGCGGTTCGGCGCCTTGAGGAACCGCTGCTCGGGACCGAACGTCCCGTCGAGCTTCAGTGCCTGGAAACCGCCCGCGGCCAGTGGCCCCGACACGAACTCCCAGAACGGCGCGAAGTCCTTGAACGCCGCCCGCGAGGGGTCGTACCGCTGCGCCGACGTGTAGTGCACATCGGCCGTCAGCCACAGCGTCCCCGTGATCCCGCGGTGCTTGATGTGCCGCAGCAGCTCGGCGATCTGCAGCTCCCGCCCGAGCGGTGCGCCGGGATCGCCCTGGGCGACCGCCTCGAAGTTCACCTTGCCGTCGGGCACGACGAGACCGAGCGGCATGTCCGACGCGATCACCTTCCACACGGCGCGCGAGCGCGACAACTCCCGCTTCAGCCAGCTGAGTTGCTCGGCGCCGAGGATGCCGGTGACGTCGTCGGGCTGCCTGCCGGGCGAGTTGGCGTTGCGGTACGAGCGCATGTCCAGGACGAACACGTCCAGGAGCGGACCGTGCCGAAGCACCCGGTACACCCGACCGTCCTTGTCGCCCGCCGGGAGCGTCGAGACGGGGAAGTACTCGCTGAACGCCCGCAGCGAGCGCGCCGCGAGGACGTCGGTGTCCTTCTCCGTGTAGCGGGCGTCGTCCAGGATCTGCCCCGGGTACCAGTTGTTGTGCACCTCGTGGTCGTCCCACTGCACGATGGAGGGCACCTGCGCGTTGAAGCGCCGCAGGTTCTCGTCGAGGAGGTTGTAGCGGAAGGCGCCGCGGAACTCCTTGAGCGTCTCGGCGACCTTCGACTTCTCCTCCGTGGTGACGTTCCGCCAGACGCTGCCGTCGGGCAGGGTGACGCTCGGCAGGATGGGTCCGTCGGCGTAGATGTTGTCGCCGCTGCACAGGAAGAAGTCCGGGTTCCTGCGGCGCATGTCCTCGAAGACGCGGTAGCCGCCGCGGTCCGGGTTGATGCCCCACCCCTGGCCCGCGATGTCGCCCGACCACAGGAAGCGCACACCGTCCTTGCGCCCCTTCGGCGACGTACGGAAGGTGCCGGTGACCGGTTCGCCGGTACGTCTCGGGTCGTCGGGGTCGGCGAGCACCACGCGGTAGTGGATCTGCTCGCCCGCGGGCAGCCCGCGCAGCCGCGTGGTCCCCGTGAAGTCCGTGTCCGGGCCGAGCACCGGGCCGTGCCGGCGGGTGGGGTTGCGGAACGACTCGGTGGCGGAGGTCTCGACGATCATGCGGGCCGGGCGGTCGGAGCGCACCCACACCAGGCCCGCGTGCGCGGTCACGTCACCGGCCTGCACGCCCCACTGGGCCCGCGGCCGTCCCGAAAGGGAGAGCGCGGGAGCGGCCCCGGCCAAACCGGGCACGGCGAGCGCCGCGGGCAGCGCGAGCGAGCTGCGCAGCACACTGCGGCGGCGAGGGGACGGGCTCGGCATCGGGTGTGACATGAATGAGCCTCCAGTGACAGGTCCGACCAGTGTGCAGGGCCACAACTAACGGTGCGCCGCGGCGCACACGCAAACCACAAGTGAACAACTGCCCATGGGCACAAGGGAACCGGTGTGCGAACACAACGTGGCCTACGTCCCCCGGCCCACGTCCCCGGCCCACGTCCCCGGCCCACGTCCCTGGGCCGGCGGACCGAGGCCGAACGGCCGATGGCCGCAAGATCATCCGCTGGCTACGCTCGCATCAGCGGTGCGCGGCCGAGCGTGCCCACGGTGCGCGGCCGAGCGTGCCGCAGCGAAGGGGGAGCCCCATGCCGTTCAACGGTCAGAGCCACATCCGCGTCGCCCGTCCGTCCCGCGACCTCGCGGCGGCGGAGCGCTTCTGGGTGGGCGGCCTCGGCCTCGACGTCCTCTACCGGGCGAACGGCGGTTCCGCTCCCGGCGAGCACGACCTGCTCATGGTCGGCGGTCCTGACGCCTCCTGGCACCTGGAACTCGTCCACGAGGCGTCCCGCCCCGTCGAGCCCCGCCCCACCGAGGAGGACCTGCTCGTCGTCTACCTCGACGGGCCCGTCCCCGACGAGCTGGTGGCGCGCCTCGAGGAGCACGGCGGCAAGCGCGTCCAGTCGCCCAATCCGTACTGGAACGAGTGGGGCGTCACCGTCGAGGACCCCGACGGCTACCGCCTGGTGCTCTGCACGCGCGCGTGGTCCAACTCCTGAACCGCTTCGGCAAGGAGCCGCACCCCCTCGGCGAGCCGCGCGGGGGACAGATGGGCGTAGCCGAGGACGAGCGCGAGTCCCGGGCCCCGCGCCGCGTCCTCGCCGGCGTGCGCGTAGTCGCTCAGGGGTCGCACCGCGACCCCGGCCGCCGCGGCACGCCGCAGGAAGACGTCCTGCGGCCCCCAGCGGCCGGGCAGCCGGGCGATGACATGGAGTCCGGCGGCGATGCCGCTCACCTCCGATCCGGGGAAGTGCTCCGCGAGGGCCGCGACCAGCGCGTCACGCCGCTCCCGGTAGGCGCGCTGGCAGCGGCGCAACTGCCGGTCGTAGTCCCCGCGTTCGACCAGGCGCGCGAACAGCGCCTGGTCGAGCACGGGATTGCCGAGGTCCATCATGCGCTTGCGGGCGACGACCTCTTCGGTCATCGCGTCGGGCACGAGCAGCCAGCCGAGACGCAGCCCGGGAGCCAGTGACTTGCTGACAGAGCCCGTGTACGCGACATGTCCGGGGTCGAGCCCTTGCAGCGCGCCCACCGGGGTGCGGTCGTAGCGGAAGTCCCCGTCGTAGTCGTCCTCGACGACCAGACCGTCCACGGCGCGGGCCCAGTCGAGGAGTTCGGCACGCCGCCGGGCCGAGTACCCGATGCCGAGCGGGAACTGATGGGCGGGCGTGGTGACGACCGCGCGCACACCCCGTTCCCTCAGTACGCCGGTGAGGACACCCTCGTCGTCGAGCGGCACCGGCACCGTCGAGACGCCCGCGGACGCGAACAGCTCGTCGTGCTGCGGGCTTCCGGGGTCCTCGACGCCGACGGTGCGCACCCCGCGCGCGTGCAGCACGAACCCGATGAGCGCCATCGCCTGGGCCACTCCGGAGCACACCACGATGCCCTCCGGGTCGGCGACCACGCCCCGGCGCCGCGTCAGGAGTTCGGCCAGTGCCGTGCGCAGCCGGGGCAGGCCGCGCGGGTCCGGGTAGCCGAGCTGGTCGTGCGCCAGATCGGCAAGGACGCCGCGGTGCGCGGCCGCCCATGCCGAGCGAGGGAACAGGGACAGGTCGGGAGTCCCGGCGATGAAGTCCACGCGCGCGTGGACCGGACGGGGAGCCAGATCGCGCGCCCCGCGCTCGGCCGCGCGCGCCGCGCCGCCCACCCACGTCCCCGCCCCGCGGTCGCTGCGCAGATAGCCCTCGGCCGTCAGCTGCTCGTACGCCTCCGTGACAAGACCCCGCGAGACACCCAGATCGGCGGCGAGCGCACGGCTCGACGGCAGCCGCGTCCCCGGAGCGAGCCGCCCGGACCTGACCGCGTCACGCAGCGCCGACTGGAGGCTGCGGCCACGGCTCCGGGCGGGCGCGGCCGCGGCGGGCAGCAGCAGCTCCCACGCCGGGGTGCCCGGAGCTGTGCGCGCGGCCTCGGCACCCTCGCCGCCCTCGCCGCCCGAACCCGATGCCACCGGTACCCGCACCTCCTGAGCCGCAAAGTGGTCCCCCAACAGACCCCGGAAGTGGACCTTAAACCGGTCCGCGTCCGTTCCTAGCGTCAGGGGCATGAACGCGAACCTCACCCGCGGCTCCCTGCTCGCCGCCCTCGCCTGCCTGCTCGTCGGCGGCTCCTTCACCGCCAACAGCCTCCTCGGCGACTACCCGTACGCGGGTGGCCAGTTCCTCCGCTACGCCCTGGCCTGCCTGCTCCTCCTGCTGCTGCTCGGACGCGGCGGCACCCGCCCGCTGCGCCGTCTCACGCCCCGCCAGTGGGGGCGCCTCGCGCTCCTGGCGGCCGTCGGCATGGTCGGCTTCAACCTGGCGATCCTCGCCGCCGAACGCACGGCGGAACCGGCCGTACCGGGTGTCCTCGTAGGGTGCGCTCCGGTCGTCGTGGCCGTCATCGTGCCGCTCCTGGAGGGCCGCCGCCCGCAACGAGCCGTCATGCACGGCGCGTTGATCGTCGCCGCTGGTGCCTTCACCGTGCAGGGGTGGGGCCGCACCGATGCGGTGGGCCTCGTCTTCTCGGTGGGCGCGCTCGCGGGCGAGGTCGGGTTCGCGGTGCTCGCCGTCCCCGTCCTGCGGCCGCTGGGCCCGAAGCTGCTCTCCGCCTCGGTGTGCGGGATCGCCGCGCTCGAGTCCGCCGCGATCGGGGTCGTGTTCGACGGAGGCGGGTGGCTGCGGGTGCCCGACCGCACCGAGGCGGCGGCGCTGCTGTGGCAGGCGGCGATCGTCACCGTCATCGGGTTCGTCTGCTGGTACTCGGGCATCCAGCGCATCGGCGCCGAGCGGGCCACCCTCTTCTCCGGCCTCATTCCCGTCGCGGCGGCCTGCACGGCACCCCTGGTCGGCACCGGCACCTACGGCGTCCCGCAGGCCGTGGGAAGCGCGCTGGTCGGCGCCGGTGTCGCCCTGGGCTCGGGAGTCCTACGCGGCCGTGGCGCGGCGGCAGGTGTCGGTGATGACCCGCGCGACGAGGGCCGGATCGTCGTTCATCGGGACGTGCCCGCAGCCGGGCAGCCGCACAAGACGGGCGTCGGGGACCGTGTGCTTGGCCCGGATGCCCTGGCGGCGCAGCAGGATCCGGTCACGGGCGCCCCAGGCGACGGTGACCGGAAGGCCGGGTACGTCGTCGGAGAAGAGCACGTCACGACCGGCGGCCAGGGTCTCCTCGAAGCCCGTGGCGCCGCGCAGCGCGAGCGTCTCGGCGACCACGGCCTCGGGTGAGCGGCGCCCGGGACGGGCGTAGATGGTGCTGGTCAGCGCCGCCCGCCCGGCGGCCGTCGCCGCGAGCCGCTCGATCGCGGGCAGCGGAAGGAGCCGTGCTCCGTGCCGCATCGCGAGCAGCGTGGTGAACGCGTACCGCCGCTCGGCAGGGCTCCAGAACCCGGCGGGGGAGAGCGCGGTGACCGAGCGCACGAGCTTCTCCCGGCCCAGTTCCAGGGCGAGCAGTCCGCCCAGCGAGTTGCCCGCCACGTGCGGGCGCTCGATCTCCAGGGCCTCGCACAGTGCGCCGAGCGCGGACACCACCGTCGAGGTGTTGTACGCGAGACCGTCGGGCAGCGCGGGGGACGCGCCGAAGCCCGGCAGGTCCACGGCGATGACGTCGTACTCCGTGGCGAGAATGCCGAACACCGGGTCCCAGGCCTGGAGGTGGTGGCCGATGCCGTGCAGCAGGAGCAGCGGCTCTCCCGTGCCGGCGCGTTCGTAAGCGACGGACAACGCCCCGGGGCCGTCGGACGTTTCGACGCGGAAGGACACCTCTGCGGCCATTGCTGCTCCTGTCCCCGCCGCTGGACGACGGTTCCCTAAGACACTTCTTGTAGACACCCTGTCAGGAACAATTACCGCTCAGTAGCTCCCAGTTCAAGGGGTGTGTCCTGTGCCGCACCCGTTTCGCCTGGACAGCGGGGGATTCGTCGGCTGGGATGGAGGGGTGGCAACGGACACCGCGACCAGCGAATTCGAAGAACACAGGCCCGTCCTGATGGGCGTGGCCTACCGCATGCTCGGCCGGGTGGCCGACGCGGAGGATGTGGTGCAGGACGCCTGGCTGCGCTGGTCGACGGCCGACCACGCGCAAGTGCGCGAACCGCGCGCCTACTTGGTGCGCGTCACGACGCGCCTCGCCATCGACCGGCTGCGGCAGGTGCAGTCCCGGCGCGAGTCGTACGTGGGGCCGTGGCTGCCCGAGCCGCTGGTCACGGACTTCGGGCCGACCGTCCCCGACACCGCCGAGCGGGCGGTGCTCGCGGACTCGGTGTCGCTCGCCGTCCTGGTCGTCCTGGAGTCCCTCTCGCCCCTGGAGCGGGCGGTGTTCGTGCTCCGGGAGGCCTTCGGTTTCCCGTTCTCGGAGATCGCCGTCACGCTGGACCGGGGCGAGGCGGCCGTACGGCAGCTCGCCGCGCGGGCCCGCAAGCACGTGGACGAGAAGCGGCCTCGCTACGAAGTCGACCCCGGCGAGCGCAGGGGCCTGACGGAGCGCTTCCTGGCCGCGGCGGCGGACGGTGACCTGGACGGACTGATGACCCTGCTGGCCCCGGACGTCCGCCTGGTGGGGGACAGCGGCGGCAAGGCCAAGGCGCCCCTGCGCATCATCGAGACGGCCGCCAAGGTGGCCCGGTTCCTCGTCGGCGCGGCCCACAAGGGGCTGTCGGCCGGAGGGGACGCCGAATTCCGCTTCGTCGAGATCAACGGTGCCAGTGCGTTGCTCGGCCTGGTCGACGGAAAGCCGGACGTCGTCTTCCAACTGGACGTCGCCGACGGCCAGATCAAGGACCTGTACATCATGCGTAACCCGGACAAGCTCATCTCTCTGGCCTCATAGTGGCGTATAAGCGCCCCCTGTAGCGGCATCCGGCCAACCCCCGTCCACTCAGGGCGGGGGTTTTGTCTTGTTCGCTACGAGTGTGTGACACGGGGCCAACATCGCGTGAATGCTCTGTGGCAGCACCCCTGCGCGGGCTGTGACGGATCGAGGATTGGTCTTGACCAAGGGTGGGTGCGGGCCTATCGTCGCCAGAGATAGTGCAGGAACCTTTAATAAACAAGGGCGCTTAAACGCCGCCGGTACACGGCGATTGCGGAGGACAGGGTGGGGACCACGCAGTTGGAAACGGCGCCGGAGCCGAAGTACTGGCACCTCAAGACGGTGCTCACCGAGGCACTCGACTCCGAGTTCGCCGTGGGCGAGATCCTGCCCAACGAACGTGATCTCGCCGCCCGGTTCGGTGTCGCACGCGCCACGCTCCGCCAGGCGCTCGAGCAGCTGGAGCTGGAAGGCAGGCTGCAGCGGCGCCGCGGCGTCGGCACGACCGTCGCCCCGCCGCGGATGGGCGTGGCCGTCGGATCGGCGCAGGGTACGTGGCCGGGCGCGGTCGGCGACGCCTGGCAGCCCGCGGACTGCACGCCGGCGGTCCCGCCCGCGGATGTGGCCCGGATGCTGGCGTCCCTCCCCGACGAGTCGGTGCAGGTGGTGCGGCGCACGCGCGTCTCGCACGGCCAGCCCGTGGCGGCCGAACTCCTTTACGTGCCGATGTCATCGGTCCCCGAACTCTCCGCCATCGACGCCCCGTCGGGCCCGGCACGCGCGCGTGCGGTACTGCGCGAACTGCAGCGGCTCGGCTTCGAGGGACAGGACCGCGCGGTCGAACTCGGCTCGGCCCGCGCGGACGACGCCAAGGCCCTGGACCGCCTCCCCGGAGCCCCGGTCCTCGTCGTGACGACCCGCTTCTTCTCCGAGGGACGCACGGCCGCGGTATCGGTGGCGACGTACCGAGCCGACACATGCCGGCTCACCTTCGGCGACGAGGGCGGCGTCGAGATCCACCACGGTCCGGAGCGCCGCGCGTCCTGAGTCCGGGCCGCGCGTTTTCAGGGCGCCTGATGCCGAGTGGCCTCGCTGGGGCGTGGTGGCGACCCGGCTCATTCTCCGAGGGGTGCATGGCCGTGGCGTCGGGATCCACCACGGCCCGCAGCGCCGCGCGCCCTGAGCCCGGAGGACCCGGCCTCGCACGACACGACGCCGGGCAGGCCAGGCTTCAGCGTCGTGCCGTGACCGTTCCCTCCACCGCGAACAGTTGCTCCTCGACATGGTCGAGGGCCAGGCGTAGCGCACCCGTCGCCACCGCGGCCTCGCCCAGCATCGACAGTGCCACGCGCGGCGGACGCAGGCAGTAGCGGGCCAACTCGCGGCGCAGTGGCTCCAGTACGCCGTCCAGGCCCGCCGCCCAGCCGCCCACCACGACCAGCTCGGGGTCAAGGGCCAGAACCAGTGCCGCCACATCGTGCACCAGGCGCTGGATGAACCGCTCGACGGCCTGCTGCGCCCGCTCGTCGCCCTCGCGTGCGTGCGCGAACACCTCCGCCACCGCCTGCTCGTCCAGCGGGTGCAGGGGCTCGTCCGTGGTGGAGAGGAGCGTCTCCGGGGTGACGTCGCGGCCCAGCAGATGCAGGGCGCCGATCTCGCCGGCCGCGCCTCCGTAGCCGCGGTGCAGCCGTCCGCCGATCAGCGCGCCGGCTCCCGGGCTGAGCCCGGCGAGAACGAAAACGACGTCGTCGACCTCGGCTGCCGCGCCCTTCCAGTGTTCGGCGACGGCCGCCGTGTTGGCGTCGTTCTCCACCAGGACCGGGCACTTGAACGACCGGCGGAGGCGCTCGCCCAGGGGCAGTCCCGTCCACTCCGGAAGCGCGGTGCCGAGCCGGACCGTGCCGTCCGCCTCGACGATGCCGGGGCTGCCCACGCCGACCGCGCGGAGCGAGCTGCGGGCGATCCCGGCGCGGCGCAGAAGGTCCGCGACCGCCGTGCGCAGGCGCTCGATGCGCTCGTCCGCGGGGGCCGTCTCGTCCACGTCCTTGGCCGTCGTGCCCATCACCCGGCCGTCGAGGTCCGACAACACCGCGGCCACCCGGTGCGGGCCGATCTCCAGGCCGAGCAGATGCCCCGCCTCGGCGCGGAACCGGAACCTCCGCGCGGGCCGCCCCTGACGTCGGGCAGCGCCCTCCTCGGCGGCGGTCTCCACCACGAGCCCGGCCTCGATGAGCCCCTCGACGACCCCCTCGACGGTGGGCCTGGACAGGCCGGTCACCCGGGTGATCTCGGTGAGTGTCGCGAAGTCCGCCGCACGCAGCGCGTGCAGCACCACCGCGGAGTTGATCCGCCGCAGCAGAGAGGGGTCCCCGCCGGTCAGCCGCCCCAACGTCCGTCCTCCCAGCTCGTGCGCATGATGGGCGGATCGTACTCGCCGGGGCGGGCCCCTGCGAGTGCCGGGCCCGTCCGATACGGAGAGTGCCGGTCGTCGGCCCTCATCCGGGAGCCCCTCATCCGGGCGCGACGAAACCGGATTCGTACGCGGTGATCACCGCCTGCGTCCGGTCGCGGGCACCCAGCTTCCCGAGCACGGAACTCACATGGGATTTGACCGTCTCGGCGCCGACGATCAGCTCCGCGGCGATCTCCGCGTTCGACAGGCCGCGCGCCATCAGCCGCAGCACGTCCGCCTCGCGGTCGGTCAGCGCCGCCCGGTCGAGCGCGTCCCGGGCCGCCGCGTTGCCGGGACGCCGCCCGTACTCGCCCGCGAGCTGCCGTACCGCGGCCGGGAACAGCAGCGACTCGCCCTCCGCGACAAGACGCACCGCGTGCACGATCTCGGCGGGACGGGCGCGCTTGAGCAGGAAACCGTCGGCGCCCGCGCGCAGCGCCTCGTACACGTACTCGTCGTTCTCGAAGGTCGTCACCACGAGGATCTTCGGCGGGTCCTGCACCGTGCGAAGCACCGCACGGGTGGCCTCGATGCCGTCGAGCAGCGGCATGCGCACGTCCATGGCGACCACGTCGGGCCGCAGTTGCCGCACCAGGGGGATCACCGCGGCGCCGTCGGCCGCCTCGCCGACCACCTCGATGTCGGGCTGCGCCTCCAGAACGGCGCGCAGACCCGTGCGTACGAGGGGTTCGTCGTCGACCAGGAGCACTGTGACCGGCATCCGGCCAGCGTAGATCACCCCAGCGGCAGTTCGACGTGCACCTGCCATCCGCCGTCGCACGGGCCCGTGGTGGCCCGCCCGCCGAGCAGCGTGGCCCGCTCACGGATACCGCGAAGACCGCTGCCGCCCCGGCCGGTCGCCGGTGTTCCGGCGGGCAGCGCGTTGCGTACGTCCATGCCGAGGACCCCGTCGTCCACCGAGATCCGCACCCGCACCGGGACCGGACCGCAGTGGCGCAGCACATTGGTGAGGGACTCCTGGAGCATGCGATAGCCCTCCCGGGACACCGGTCCGGGGACGCTCTCCAGAGGGCCCGTCACCTCGGTGTCGACCTTCGCTCCCGAGGCGCGCGCGGACTCCAGGAGGCGTTCGGCGTCGGCGAGCGTCGGGCGCCCGCTCGCGGGCCGCTCGTCCTCGCGCAGCACCCGCAGGACCCGCTCCAGGTCTTCGAGGGCGGCCCTGCCGGTCTCCTCGATCGCGTCGAGGGCGCGGTCGGTGAACTCGGGGTCGGCGGCGGCCCGCGCGGCGCCCGCCTGGACGACCGCGACGGTCAGCGCGTGACCGATGGAGTCGTGCAGCTCCCGCGCGATCCGGGTGCGTTCGAGGAGCTGCTCCGTTCGCTCCTCCAGGGCGGCAAGCCGCTCGGAGGGCGAGGGGCCGAGCAGCCTGCGGGCGGCGGCGGTCATCAGCCGGCCCGCCACCACGACCACCGCCATGAGCACCATGAGGGGGATCGGCACGAGCAGCGCGTTGGCCCAGCCCTGTCCGGGCAGCGGGACGAGCAGGCCGGAGGTCTGCGGAGGTTCCGTCGACGCTCCCAGCAGGGCCAGGGCGGACCCCAGACACTGGAGGGTGACGAACGAGGCCGCGCACCCCGCCTCCAGTCGCAGCACGAGCCACACCGCGGTCCTCCCGCGGTCGCTCCATGAAGCAGAGGGCGTCACGGAGATGCCGGAGTCCTCACCACCGCCCTTCACGCGCGCGTGCTGCCCGGGAATGAGCATCAGCCGCGCCTGGAGCCCCTCCGCCCGGCGCATGGCGGGCACCAGGGCCGCCGAGGCGACCAGCGGAATGGGCAGCACCACGATCAGTATCCAGTCGCCGAACGAGGGCTTGACCACGCCGGGGAAGACGAACGCGCAGATCAGGGACATGCCCGCGCCGATGAGCATATGCAGCCACCGGGTGTACGTGACGGCGCGCGTGAGAGGCCTGAAGAAGCGGGGCATCCCGCCATCGTGTCAGGCGGGAAGCGGCGCACGGCTCCCCCGTGAGGGGGAGAGGGAATCCCCGGGCGGGGGAAGCCCCGGTGCCGCCCCGGCCGCGAGGCTTGGCCCATGACCAGCATCGACGTCCAAGAGCTCACCAAGGAGTACGGCACCACCCGCGCGGTCGACGGACTGACGTTCACCGTCCGGCCGGGCCGGGTCACCGGATTCCTCGGCCCCAACGGCGCCGGCAAGTCCACCACCATGCGCCTCCTCCTCGGCCTCGACCGGCCCACCTCGGGCACCGCCACGGTCGGCGGCCGCCCCTACGCGTCGCTCGACGAACCCCTGCGCCACGTAGGGGCGCTGCTCGACGCCCAGGCCGCCCACGGCTCGCGCACCGCACGCAACCACCTCCTCGCCCTCGCCGTCAGCAACCGCATCGCCGCGCGCCGCGTGGACGAGGTCCTGGAGGAGACGGGGCTCACCAAGGTGGCAGGCCGCCGGATCAAGACGTACTCCCTGGGCATGCGCCAGCGCCTGGGCATCGCGGGCGCGCTGCTCGGCGACCCGCGCGTCGTGCTCCTGGACGAGCCGTCCAACGGCCTGGACCCCGAAGGCATCATCTGGATCCGCGAGTTGATGCGCGGCCTCGCCCGCGAGGGCCGCACGGTCCTGGTCTCCAGCCACCTGATGAACGAGACGGCCACGTTCGCCGACGACCTCGTCGTCCTCGGCAGGGGAAAGCTGCTCGCCGACACCTCGATGCGGGATTTCATCGAGGCCCACAGCAGGCCCAGGGTCCGGCTGCGCACTCCGGAGCACGACCGCCTGCGCGACGTACTGGCTGGAAAGGGGCACGCGTTGGTGGCGGGGGACGACGGCCGCTGGACCGTCGACGGCGTGAAGGCCGAGGAGATCGGGTCGATCGCGGCCGGGCACGGCATCCCCATCCTCGAACTCTCCGACGAGCAGGCCTCCTTGGAGCAGGCCTACCTCTCCCTCACGGCCGGTGACACCGAGTTCGCGGCCGCCGCCCCCAAGCCCCGCCAGGAGGCCTGACCATGTCGACGACCGCCGTGCTCCACTCGGAGTGGATCAAGATCAAGTCAGTGCGGGCCAGCCTCGGCTCGCTGATCTCCGTCTTCGTCGCCACCGTGGCCATCACGGTCCTCGCGTTCGCCGCGGTCGGCGAGGCCGAGTCGGACAACGCCGACTTCGAACCGCTCTTCGGGGCGTTCTACGCGCTCAACTTCGGCCAGATCGCGGCCATCAGCTTCGGTACGACGGCCATGTCCTCCGAGTTCCTGAACGGCGCCCTGCGGATCTCGCTCGCCGCGGTGCCGAGGAGAGGGCTCTTCTACGGCGCCAAGGTCGCGGTGGTGGGCGCGCTCGCCCTGGGCACGGGGATCGTCACCAGCTTCGCGGCGTTCCTGTCCGGGCAGGCCTTCATGGGGGACGCGGCCATCGGCCTCGGCCATGACGGGGCGGTGCGCGCGTGCGTCGGCGGCGGTATCTACCTCGCTCTGATGGCGCTGCTCGCGGCGGGACTGACCATGGTGCTGCGCAGCGGAGTCGCCGTACTGAGCATCCTCATCCCGTTCACGCTCATCGTGTCCTTCGTGGTCGGGGACGTAGCGAGCGGAGTCGCCGGCTACCTGCCCGACCAGGCGGGGCAGCAGGTGCTCCACGAGGACCCGACGGGAACGCTCGGCCCCTGGGCGGGACTTGCCGTCTCGGCGGCGTGGGCGGCGGCCGCGCTGCTCGCCGGATGGTGGGCGGTGCGGCGGCGCGACGCGTGAGACG
>NZ_SRIC01000160.1 GCF_004684775.1 Streptomyces sp. MZ04
CACCCCGCCCGCGAGCGTTCCGCACAGCGCGATCACCTCGGCGGCCCGCCGCTCCCCCTCGGTCCGCGCGTCCCGGGCCCGCCGCACCCGCCGTATCAACGGCATTCCCGCCGCCCCCACGACCAGCGGCACCACGGACTCCCCCAGGAGCGCGACCGCCGACCCGGCCGCCAGGCACCACCATTCGTGCCGCACCCGCCAGCTCGCCGCGGCGAACACCCGTCGCCAAGCCAAGCCGTCCGGCACGACCGCACCACAACCGAGCACAGTCCTAGCCCGCCGCAACGCCCGGTCCCACCCAACCAACAGCCAGACCGCACCCCCCGCACACAGAGCCACCGCCCAGACCGGCACCACCACTCCCACCGCACTCACCCAGCACCCCCAAGACCGCCCCGAGCCACGCCACCCAGAAGCCCGTCAAGACGCTCCCAACCTCGCTCCCGGACAAAGGACCGCTCGCCCCACCGCAGCGCCGGCACCGTCACCACGAAGCCCGACGTATCCCGCTCCAGGACATGCACCTCGGCGATCCGCCGCTTGCCGGACCGGTCCCTCACGAGATGGAGGACCACCGACAGGGCTGCCGCCAACTGGCTGTGCAGCGCCGCCCGATCGAGCCCCGCAGCCGTCCCCAGCGCCTCCAGACGGGCGGGCACGTCCCCCGCCGCGTTGGCGTGCACCGTGCCGCAGCCGCCTTCATGCCCCGTGTTCAGGGCGGCCAGCAGATGGACCACCTCGGCGCCCCGCACCTCACCCACGACCAGCCGGTCGGGCCGCATCCGCAGGGCCTGCCGCACCAGGTCGTCCAGGCCCACCTGCCCCTTGCCCTCCTGGTTCGCGGGCCTGGCTTCCAGGCGCACGACATGCGGGTGGTCGGGGCGCAGCTCCGCCGAGTCCTCGGCGAGCACGATCCGCTCCCCCGGCCCGACCAGGCCGAGCAGCGCGCTCAGCAGCGTCGTCTTTCCGGAACCCGTACCACCACTGATCAAGTACGAGAGCCTCGCATCGAGCAGCGCCCGCAGCACCCGGTCCCCGCCCGGCGGCACCGTCCCCGCCGCGACGAGCTCCGCGAGGGTGAAGGCCCGGGGCCGTACGACGCGCAAGGAGAGGCAGGTCGAGCCGACGGCGACCGGGGGCAGCACCGCATGGAGGCGGGTGCCGTCCGGGAGCCGTGCGTCCACCCAGGGCCTCGCGTCGTCGAGCCGTCGCCCCGCCACGGCCGCGAGCCGCTGTGCGAGCCGCCGCACCGCCGCCGCGTCCTCGAAGGACACGGCGGTCAGCTCGAGGCCGCCGCCCCGGTCCACCCACACCCGGTCGGGAGCGGACACCAGCACATCGGTCACCGAGGCGTCGGCGAGCAAGTGCTCCAGCGGCCCGGCACCCACCAGCTCCGAACGTAACTGCGCTGCCGCGCCCAGGACTTCCGCGTCCCCGAGCACCCTGCCCTGCGCCCGGAGCGCCTCGGCGACCCGGGCCGGGGTCGGCTCGGTGCCGCTCTCGGCGAGCCACTGGCGCACTCCGTCCAGCATCCTGGCCCCGACGACGGCGCTCATGAGCCGCCTCCGGTGGCATCGGCGGGGACCCGCTCCCAGAAGGCCGTGCAGAAGCGCGCGAGCGGCCCCCTTTCGACGCCTCCTGGCGGCATGCCACCGGCCTGCGCCGCCAACAGTCCGGCTTCTCTGGGGAGTTCACCCACGAGTGGCAGCCCGATCAGCCTGGCGACCTCTTCCGCGTCGAAGCAGCCGAAGCCGCCGAAGCCGCCCGCACCCGCCGGATCACCGGCACCACCGCCGACCACCACTCTCAGATCCCGCAGCACCATCCCCACCGCCGACGCGACCCGTCGCGCCCCCGCCACCGCGCGCAGTTCCGCCGGCACCACCAGGAGCCCCAGGTCCACCTGAGCGAGCGCCTCGGCCACTCCTTCGTCCACCCGGCGCGGCAGGTCCACGACCACCACCCCGCCCCGGCGGCGGGCCGCGGCGATCACCGCCCTCATGGCGTCCGGCGGAATGACCACCGCATCGCCCCGGTCCCAGCTGAGGACGCGCAGGGAGTGCAACTCGGGCAGCGACTCCTCGAGGGCGCCCCCGCCGACTCGCCCCTTGGACTGGGCGAAGGCGGGCCAGCGCAGCCCGTCGGCCGCTTCACCCCCAAGGAGCACGTCGAGCCCGCCGCCGAGCGGGTCGGCGTCGACGAGCATCGTGCGCCGTCCCGCGCGGGCCGCCGTGACCGCCAGCGCGCAGGCCAGCGTCGACGCGCCGGCACCACCGCTCCCGCCGATCACCCCCACGGTGAGCGCGGGCCGCCCCACGCCCTCGGCCACGTCGGCGATGCGGTCCACCAGCCAGCGCTCGCCGTCGGGCAGGACGAGGACATGGTCGGCGCCGATCTCCACGGCGCGCCGCCAGACCCCGGAATCGTCCTGATCCCGGCCGACCAGCACGACCCCGCGCCTGCGCGCGGCCCCCCGCACCCGGTCCACCGCGTCGTCCCCGACCAGCACGAGCGGGGCGGCATCCCAGCCGCCTCTGCGCTCCGGCACTCCGTGCTGCACCTCGGGTCGCGCGCCCGCCGCGGCGCACAGCCGCAGCAGGTCGTCCAGCAGGTCCACATCTTCCGTGACGATCAGCGGTCCGCTCTGCCCTCCATCGGACTGCGGCGGCCTGTCGTCCGTAATCACTCCAGCCACGATCTCCTGCCCCCTCTCACTCCAAGCCCCGTGAATGCCGCGTTCCACATCTGCGAAGAACCGGCCAAAGCAATCCGGCCATGAACTTCGCGTGCAGAACGAGCGGAATCAGCGTGCAGCGATCCGGGGAAATCGTGTGGATCTTGGTCAATAACTGTGGACAAGACGTGGGCTGTGAATATCCCCTTCACCCATACCGGTGACATCCCGGAGACTTCCACAGAGCAGCCTGACGACTACGCACGGTGACGGATCTTGGGCATGCGAAAGGGCCGCCGAGTCGGCGGCCCTGACGCGTCACGTGATCGGATCGGAGTCGTACGAAGCCCGTAAAACCCATCCGGACATGCGACGACCCCCGCCGGGGGGGAGAGCGGGGGTCGTCCCCACGGTCCGACTCGGGGGGGGAGGAGCCAGACCGGGTTAGCACGGTCGCGAACGATCCGTGACTTCCATGGTGTACCCGAGAGCCTTCTCAGGCAAACCCACGCGCCTCACCTTACGCCGAATGGTGGGCGCCTATGCTCGGGCTCGTGGAAAACCACTCCTTGCCTCGCACAGCCGCCTTCTTTGACCTGGACAAGACGGTCATTGCGAAGTCGAGCACTCTCACCTTCAGCAAGTCGTTCTACCAAGGCGGCCTGATCAACCGCAGGGCAGTACTGCGGACCGCGTATGCGCAGTTCGTCTTCCTCGCCGGCGGCGCCGATCACGACCAGATGGAGCGGATGCGCGAGTACTTGTCCGCGCTCTGCCGCGGATGGAACGTGCGGCAGGTCAAGGAGATCGTCGCCGAGACGCTCCACGACCTGATCGACCCGATCATCTACGACGAGGCCGCGTCCCTCATCGAGGAGCACCACACCGCGGGCCGCGACGTCGTCATCGTCTCCACCTCGGGCGCCGAGGTCGTCGAGCCGATCGGGGAGCTTCTGGGCGCGGACCGGGTGGTCGCCACCCGAATGGTCGTGGGCGACGACGGATGTTTCACGGGCGAGGTGGAGTACTACGCCTACGGCCCCACCAAGGCGGCCGCGATCAAGGAGCTCGCCGCCTCCGAGGGGTACGACCTCGACCGCTGCCACGCCTACAGCGACTCGGTGACCGACATCCCGATGCTGGAGTCCGTCGGGCATCCGCACGCGGTCAACCCCGATCGCGCGCTGCGTCGCGAGGCCCTCGCGCGCGGGTGGCCGATTCTCGACTTCCATCGCCCGGTGCGGCTCAAGGAGCGGCGGCAGAAGCCGTCCCGTCCCGCGCTCGTGGCGGTGGCGGCTGTGGGCGCGGCCGCGGCCACAGCGGGCCTCGTCTGGTTCGCCAGCAGGCGTCGGACGACCCGCGCCCGATTCACCCTTATTTGAACCTAAAAGTAAAGAAGTAGGGCCAGGACTTCCGCTTACCCCAGGACAGGAGTACAAAGGAGTCAACGGCCCGCGAGACCAAGGACATCCGAGAGGATTACCTTTAAACGCAACCAAGGCCCCACGGACCGAAGCATGAACACCGAGCACCCACGCGACGTCGACCCGTCGATTACGGGCCAGCCGCACCAGGTGACGGGCAATGTTCCCGACCTGATGGGCAACCTTCGAGGACGCTTGGTAACACGGTGAACATGCCAGCGGCGGTACGAGAACTCGTACCGCCGCAACCCTGTGTGGGGTCCTTTTACGCCGCGCCGCGCTGCAGCGCCTCACAGACCGCCGTCGACTCTCTGACCCCCAGCTCGACCGCACGCCCGCAGTGGGCGATCCAGGCGGCCATCCCCTCCGGGGTACCGGACGCGTAGCCGTCGAGCGCAGCTACGTACGCCGCCCGCCCCTGCTCCGCGTGACCCGCCTCGGCCGGGCAGATGGACTTCGGGTCCAGGCCGCTGCCCACCAGGACGATGCGCTCGGCCGCGCGCGCGACCAGGCCATTGTGCGAGCCGAAGGGCCGCAGGCTGAGCAGTTCGCCGTGCACCACGGCCGCCGTCACCAGGGCCGGTGCGGAACTTCCCGCGATGATCAGCTGCGAGAGCCCCTCCAGGCGCCCCGCCACTTCCTCGGCGTCCGGCACCTCCAGCTCGACCAGCGGCTCGTCGACCGGCTCGCCCGCGAGACGCGGCCGCCCCGCCGCCTCATCGGCCTCCGCCGCCGCGACCAGGTGCAGGCGCGCGAGGACCCGCAGCGGCGACTGCCGCCAGATGGACAGGAGTTGACCCGCCTCCGCGGTGAGACGCAGGGCCGCGCCGACCGTGCGCGCCTCGTCGTCGCCGCCGAAGTCGCTGCGCCGGCGCACCTCTTCGAGGGCCCAATCGGCGCCGGAGAGCGCCGCGGAGCCGCGCGCGCCGCGCAGGGCCGCCTCGGACGTGACCTCGTTGCTGCGGCGCCGCATGATCCGGTGGCCGTAGACCCGGTCCACGGCCTTGCGCACGGAATCCACGGAGTCGCTCACTCCGGGCAGGGCCACCAGGGCTGCGAGCGGATCAGCTGTCGTACTCATGAGTACGACCCTACGCACACCCGGCGCCCGCCCCACGAAGGAGTGGTCTTCTTCACGCCGAATGGATACGTCAGGTGATCACCCAGCTACTCTTGGTGAACATGAAGATCGCTTTCGTAGGGAAGGGCGGCAGCGGCAAGACCACGCTGTCCTCGCTCTTCATCCGCCACCTCGCCGCCACCGGCGCACCGGTCCTCGCGGTGGACGCCGACATCAACCAGCACCTGGGCCTCGCGCTCGGCCTCGACGACACGGTCGCCGCCGAGCTGCCCGCCATGGGGGCACGCCTTCCGCTCATCAAGGACTATCTGCGCGGCTCCAACCCGCGGATCGCCTCCGCCGAGACAATGATCAAGACCACGCCCCCCGGCGAGGGCTCGCGGCTGCTTCGGGTGCGCGAGGACAACCCGGTGTACGACGCGTGTGCGCGGACGGTGGAACTCGACGACGCCGCCGTACGTTTGATGGTCACAGGGCCGTTCACCGAAGCCGACCTCGGTGTCGCCTGCTACCACTCCAAGACGGGGGCGGTGGAGCTGTGCCTGAACCACCTGGTCGACGGTCGCGACGAGTACGCGGTCGTCGACATGACCGCCGGCTCGGACTCGTTCGCGTCCGGCATGTTCACCCGCTTCGACATGACGTTCCTGGTGGCCGAGCCGACCCGGAAGGGCGTGTCGGTCTATCGCCAGTACAAGGAATACGCACGGGACTTCGGGGTCGCCCTCCGGGTCGTCGGCAACAAGGTGCAGGGCCAGGACGACATCGACTTCCTGCGTGAGCAGGTGGGCGACGACCTCCTGGTGACCGTCGGGCACTCGGACTGGGTGCGCGCCATGGAGAAGGGCCGGCCGCCCCGGTTCGAGCGCCTGGAGGCGACCAACCGCCTTGCCCTGCAAGCACTTCAGTCCGCCGCCGACGCCTCGTACGAGCGCCGCGACTGGGAGCGCTACACGCGCCAGATGGTGCACTTCCACCTGAAGAACGCGCAGAGCTGGGGCAACGAACGAACGGGGGCCGATCTGGCGGGCCAGGTCGACCCCGACTTCGTGCTGCGCGAACGGCTGGCCGCTACGGCCTGAACACCCCTGTGGGCGCTACGGCTTGACCGCCGGGGCGCCCGGGACGCCCTTCGGGGCCGGGGCGGGCTGGGCCGAGAGGTAGGACGCCCAGCCGCCCTTGGGGGCCGTGGCGACCGGCAGCTTGGTGAGGCGCTCCAGGGTCTTCGGGTCCTGGGCGTCGAGCCAGTCAGCGAGTTGACGGAAGGAGACGCAGCGTACGTCGGGCTTGGTGCAGACCGACTCGACCGTCTCCTCGATGGCGCGCATGTACGTGCCGCCGTTCCAGGACTCGAAGTGGTTGCCGATGATCAGCGGGGCGCGATTGCCCTTGTAGGCGCGGTCGAAGCCCTGGAGCAGGCCGTCGCGCATCTGGTCGCCCCAGTACTCGTGCTTGTCGGGGTCGCCCTGGGACGTCGTACCCGACTGGTTCACCATGAAGTTGTAGTCCATGGTGAGCGTCTCGAACTTGCGGCCGGGGACCGGGACCAGCTGCATCGACAGGTCCCAGAGGCCTTCCTTCTTCTTGGGCCAGAGCTGGTTGTTGACGCCGCTGGTGTCATAGCGGAAGCCGAGCTCGCGGGCCGCCCGCATGAAGTTCTTCTGGCCTTCGAGGCAGGGCGTGCGGGCGCCGATGAGTTCCTTGTCGTAGTCGAAGGGCAGCGGCTGGGCGCCCTTCATGCCCGTGTTGGTCTTCCAGGCCTTGACGAAGGACTTGGCCTGGCCGATCTCGGACTTCCAGTCGGCGACCGACCACTGGCCCACGCCGCCGCTCGTACCGCAGAAGTGGCCGTTGAAGTGCGTGCCGACCTCGTTGCCCTCGAGCCAGGCGCCGCGGAGCTGGTCCACGGTGTCCTTGATTCCCTTGCGGTCGTTGAAGCCGATGTCCGAGCTGCCGGACAGGTGCTGTGGCGGCTTGTAGAGCTTCCGCTTCTCCTCGGGGAGCATGTACACGCCGCTGAGGAAGTACGTCATCGTCGCGTTGTTCCGCTGGGCGACCTTGCGGAAGTGCGAGAAGAGCTTCTGGCTGTCCTCGCCCGCGCCGTCCCAGGAGAAGACCACGAACTGGGGTGGCTTCTGGCCCCGCTTGAGGCGTGCGGGTCTCGGCAGGTGCGGCTGCTGACCGGTGAAGGCGGTGGAGCCGTCGCCGATCATGCGGACCGCGCTCTTGGGCGCCGGGGCGGGAGCCGCCTTTCCGGGGCCGTGCGCGCCCTTCTCGGCGCGGGTGCCGGCGTCGCCGCCCGCGCAACCGGCCAGTGCCGCGACGCATGCCACGAGGGCGGTGATGCCCGCGGCGATCCGCTGGATCCTCTGGGTGGCGGCCATCTTCCGCCCACCTACTTCCTTCACATCGGCTTCGAGTCAGGGCAGGGGTCTTCGCGGGCATTAGTCCGTAATTGAGGTGAAATGCCGACGAGGTCGCCAACGTCGCACGAGGGCACGGGAGGCGGGTTCCGACAAGCCGACGAATAGCCTTATTCACTCGCCAGGGTGATTCAATGCCCCATTTGACCCATTTATCCAACCACGGCCTTTACTCTGCATTACGATTCATTTACCGAGAGTTGAGATATCCCGCCGCTGCAACGCCGTGACCCACGGCCGCGACCCGCCCTCCGGAGACCGCCGGAGGACCCCTTGTCCCGCGACCGCGCCGCCCCGGAGGAGACGGGAAGCCATGACCGCTTGTGTCCCCACCCACACCACCGACTCGGCCCACGCCTCACACGACCACGAGCCCCACGGCCCGCCGTCCGGCAAGAGCCGCAAGAGCCGCAAGTTCCGCAAGTTCCGTGTCTCCGGCGCCGATCTCTCCGCGTCGATCGCCGTCTTCCTGATCGCCCTGCCGCTCTCCCTCGGCATCGCGCTCGCCACCGGAGCACCGCTCCAGGCAGGGCTCGTCGCCGCCGCCGTCGGCGGACTCCTCGCCGGACGGCTCGGCGGGTCGCCGCTCCAGGTGAGCGGACCCGCCGCCGGCCTCACGGTCGTCACCGCCGACCTCATCCAGCGCTATGGATGGCGTACCACCTGCGCCATCACCGTCCTCGCCGGCTGCGCCCAACTCGGCCTCGGCTGCCTGCGCGTGGCCCGCTCCGCACTCGCCGTCAGCCCCGCCATCGTGCACGGCATGCTCGCCGGCATCGGTGTCGCCATCGCCGTCGCCCAGCTGCACATCGTGCTCGGCGGCACGCCGCAGAGCTCCGTTCCCGACAACCTCCGTGCGCTGCCCGCCCAGTTGGCCGATCTGCATCCGGCCGACCTGTCGATCAGCCTCCTGACACTGGCGATCCTGCTCGCCTGGCCGCGCATTCCCGGACGCCCGGGGAGAGTTCTGCGCGTCGTACCTGCTCCGCTGGTCGCCGTCGCGGGGGCGACCGTCTGCGCCTCCGTCGCCGGACTCAGCCTCGCCAAGGTCGACCTGCCGTCGTGGCGCAGTCACGCGCTGGCCGGGCTCCCGGAAGGGCCCGTGCTCGGGATCGTGGCCGCCGTGCTCACCATCACGCTGGTGTGCGGGGTGCAGTCGCTGCTCGGGGCGGTCGCCGTGGACAAGCTCACCTCGCGGCGGGCCGCGGGGCAGTCCCGCGTCGGCCGCTCCGATCTCGACCGGGAGCTGCTCGGGCAGGGCGCCGCCAATGTCGTCTCCGGCGCGCTCGGCGGGCTGCCGGTCGCCGGGGTCGCGGTGCGCAGCGTGGCCAATGTGCGAGCGGGTGCCGTCAGCAGGAACTCCACGATGCTGCACGGCGTTTGGGTAGTAGTAGCCGCCCTGCTGCTCGTCCCCGTCCTGGAGCTGATCCCGCTCGCCGCGCTCGCCGCCCTGGTGATGGCCGTCGGCATCCAGATGGTGAGCCTGAACCACATCCGCACCATCACCCGCCACCGCGAGATCCTCGTCTACGTCATCACGACGCTCGGCGTGGTCTTCCTGGGCGTGCTCGAAGGCGTGGCCCTCGGCGTCGCCGTCGCCGTGGCCGTCGCGCTGCACCGCCTCGCCCGGACACGGATCACGCACGCCGAGGAGGGCGACGTCCACCATGTGCGTGTGCGCGGACAGTTGACGTTCCTCGCGGTGCCGAGGCTCAGCAGGGCGCTGCACCTTGTGCCCCAAGGGTCCGCAACTGTGGTTGAGTTGGACGGCTCTTTCATGGACCATGCCGCGTACGAGGCGCTGCAGTGCTGGCAGGACGCGCACACCGCGCAGGGCGGCACCGTCGAGGTGACCGGGCGTGCGGGCACGCGGATCGCCGAACCGGCGAGCACGTCGCACTCCTGCTGCCGCCCCTGGACGGCCTGGCGCAACCACCACTGCGACCGCCCCGAGGAGACCCCGCGCGGGGAGCGGCCCAGCGGGCATCAACTGGCGCGCGGCATCAGCGCGTTCCAGCGGAACACGGCCCCGCATGTGCGGGGCGAGCTGGCCCGCCTCGCCCGCGAGGGGCAGAGTCCCTCGCAGCTCTTCCTGACCTGCGCCGACTCCCGGCTCGTCACATCGATGATCACGTCGAGCGGCCCCGGGGACCTCTTCGTCGTACGCAACGTCGGCAATCTGGTGCCGCTGCCGGGTGCCGAGAGCGGGGACGACTCGGTGGCCGCGGCGATCGAGTACGCCGTGGACGTCCTGCAGGTGCGGTCCATCACCGTGTGCGGGCACTCCGGGTGCGGGGCGATGCAGGCGCTGCTCAACACGCCGCCCGGCGGCGCTCAGACGCCCCTGAAGCGCTGGTTGCGGCACGGGATGCCGAGCCTCGAGCGGATGGCCGCGTACGACGCCGACAAGACCTGGACCCGTCTTGCGGGGCGGGCGCCCGCCGACGCGGTCGAGCAGCTCTGTCTGACCAATGTGGTGCAGCAGTTGGAGCATCTGCGCGGCCATGAGTCGGTGGCCCGGCGGATGGCCGAGGGCACGCTCGAACTGCACGGGATGTACTTCCACGTCGGTGAGGCGCAGGCCTATCTGCTGACCGAGGCTCAGGACGAGGTCTTCGACCAGGTGACACCGGCCCCGGAGGATCAGCCACCCGCCCGAGTACAGGTCTAAACCAATTTTCGGCAGGCTCTTGTCACCAGGGGTATCCGTCTGATGAGCTGTGGCTTGGGACACAACGGACACCCTGGGAATGGGAGATGTCGTGAGCAACGAAAGCCTGGCCAACCTTCTTAAAGAAGAGCGAAGGTTCGCGCCGCCGGCCGACCTGGCGGCCAACGCCAACGTCACCGCGGAGGCGTATGAACAGGCCAAGGCTGACAGGCTCGGCTTCTGGGCCGAGCAGGCCCGCCGGCTGACCTGGGCCACCGAACCGACCGAGACGCTCGACTGGACGAACCCGCCGTTCGCGAAGTGGTTCGCCGACGGGAAGCTCAACGTCGCGTACAACTGCGTGGACCGCCATGTGGAGGCCGGCAACGGCGACCGCGTGGCGATCCACTTCGAGGGTGAGCCCGGCGACAGCCGGGCCATCACCTATGCCCAGCTGAAGGACGAGGTCAGCCGGGCCGCCAACGCGCTGACCGAGTTGGGCGTCCGGCAGGGCGACCGCGTCGCCGTCTATCTGCCGATGATCCCCGAGGCCGTCGTGGCGATGCTGGCCTGCGCCCGCATCGGCGCCGCGCACTCCGTGGTCTTCGGCGGCTTCTCCGCCGACGCCATCGCCACGCGCGTGAAGGACGCCGACGCCAAGGTCGTCATCACCTCCGACGGGGGCTACCGCCGGGGCAAGCCCGCCGCGCTCAAGCCTGCGGTGGATGACGCCGTTTCGCGCGACGGAAGCTCCGTCGAGCACGTCCTCGTCGTACGCCGCACCGGCCAGGACGTGGCGTGGACCGAGGGCCGCGACGTGTGGTGGCACGAGCTCACCGAGCGCCAGTCCGCCGAGCACACGCCGGAGGCCTTCGACGCCGAGAACCCGCTCTTCGTCCTCTACACGTCGGGTACGACGGGTAAGCCGAAGGGCATCCTGCACACGTCGGGCGGGTACCTGACGCAGGCCGCGTACACCCACCACGCCGTCTTCGACCTCAAGCCGGAGACCGACGTCTACTGGTGCACGGCCGACATCGGCTGGGTCACCGGACACTCGTACATCACGTACGGACCGCTGGCCAACGGCGCGACGCAGGTCATGTACGAGGGCACGCCCGACACCCCGCACCAGGGGCGCTTCTGGGAGATCGTCCAGAAGTACGGGGTGACCATCCTCTACACGGCGCCCACGGCCATTCGTACGTTCATGAAGTGGGGCGACGACATCCCCGCGAAGTTCGACCTCAGCAGCCTGCGGGTGCTCGGGTCGGTCGGTGAGCCGATCAACCCCGAGGCGTGGATCTGGTACCGGAAGAACATCGGCGGCGACACCTGCCCCATCGTGGACACCTGGTGGCAGACCGAGACCGGCGCGATGATGATCTCGCCGCTGCCGGGCGTGACCGAGACCAAGCCGGGCAGTGCCCAGCGCGCGCTGCCGGGCATCTCCGCCACCGTCGTCGACGACGAGGCGAACGAGGTGCCGAACGGCGGCGGTGGCTATCTCGTCCTGACCGAGCCGTGGCCGTCGATGCTGCGCACCATCTGGGGCGACGACCAGCGGTTCATCGACACCTACTGGTCGCGCTTCGAAGGCAAGTACTTCGCCGGAGACGGTGCCAAGAAGGACGACGACGGCGACATCTGGCTCCTCGGGCGGGTCGATGACGTGATGCTCGTTTCCGGGCACAACATCTCCACCACCGAGGTCGAGTCCGCGCTCGTCTCGCACCCCTCCGTCGCCGAGGCGGCGGTCGTGGGCGCGGCGGACGAGACGACGGGCCAGGCCATCGTGGCCTTCGTGATCCTGCGGGGTTCCGCCGACGCGGAGGCCGAAGGGCTCGTCGCGGACCTGCGGAACCACGTGGGCGCGACGCTCGGCCCGATCGCCAAGCCGAAGCGGATCCTGCCGGTGGCGGAGCTGCCGAAGACGCGGTCCGGGAAGATCATGCGGCGGCTGCTGCGTGACGTCGCGGAGAACCGTGAGCTGGGTGACGTCACCACGCTGACCGACTCCTCGGTCATGGACCTGATCCAGACCAAGCTGCCGTCGGCGTCCAGCGAGGACTAGGCGCTCCGGCCCCTTCGGGGCACTGGTCAGACGTACATGAGGACGTACAGGAGAAGGGCATCCGGCACCGCGCCGGGTGCCCTTCTTGCGCTTAAAGTGACGATCACCGGATACGTCCGGACGCATGTTAGGTAAGCTAAGGATCGCGTCAACATCGCGACAAGAAGAACCTAGGTGCGCCGGGAAGTCTGGTCGGCATGTGATTCGTCCTGCCCACCCGACCGGAGGTCGACCCCCGTGGCCGCGCCCGCACCCACCAACAACCGCAAGGCACTCGGACGGCTCTCGCTGCCCGAGCGGAACTTCGTCGCAGACGCCCTGCGCACCGAGACCGTCGGCGGTGTCCTCCTCCTCGTCGCCGCCGTCACCGCGCTGATCTGGGCGAACACGGCCGGTGGGTCGTACAAATCCGTGAGCGGGTTCCACCTGGGCCCCGGCGCCCTCGGACTCGACCTCTCCATCCAGCACTGGGCCGCCGACGGACTGCTCGCCGTCTTCTTCTTCGTGGCCGGGATCGAGCTCAAGCGCGAGCTCGTCGCCGGCGATCTGCGCGACCCGAAGGCCGCCGCGCTGCCCGTCGTCGCGGCACTCTGCGGCATGGCCGTGCCCGCCCTCGTGTACTTCCTGACCAACGCGGTCGGCGGCGGCTCCATGGACGGCTGGGCCGTTCCCACCGCCACCGACATCGCCTTCGCGCTCGCGGTCCTCGCGGTCATCGGCACCTCACTGCCGTCCGCGCTGCGCGCCTTCCTGCTCACGCTCGCCGTCGTCGACGACCTCTTCGCGATCCTGATCATCGCGGTCTTCTTCACCAGCGACATCGACTTCGCCGCGCTCGGCGGCGCGGTCGTCGGCCTCGCGGTCTTCTGGCTGCTGCTGCGCAAGGGCGTGCGCGGCTGGTACATCTACGTTCCGCTGGCCCTGACCATCTGGGGCCTGATGTACAACAGCGGCATCCACGCCACCATCGCCGGTGTCGCGATGGGCCTGATGCTGCGCTGCACCCGCCGCGACGACGAGGAGCACTCGCCGGGCGAGCACATCGAGCACCTGGTGCGGCCGATCTCCGCGGGCCTCGCCGTACCGCTGTTCGCGCTGTTCAGCGCTGGTGTCGTGGTGTCGGGCGGCGCGCTCGGGGACGTATTCACCAAGCCGGAGACGCTCGGTGTGGTGCTCGGGCTCGTGGTCGGCAAGGCGGTCGGCATCTTCGGCGGCACCTGGCTCGCGGCGCGCTTCACCAGGGCCGAGCTGAACGACGAACTGGCCTGGCCGGACGTCTTCGCGGTCGCCTCGCTCGCCGGGATCGGCTTCACCGTCTCGCTCCTGATCGGCGAACTCGCCTTCACCGAGGACCCGCTGCTGACCGACGAGATCAAGGCCGCCGTCCTGATCGGCTCGCTCATCGCGGCCGTGCTCGCCGCGATCCTGCTCAAGGTCCGCAACGCCAAGTACCGCGCGATGGTGGCCGAGGAGGAGCGCGACGAGGACCTCGACGGCATCCCCGACATCTACGAGCAGGACAAGCCGGAGTACCACCTGCGGATGGCCGCGATCTACGAGAAGAAGGCCGCCGAACACCGCAGGCTTGCCGAAGTGTCGGCCGGGGCACGCGTCGATGACGAGGGTCCGGCATGATCTGAGCAGACTTATCTGCGCAGACTTAGCAGACTCAGCAGAATCGCTGCGCAGACCTAGCTGAGCAGTCGTATCTGAACAGACGTATCCGAGCAGGCTTATGCACGCTTACGGAAGAGGGAGTACGCGATGAGCGCACCCGACGGGCCCGTCGGCACCGAGCGCAGCCTCGGCCAGCTGGTCTCCACGGCGACCAGCGAGATGTCGGCGCTGGTGCACGACGAGATCGCGCTGGCCAAGGCGCAGCTGCGGCAGGACGTCAAGCGCGGTGCGGTCGGCGGTGCCGCGTTCGCCGCGGCGGGAGCGGTGCTGATCTTCTCGCTGCCGATGCTGAGTTTCGCCCTCGCGTACGGCATCGAGACCTGGAGCGGCTGGAACCTGGCGATCTGCTTCGTGCTGTCCTTCGCGGCGAACGTGCTGGTCGCGGGGCTCCTCGCGCTGATCGGCGTCATCTTCGCGAAGAAGGCCAAGAAGGGCAGGGGCCCGCAGAAGGCGGCCGCTTCGGCCAAGGAGACGGCTGCCGTACTGGGGAACGTCAAGCCGCACCCCCGCGCGGTGAGCCCTGCGGGTGCCGCCGTCGACCCTGTCGGTGAGAAGGCCCCGGCTGTGGCACGCTCGTCTTCATGACGGACCCCGCCCCTCTTTCGGCCCAGCCGCCCTCGCTCGTACGCATCGATGGCCCCTGGACCCACCGGGATGTCGCCGCCAACGGCGCGCGCTTCCACATCGCCGAGCTGGGTGACGGGCCGCTGGTGCTGCTTCTGCACGGCTTCCCGCAGTTCTGGTGGACCTGGCGGCATCAGATGGTGGCGCTCGCCGACGCGGGCTTCCGTGCGGTCGCGATGGACCTGCGGGGCGTGGGCGGCAGCGACCGTACGCCGCGCGGCTACGACCCGGCGAACCTCGCGCTCGACATCACGGGCGTCGTGCGGTCCCTCGGTGAGCCGGACGCCGCGCTCGTCGGGCACGACCTGGGTGGATATCTGGCGTGGACGGCGGCCGTGATGCGGCCCAAGCTGGTGCGCCGCCTCGCCGTCTCCTCGATGCCGCATCCGCGGCGCTGGCGCTCGGCGATGCTGTCCGACAGGAAGCAGACCGCCGCCGGGTCGTACGTCTGGGGTTTCCAGCGGCCGTGGCTGCCCGAGCGTCAACTCGTCGCGGACGACGGCGCCCTGGTGGGGCGTCTGGTGCGGGACTGGTCGGGGCCGCGCCTTCCGGACGACGAGACGGTCGAGACGTACCAGCGGGCGATGACCATCCCCTCGACGGCGCACTGCTCGATCGAGCCGTACCGCTGGATGGTGCGCTCGATGGCCCGCCCCGACGGCATCCAGTTCAACCGGCGCATGAGGCGGCCGGTGCAGGTACCCACGCTGCATCTGCACGGATCGCTCGATCCCGTGATGCGTACGAGGAGCGCGGCGGGCTCCGGCGAATACGTCGAAGCGCCGTACCGCTGGCGGCTGTTCGACGGGCTCGGGCACTTTCCTCATGAAGAGGACCCTGTTGCGTTCTCGACCGAGCTGGTGAACTGGTTGAAGGATCCCGAGCCGGATCGGTGAGGCTTTCGGGCCCCTGAATCGGCCCCTGAATCCGCCCCTGAATCGGCCCCTGAATCGTCGGTTGGCGAACGTCTGTACTACGAACGGCCACTTGCCCCCCGCATAGGCCAATTGGGGCCCCTGGGCGCGATTACCGACCTTGAGGCACGGGCACACGTCGGGGTATGGGCTGGACGCACGACTACAGTGACGCAGCACGCAACCGCCGCTCGGCCACAGCGCTGAACAGTCATGAGGGGGGCGGCCCGCACGATCCGGGCCACGAAGGCCCTGCTCAGGGCATCGGCATTCCACGCATCTTGCGCCGCAGGGCCCGCTGGGTCTCGGCGCGGCTGCGTCATACGCGCGACTGATCCGGGGCGGTGCCCCGGCGCCCCGGCTAGAGCGCGCAACCCTCGCTGTCGACTTCCTGGTTGGCGGTGCGGCCGGCCTCGATGTCCTCCTGGACCTCGTCTGCCGTGAGCGCGTAGCCGGTGTCCGGGTCGTCGAGGGACTTCGCGAACACCACGCCGTACACCTTGCCGTCCGGCGTGAGCAGCGGGCCGCCGGAGTTGCCCTGGCGGACGGTCGCGTAGAGCGAGTACACATCGCGGCGCACGGTGCCCCGGTGGTAGATGTCCGGGCCGTTGGCCGTGATGCGGCCGCGCACGCGCGCGGGGCGCACGTCGTACGGACCGTTCTCCGGGAAGCCCGCGACGATCGCGTTGTCACCGCTGGCCGCGTCCTTCGACGTGAACCGCAGCGGGGGCGCCTGGAGGGTCGGCACGTCGAGGACGGCGATGTCGCGCTCCCAGTCGTAGAGCACGACCTTCGCGTCGTACGTCCGGCCGTCTCCGCCTATCTGCACAGTCGGCTCGTCCACGCCGCCCACCACGTGCGCGTTCGTCATCACGCGGCGGTCGGAGAAGACGAAGCCGGTGCCTTCAAGGACCTTGCCGCAGCCGCGCGCCTCGCCCTGCACCTTCACGATGGACTGCCTGGCCTTCGTCGCGACCGCGCTCTTGGCGAGCCTGGGGTCGGGGGCCTGCACCTCGGTGATGGGCTCGTTCGAGAACGGGCTGAAGACCTGCGGGAAGCCGTTGCGCGCGAGGACGGATGAGAAGTCCGCGAACCAGGTGTCGGCCTGGTCGGGCAGGGCGCGCGAGACGCCGAGCAGGATCTTGGAGTTACGGACTTCCTTGCCGAGCGTCGGCAGCGTCGTACCGGCGAGGGCGGAGCCGATCAGCCAGGCGACGAGGAGCATCGCCACCACGTTGACCAGGGCGCCGCCCGTCGCGTCCAGGGCGCGGGCGGGCTGCCAGGTGATGTATCTGCGCAGCTTGTTGCCGAGGTGCGTGGTGAAGGCCTGGCCGATCGAGGCGCAGACGATCACGATGATGACGGCGACGACGGCGGCCGTCGTGCCCACCGCCTGCTTGTCGTCCGTGAAGGCGCCCCAGATGACGGGCAGCAGGTACACCGCGACGAGGCCGCCGCCCAGGAATCCGATCACCGACAGGATGCCGACGACGAATCCCTGGCGATAGCCGACCACCGCGAACCACACGGCGGCGACCACCAACAGGATGTCCAGCACGTTCACCGATTCAATCCTCGCCTCGCATCGCGGTCGCCACGTCCCCGCAACCTTGTCATGCGCGCCAGTCGAGCGGGACCTGCTTCGTACGGTCCCAGGGGCGCTCCCAGCCCGCGAAGTGCAGGATCTTGTCGATCACGCCGGCCGTGAATCCCCAGACCAGAGCGGATTCGACGAGGAACGCGGGGCCTTGGTGGCCTCGCGGATGGACGGCCGTCGCGCGGTTGTCGGGATCCGTGAGATCGGCCACGGGAACGGTGAAGACGCGGGCCGTCTCGGCCGGATCGACCGCGCCTACGGGACTGGGTGAACGCCACCAGCCCAGTACGGGCGTGACGACGAAATCGCTCACCGGAATGAAGAGCCGGGGCAGCACGGCGAAGAGCTGGACGCCCCGGGGGTCGAGCCCGGTCTCCTCCTCGGCCTCGCGCAGGGCGGCCCTGAGGGGGCCGTCCGTCTGCGGATCGCCGTCCTCGGGGTCGAGGGAGCCGCCGGGGAAGGAGGTCTGGCCGGCGTGCGAGCGCAGGCTCCCGGAGCGCTCCATCAGGAGCAGCTCGGGGCCTTGGGCGCCCTCTCCGAAGAGGATCAGTACGGCGGACTGGCGTCCGGCGCCGCTCTCCGGGGGCAGGAAGCGGCTGAGCTGGGTGGGCTCGACGGTCTCCGCGGCGCGGACGACGGGGGTCAGCCAGGCGGGGAGGCCTTCGGTGCTGAGGCGCACGTGGCCGTTGGGGCTGCCGGTGCGGCCGTGCTCGTCGGGGCCGGCTGCGTGGCCGTGCTCGTCGGGGCCGGCTGCGTGGCCGTGCTCGTCGGGGCCGGCTGCGTGGCCGTGCCCCTCGAAGCCGTTCCCGTTGCTCATGTGCGTATCGCTCGTGTCCTGCCTCGTGTCCTGCGTATCGCTCGTGTCGCTCGCGTGCGTCATCGGCACCCCCGTCCAACTGTGGACAACGCCTGTGGACCCCCGGTTGGTTCCTCGGCCGAATCCTCGCTCATGCCGCGCCCAGCGGGGGCGCAGCCTTTCCCGGGTAGTCCGGCGGGGGCTTGAGGCGCTGGCCCGGGAGGCCCCCCATCTCGTACTTGAGGAGCTTCTTCGCCTTCTCCGGGTCGGTCTCGCCCTCTCCGTACGACGGGCAGAGGCCGGCGATGGGGCAGGCGCCGCAGGCGGGCTTGCGGGCGTGGCAGATGCGGCGGCCGTGGAAGATCACCCGGTGCGAGAGCATCGTCCACTCGCTCTTCGGGAAGAGGTCGGCGACGGCGGCCTCGACCTTCTCCGGGTCGGTCTCCTCGGTCCACTTCCACCGGCGCACCAGCCGCCCGAAGTGGGTGTCGACGGTGATTCCGGGGACTCCGAAGGCGTTGCCGAGCACGACGAACGCGGTCTTGCGGCCCACGCCGGGCAGTTTGACCAGGTCCTCTATGCGGCCGGGGACCTCGCCGCCGTGGTTGTCCCGCAGGGCCGCGGCGAGCCCCATGATCGACTTCGTCTTCGCCCGGAAGAACCCGGTCGGCCTGATCAGTTCCTCGACCTCTTCGGGGTTAGCGGCGGCCAGGTCCTCCGGGGTCGGGTACGCGGCGAAGAGGCGGGGTGTCGTCTGGTTCACCCGCAGGTCCGTGGTCTGCGCGGAGAGGACCGTGGCCACCAGGAGCTCGAAGGGGTTCTCGAAGTCCAGCTCGGGGTGCGCGTACGAGTACACCTCGGCGAGCTCGCGGTTGATGCGGCGGGCGCGGCGGACGAGGGCGGTGCGGGACTCGGGCTTGGGCTTGGGCTTGGGGTTGGGCTTGGGCTTGGTCTTGGGC
>NZ_SRIC01000161.1 GCF_004684775.1 Streptomyces sp. MZ04
CTTCTCGCCTGGCGTTCCTGTTCCGTGCTCTGCCTCTTCGCGGGTCATGTTCACGACGCTAGGCGTGCGGGGGCCCTCGGAGCGTCGGCCTAAAGTCGATGGGCGGGAGACTTCGGTCGGTATCGCGGAGGCCGGACCCGCCCGCCGCTATCGCGGAGCCGGACCCGCCCGCCGCTATCGCGGAGCCGGACCCGCCCGCCGCTATCGCGGAGGCCGGACCGGCCCGCCGGTATCGCGCTCCCGGCAAATGCGTTTGCCGTGCCAACGCCCGCCGCCTACCGTCCCGATCATGCTGCCCATCGTGGACACCGACGAGCAATGGGACGCCGTAGTCCCCGATGAAGCCGTCCTGCGGCCCGGCGTCGACGACCTCTGCCGCAGGCTCGGTCTCGAGGGGGTGCCATCGGTGCGCTTCCCGGCGGGTTCGCAGCCCGTCTACGCGGTCGGGGGCGAGCTCGTCCTCAAGCTCTTTCCGGGTACGGCGGCCGCCGACGGCCTCGTCGAGGAGCGGGTGCTGCGCCATCTCGACGGGCGGCTTCCGGTCCGTACGCCACGGGTGCACGCGGCAGGCGCGTACGAGAACGGATGGCGCTACGTCCTCATGTCCCGGCTGCCCGGCGAGGAACTCGTCGCCGCCTGGCCGCGCATCCCGCGCGCGGGACGCGAACACCTCGTCGAGGAAGCCGGTGCCGCGCTCGCCGCGCTGCACGCCCTGGATCCCGCGCCGCTCGCCGACGTGCTCGGACCCGGCGAGTCCGACGTGCTCGGACCCGGCGACTGGGGTGCCTTCCTCGGCCGGCAGCGGGCCGGGGCCGAGCGGCGGCAGCGGGAGCGCGGGCTGCCGGAGAGCTGGCTGGAGCAGATCCCGGACTTCCTGAACTCCGTTGCCCTGCCCGGCGATCCGCCGCTCTCCCTCCTGCACACCGAGTTCATGCGTCAGCATTTGCTGGTCGATCCGGGCGGGCCGGCCGAACCCCCGCGCCTCACCGGGCTGTTCGACTTCGAGCCCGCCATGATCGGGGATCCGGCGTACGACTTCGTGGGCGTCGGCCTCTTCGTCACGCGCGCGGAGCCGGGGCTGCTCGGCCGCTTCATGCGGGCCTACGGCCGCACCTTCGAGCCCCGTGAACTCCTCGCCCACACTCTGCTGCACGTCTACAGCAACCTGCCCTGGTACTTGCGGGAGCTGCCCGCCCCGCCGGAGCCGACGCTCGACTCGCTCGCGGAGACGTGGTTCGACGCAGGCACCGGAACGGGCTGAGTCAGACGCGAGGTCGATGCCGTTCGTGGCGACGTTCTCGCCGAGGGCGCCCGGCGTCACGTCGAAGCCCGCCGCCGCGAGCTCGTCGAAGAGCTCCTCGTGGATGAGGGGCGAAGGTGACCCGGTCGGCGAGACCGCGCTTCTCGGCGGTGGCGCGGCCTCTGGCCAGGTCGTCCCCGTTCAGGTCGACGCCGGTGCCGGTGGCTCCGGGGGCCGCCTCCAGGACGCGCAGCAGCAACTCGCCCCAGCCGCAGCCGATGTCGAGCACGGTGCCGATCCCCGGCGAGACGCGCTCGACGAGGCGGGCGGCCCGCGCCTCGGAGAGCGGGCCGTGGAAGGTGAGGCGGGTGAGGCGGGTGAGGCGGGGCGGGACGTTCGTGGCGGTGTCGGACATGGGAGGGGACGGTAGCCCGTCAACTCGGCCGCAGGACACCGACTTTGCTTTCGGTGAGGACGGTCCGCCGCCGAAAGGCCGGTCCGCCCCTCAGCTCTCCTCGCCCGCCTCGTTCTCCCCACCCGACTCGTGCGCCTCGTTCTCCTCGCCCGCCTGCTCCCGTACGTTCCGCTGTCGCGAGCCCACCGACACCAGCACCCCCACCGCCGTGCCCGCGAGGGCGGCCGGCACCATCCAGGCCCGGTTGAAGGAGTGGCCGAGCGCGTCGTCGGCCGAGTAGGCGCCGGGGCCCGTGATCGCGAGGGCCGCGGAGACCAGGCCGAGGTACGCCGGGTACTCGTAGCCGCCGCTCATGCTGAAGAAGCCGTTGGGGGCGTGCACGGCGGTCGCCCCCGCCATGGCTCCCGCCGCCGCGGAACCGGCGGCCGGGGTCGCGAGGCCGAGCGCGAGGAACACGCCGCCGCCCGCCTCGGCGAGGCCCGCGATCATGGCGTTCGCCTTGCCCGGCTTGTAGCCGATGGACTCCATGAACGCGCCGGTGCCTTCGATGCCGTGGCCGCCGAACCAGCCGAAGAGCTTCTGGGCGCCATGCGCGGCGAGCACGCCGCCCGTTCCCACCCGGAGCAGGAGAAGGCCCAGGTCGCGGCGGTCGAAGCAGGAACTGGTCATGGCGGCGTCTCCTGGGGAGGGGGTGAAGGAAGGGGAGGGGTGTCAGGTACGGCTCCTCCTTCACCGTCCGTCAGACCCGCCCCGCGCACCCGGCTCGATCGGCCGTACGAGTGACCCCGCCGCGTCCGGTGGCGCGCGGGCATCGCCGGTGTGACCGTGGGGCCATGAGCATTCAGGTAAACCGGCTCAGCGACCCGACGGTCCGAGCCTTCGTCACCGCGGTGAACACCAACGACCAGGCCGCCTTCCAGGCCGTCCTCACGCCCGACGCGACCATGTCCGACGACGGTTCCGACCGGGACGTCGCCGACTGGACCGAGCGCGAGATCTTCTCCTCCAACGGCCATATGGAGGTGGAGAACGAGTCCGATGGCGGGCGCGCGCTGATCGTCAGCTACCGCAACGACACATGGGGCGAGATGCGGACGAAGTGGCGGTTCGACGTCGACGGCGGGAAGGTGTCCCGCTTCGAGACGGGCCAGGCCTGAGCCTCACCCGGAGAGAGGCGCCCTCCGACGCTTCGGCAGGGCAACCTTTCCGCGACCCCGGTGACGCCCGCCGCTCCCCGGCGGGCGCCACGGGTCGGCGCGGAGCGGCTGCCCTGCCGCCTCCCCCTTCACAGCGGCCTGTGGTGCCTCAGTGGCAGTTCTTGTAGCCGTTGTCGGCGGTCGTCCATGAGCAGGAGTCCTTGAGCGAGCCGCTCGGCTTGATGAGGCGGGCCTTGTCGCTGGTGTTGTTCCAGACGTACGAGCCGCGGCCCCAGTAGCGGACACCGGAGGCGTTGGTGCCCTTGCCCGTGCGGACCTTGACGGTCTTGCCCGCGCCGATCTTGTAGCTGCCGAAGGTGTACGTGTAGCCGGTGTTGTCCTTCAGCTTGTAGCCCTTGAGCTGGATCGCCGAGCCGGAGTTGTTGTGGATGTTCACCCACTCCGCGTTCAGCGAGGAGTTGGTACGGGTGTCGCGGCCCGGGCTGTCGTACTGGATGTACCCGAGGTGCAGCCCGCTCTGGTGGCGCGCGGCCGCGCTCGCGGGGGACGCGGCGAGCAGCGAGGCCGAGAGCGCGGCGGCGGCGAGGACGGCCGGGACCGCGGAACGTATGTGCAAGATGTGCTCCAAGCGTGCTCTGAATGTGGAGTTCTCGTGGAGGGCTCGCTGAGCATACTGGGTGTGATGCGCGTAATTGGCGCGGTGCTTCATATTCCGCTTGTGCAGATGTTGGCCGACCGTGAACGACGGGTCACGGTCGGCCACTTGGCCGGATCGGGCACCGAAACGCGCTAACCCCGCCCGATGAACGGCATGTTCGTCGCGAGCACCGTCGCGAACTGCACATTCGCCTCCAGCGGCAGCTCCGCCATGTGCCGCACCGTCCGTGCCACGTCGGACACGTCCATCACGGGCTCGGGCGCCAACTCCCCGTTGGCCTGCAGGATTCCGGACCGCATGCGCTCGGTCATGTCGGTCGCCGCGTTGCCGATGTCGATCTGGCCGCAGGCGATCCGGTAGGGGCGGCCGTCCAGCGAGAGGGACTTCGTCAGGCCGGTCAGCGCGTGCTTCGTCGTCGTGTACGCGATCGACTGCGGGCGCGGGACCTGGGCCGAGATGGAGCCGTTGTTGATGATCCGGCCGCCCTGCGGGTCCTGCTCCTTCATCTGCCGGAACGCCGCCTGCGCACACAGGAACGCGCCGTTGAGGTTCGTGTCGACGACGTGCCGCCACGCGTCGTAGGGCAGCTCCTCGACCGGGACGCCGCCCGGACCGAACGTACCGGCGTTGTTGAAGAGCAGGTCGAGGCGGCCGAAGTTCTCGCGTACGGCCGAAAAGAGCGCGGCCACGTCCTGCGGCTCCGAGACGTCCGTGCGCACGCACAGCGACGTGCCGTCGGGCGCGACCGCCGCCGTCTCCTCCAGCGTCTCCATCCGGCGCCCCGCGAGCGCCACGGACCATCCCGCGCGCAGCAGTTCGACCGCCACGGACCTGCCGATCCCGGACCCCGCGCCGGTCACCACGGCGGTCCTCATCACTCCAGTTGGCTCTGCGTTCATGGCCCCGCAGCGTACGGGAGGGGTGTCCACGCGGACATCATCCGCCCGCCATGTGGCTGTTGTGTACGCGATAGGCGGGCGTCGTCCCCCGCCACTTGCATGCCCCTGACACCAATCGTCAGGGGAGGGTCACATGACACCCGCAGGCCGGCATCACGCACCCGAACTCCGAGCCGCCGCCCGCCACTTGGGCCGCCGTCGTTTCCTCACCGTCACCGGCGCCGCGGCCGCGCTCGCCTTCGCCACCAACCTGCCGACGGCGGGCGTCGCGAGCGCCGCCGAGCTGGACGCGCGCAAAATATCCAAAGACCCGTTCACCCTCGGTGTCGCATCCGGCGACCCGCTGCCCGGCTCCGTCCTGCTCTGGACCCGCCTCGCCCCGTCCCCGTACGAACCGGGCAGCGGCCTGCCGAACGAGCGTGTCACCGTCCAGTGGGAGCTGGCCCACGACGCCCGCTTCCGCCGGATCGCCAGACGCGGCTCCGCCACCGCGCACCCCGAGTTCAACCACTCCGTACACGTCGAGGTGGACCACCTCGACGCCGGGCGCGGCTACTACTTCCGCTTCAAGGCCGGGCAGTGGATCAGCGACACCGGCCGCACCCGCACCGCGCCCGCCACCGGCAGCAAGGTGAGCGCCCTGACGCTCGCCGCGGTGTCCTGCCAGGCGTACCACGACGGCTACTACACCCCGTACAAGCACCTGGCCGAAGACGACGTCGACGTCGTCTTCCACCTGGGCGACTACCTCTACGAGTACGCGGTGAACGCGGTCGGCGGCGCCCGCAACTACACCGACCGCACGCTGCCCGCGCTCTACAACCGCGAGACGCAGACCCTCGAGGACTACCGACTGCGGTACGCGCTCTACAAGTCGGACCCCGATCTGCGCGCCGCGCACGCCGCGCACCCCTTCGTCGTCACCTGGGACGACCACGAGACCGAGAACAACTACGCGGGCGACCTCGACGAGAACGGCAACCTGCCCGCCGAGTTCCTGCTGCGCCGCGCCGCCGCCTACCGCGCGTACTGGGAGAACCTGCCGCTGCGCAGCCCCCAGAAGCCGAGCGGCCCCGACCTCCAGCTCTACCGCCGCGTCAAGTGGGGGCGGCTCGCCCAGTTCGACATCCTGGACACCCGGCAGTACCGCTCCGACCAGGCGTACGGCGACAAGGCCCACGTCCCGGGACCGGAGACGGACGACCCGGCACGCACCATCACCGGGGCCACGCAGGAGCGCTGGCTGATCGACGGCTGGCGCGGCTCGCGGGCCCTGTGGAACGTCGTGCCGCAGCAGGTCACCTTCTCCGAGCGGCGGCTCGACCTGAACGCGGAGGCGAAGCTGTCGATGGACGCCTGGGACGGCTACCGCGCGTCGCGGCAGCGGGTCCTCGACGGGGCGAAGTCCTCCGGCATCGAGAACCTGATGGTGCTCACCGGTGACGTGCACGTCGGGTACGCCTTCGACATCAAGGAGAACTTCGACGACCAGTCGTCCAGGAACGTCGGCACGGAGATCGTCGCGACGTCGATCGCGAGCGGCAAGGACGGCGCCGAGAAGCCCGCGAACTGGGAGACCTGCACCAAGGCCAACCCGCACATGAAGTTCTACAACGGGCGGCGCGGATACGTGACGGTCGCCCTCGGCACCGAGTCCGCGCGCGCCGACTTCAAGACGGTGTCGGCGGTGACGACGCCGGGGGCGCCGATCACGACGGCGGCGTCCTTCGTGACGGAGTCGGGCAACCCTGGGCTCAAGCCCGCGTAGTCGGACGGCAGTTGCGGGGTGCGCTCACTCGCCCGGGTAGCGCACCCCGATCCGCTCCCGCACCGCGTCCAGGGTCCGCATCACCGCGAGGGTGCCGTCGAGGGGGACGAGGGGGGACTCGGTGTCGCCTGCCCGCAGGCGGTGCATGACCTCGGCGGCCTCGTGCCGGAGGCTGTCGCGGGGGCCGTCGTCGGGCGCGGCGGTGAACTCCTCGGGGTCGCGGCCGTCGCGGTGCAGCACGAAGCGGTCCGGGAAGAAGAAGCCGTACGGGATGTCGATGCGGCCCCGCGAACCGGTGACGGAGGCGGTGACCGGGGTGCCCCCGTTGATGGAGCAGTGCAACACGGCGTGAGCACCGCTCTCCCACGAGAGCAGCATTCCCGTCTGGAGATCAACGCCCTCATCCGAGAGCGCTGCTCTCGCACTCACCCCCGACGGCTCCCCGAGCAGCAGCTGCGCGAACGACACCGGGTACACCCCGAGATCGAGGAGCGCGCCACCGCCCTGCGCCGGATCACGAAGGCGGTGCGCGGGCGGGAAGGGGCCGGCGAGCCCGAAGTCGGCCTGCACGGTGCGCACTTCACCGATCGCCCCGTCGTCGACCAGCGCCTTCAGTCGCCGGACCAGCGGATGGCAGTACATCCACATGGCCTCCATCAGGAACAGACCGCGCCGCCGGGCGAGCGTCACCAGCTCCCGCGCCTCCCGCGCGTTCAGCGCGAACGCCTTCTCGCAGAGCACCGCACGACCGGCCTCCAGACAGAGCCCGGCCGCCGCCCGATGCGCCGAGTGCGGTGTCGCCACGTACACGACATCGACGTCCTCGTCCTCGGCGAGCGCGCCCCACTCCCCGTACGCGCGAGGTATCCCGAACCGCTCGGCGAACGCCTTCGCCGATGTCTGGGTCCGCGAGGCCACCGCGACGACCTCCGCGTCCGGCATGTCCAGGAGGTTCGCCGTGAACGAGGCGGCGATCCCACCCGTCGCGAGGATGCCCCAGCGCACGGGATCACGGTTGTCTTCCACCACAGGGGCCCCTTGTCCGTACCGCGGAGTACCGCGGAAATGGTCTCAACCAGCTCAGCTGAGCTGAGAGCATAGGTAATCGCACGACTAATCGGGAGGGAATCCGCATGCCGGAACACGGCAGCCGCACCACCAGCGGGTTCGAACGCCCCCTCATACGGCAGCCCCGAACGGCAGCGCAGGTCCCGGAGCCGGTCCCTGTCCCGGTGCCGGTCCCTGTCCCGGACCCCGGCACGCCGGATCTCACCGCCCGGCGCCGCACCGGCCTCCTCGTCACCCTCGCCCTGGGCGGGCTCACCGCGGTGCCCCCGCTCTCCATGGACATGTACCTGCCGGCCCTCCCGGAGGTCACCCGCTCGCTGCACACGTCCGCCGCGACCGCCCAGCTGACGCTCACCGCCTGCCTCACCGGCATGGCGCTCGGACAGCTTGCGGTCGGGCCGATGAGCGACCGGTGGGGGCGGCGCCGCCCCCTGCTCATCGGCCTGTTCGGCTACATCCTCGCCACCGCGATCTGCGCCTTCGCACCGACCGCCGAACTCCTCACCGGCTTCCGTCTGCTGCAGGGCCTCGCGGGCGCCGCGGGCATCGTCATCGCCCGCGCCATCGTGCGTGATCTCTACGACGGTGTGGAGATGGCCCGGTTCTTCTCCACCCTCATGCTGATCTCCGGGGTCGCCCCGATCGTCGCGCCCCTCATCGGCGGCCAGGTCCTGCGCTTGACCGACTGGCGCGGCGTCTTCGCCGTGCTCACCGTCGTCGGCATCGCCCTGACGGTCCTCGTCTGGCGGCGGCTCCCCGAGACCCTCGCCCCGGAGAACCGGCACGGCGGCGGCACCGCCGAAGCCCTGCGCACCATGAAGTCGCTCCTCGCCGACCGCGTCTTCACCGGCTACATGATCGCGGGCGGCTTCGCCTTCGCCGCGCTGTTCGCGTACGTCTCCGCTTCGCCGTTCGTCATCCAGGAGATCTACGGCGCGTCCCCGCAGACCTTCAGCCTGCTCTTCGGCGTCAACTCCGTCGGCCTGATCATCGTCGGCCAGATCAACGGCAAGATCCTCGTCGGCCGGGTCAGCCTCGACAAGGCGCTCACCTTCGGCCTCACCGTCATCACCCTCGCGGCGGCCGCGCTCCTCCTGATGACCTCGGGCGTCTTCGGCGACGTCGGCCTGGCCCCGGTCGCCGCCGGTCTCTTCGTCCTGATGTCGGCGATGGGCCTCGCGATGCCCAACACCAACGCGCTCGCCCTGATGCGCGCCCCGCACGCCGCGGGCTCGGCCTCCGCGCTGCTCGGCACGTCCTCCTTCCTCATCGGCGCGATCGCCTCACCGCTGGTGGGCATCGCAGGCGAGGGCACGGCCGTCCCGATGGCCCTCGTACAGCTCGTCTGCGCTCTGGCGGCGATCGGCTGCTTCGTGGGACTGTGCCGACCCTGGCAGCGGACGACACGGGAGGGGGCGGACCACTGACCGCGCCACGCCTTCTGCGCCCCGGAACACCGGAGCGCGCGGGACTCGACACGGATGAGATGAACCATCTCGTACGAGAGGTGCGCGACCTGACGCGCGGCAGGCGGCCCTGGTGCGCCGGCGCCGTGGTCCTCGCGGGACGCGGCCCGGTGATCGCCGTCGAGGAGGCCGCGGGGTACGCGGTGCGCTACAGCGCGTACGACCCGGTGGCCGACGCCGGTGTCGAACTGCGGCCCGAGCAGCGGGTGCCGGCCCGCACCGACACGCCCTTCGACCTGGCCTCGCTGACCAAACTGTTCACCGCCGTCGCCGCCATGCAGCAGCTGGAGCGCGGCACGCTCGGCATCGACGCCCTGGTGTCCGCGTACCTCCCCGAGTTCACGGCCGCCGCCGAGCACCGGATCACCGTGCGCCGGCTGCTCACGCACACCTCGGGCCTGCGCCCCGAACTCCCGCTGTACGCCTGCCCGGACGGCAAGGCGCGGCTCGACGCCCTGCGCTCAGAGGCCCCCTCCGCCGAGCCGGGCACGTACCGCTACTCCGACCTGAACATGCTGCTCCTCCAGCACGTCCTGGAGCGCATCACCCGCCGCCCGCTCGACGTCCTGGTCCGCGAGGGCATCACCCGGCCGCGCCCCGACGCGGCCGCCACCGAGGACCAGCGCCGGCCGTGGGCCAAGGCCGACCGGGGGATGCTGCGGGGCGAGGTGCACGACGAGAACGCCTGGGCGCTGGGTGGCGTCGCGGGCCACGCCGGGCTCTTCTCCACCGCGCGCGACCTCGCGGTGTTCTGCCGCGCGCTGCTGTGCGGCGGCTCCTACGGCACCGCGCGCATCCTCGGCCCGGACTTCGTGGAGCTGATGCTGACGCCGCCGGGGCTCGGCTTCGGCGTCGACCAGGCGTGGTTCATGGGGGAGCTGTCGGGTAGGGGCGCCGCCGGTCATACGGGGTTCACCGGGACGTCCCTGGTCCTGGACCCCGCGACGGACACGTTTCTGATCCTGCTTGCGAACACGGTGCATCCCCGCCGCCGGTCCGCCGACAGTGGGCCGCGGGCTCGGGCGGCTTCCCGCCTTGCCCGTGCGGCTCGGTGATTCGGCTGCGGCTTGTGGGGGCTGGTCGCGCAGTTCCCCGCGCCCCTTACGGGGCGCCTAGAATTACGGAGTGAACGTCCCGATCTCCCCGGTTTCCCCCGCCGAAGCCCTGCGTACTGCCCTCGCCGGGCTTCTCGACGGGCTGCCGCCCAAGCAGGCCGCGCAGGCCGTCGAGCGGTTGATTGCCAATTACCGGGGGCGTACCCCGACCGACGCACCGATTCTGCGTGACCGCGCGGACGTCGCCGCGTACGCCGCTTACCGCATGCCCGCGACCTTCGAGGCCGTACGGTCCGCGCTCGGGGCCCTCGCGGACGCGGCGCCCGAGGGGTGGGTGCCCGGCAGCCATGTGGATGTCGGCGGCGGCACCGGTGCGGCCGTCTGGGCGGCGAACGCGACGTGGGGTGGTGAGCGGCCGGTCATGGTCCTTGACTGGGCCGAGCCCGCCCTCGCTCTGGGGCGTGAACTGGCGGCCGGGGTGCCGGAGTTGAAGGCCGTGCAGTGGCAGCGCTCTCGTATCGGAGCGGCGCTCAGCATCGAGAGCACTGATCTCGTCACGGTGTCGTACGTCCTGAATGAGTTGACCGAGGCCGACCGCCGGTCCCTCGTGGATGCTGCGGCGGCAGCGGCACAGCAGGCCGTCGTCATCATCGAGCCGGGCACTCCCGACGGCTACGCGCGCGTCATCGAGGCCCGCGACCGGCTGATCGCCGCCGGTTTCCGCATCGCCGCGCCCTGCCCGCACAGCGCCGCCTGCCCGATCGTGCCCGGCGAGGACTGGTGCCACTTCTCGGCCCGCGTCAGCCGCTCCTCCCTGCACCGGCAGGTCAAGGGCGGCTCATTGGCGTACGAGGACGAGAAGTTCAGCTATGTGGCGGCCGTCCGCTTCGACGCGGAGCCCGCGGCCAACCGCGTCGTGCGCAAACCGCAGATCCGCAAGGGCCAGGTCCTGCTCGACCTGTGCGCGGCGGACGAGACGCTGGGCCGCGAGACGGTGACCAAGCGGCACGGCCCGCTGTACAAGGCGGCCCGCGACGCGGAGTGGGGCGACCCGTGGCCGCCCCACGAAGGGAGCTAGCCGCGCAGCTCCTGCGTGCAGCACTTCACGCTGCCGCCGCCCTTGAGCAGCTCGGTCAGATCCATGCCGATCGGTTCGTAGCCGCGCGCCCGCAGCGGCTCGAAGAGGCCGACCGCGGCCTGCGGGAGCAGCACATGGAGGCCGTCCGAGACCGCGTTGAGCCCGAGGGCCACCGCGTCCGGCTCCTCGGCGATCAGCGCGTGCGGGAACAGACGCCGCAGCACGGACTGGCTGCCCGGCGAGAAGGCGGGCGGGTAGTACATGACGTCGTTCGCCGCGTCGTCCAGGACGGCGAGCGCGGTGTCCAGGTGGTAGTAGCGGGGGTCGACGAGATCGAGTCCGAGCACCGGGCGGCCGAAGAACTCCTGGGCCTCCCCGTGCGAGAGCGGGCTGGCGCGGAAGCCGCGGCCCGCCAGGACGCAGGAGGACGTGACGGCGAAGTCGCCCTCGCCCTCGTTGATGTGGGTGGGTTCGTGGATGTCCGTGAAGCCGTGCTCGCGGAACCACTCCAGGTGGGCCTCGGCCTCGGGACCGCGCTCCGGATGGGCGAACCGGGCGCCGAGCACACGGCCCTCGACGACGGTCGCGCCGTTCGCGGCGTAGACCATGTCCGGCAGGCCGGGGCGCGGGGTGAGCTCCTCGACGGTGTGGCCGAGCGAGCGGTAGCGGTCGCGCAGGTCCTCCCACTGGGCGACGGCGAGAGGGACGTCGACCGGTTTCGAGGGATCCATCCACGGATTGATGGAGTACGTGACCTTGAAGTGTGCCGGTGAGCACATCAGATAGCGCCGGGGTGTGGCGCGACGAGGAAAACGACTCAACGAGGGCTCCTCACGTACCGCGGTGGTCAGTTGCTGCCTTCTGTGGGGCAGTTGCTGACCATGGTGCGGTGTGCGGAGCCCTCGCGCTGTGATCTGAACGGGTGGTTCAACGAGTGGTCCACCCGGGTCCGTGGATGGTTAACACCCCATCCACGTCCCCGCCTTGAACGAGACGCTGCGTCTCGTCAAGGGTTTTCGAGACGGTACGTCTCGCCTCGTTCGCTGCTACATTCGGGAACATGGCCACGAAATCCGCCCCTGACCCCACGCGCCGCAGCGAGCGCTCGCGCCGCGCGATCTACGACGCCGCCCTCGAACTCGTCACCGAGGTCGGCTACGGCAAGGTCACCATCGAGGCGATCGCCGCCCGCGCGGGCGTCGGCAAGCAGACGATCTACCGCTGGTGGCCGTCCAAGGGCGCCGTCCTGCTCGACGCCTTCCTCGACCTCGGCGCACAGGCGAGCCAGTCGGCGAGCGACGCGGCGGGGCACGAGCCCGAGCACGAGATCCCGGACTCCGGAGACCTGGAGGCCGACCTCAAGTACGTCGTGCGGGCCACCATCGACGAGTTCAAGAACCCCAAGTACGACGCCCCTTGGCGCGCGCTCGCCGCCGAGGGCATGATCAACCCGGAGCTCGGCGCCGAGTACGTGGAGAAGCTCCTCGAGCCCTCGCTCCAGCTCTTCGTGAAGCGCCTCGAGCTCGCCAAGGAAGTGGGCCAGGTCGCCCCCGGCGTGGACCCGCGCATCGCCCTCGAACTGTGGAGCGGCCCGCTCGCCCAGCGCTGGCTGCAGCGGACGGGACCGCTCACCCACGAGTACGGCGACAAGCTCGTCGAGTACGCCCTGTACGGCATCGCGCCGCGCTGATCACCCGCCGCGGTCGGTCAGTTGACCGGCCACCGGGCCCGCAGACCGGCGGCGCTCACGCCCTTCACGCCCTTCACGCCCTTCACCGGCGTCCGCGAGAGCAGTGCGGGCGCGTCCGTGATCACGCCGTTGCAGCCGAGCCGCAGCACCCGGTCACGCTGCTTCGGGGTGGTCACCGTGTGCGCCCACACCCGCGGGACCCCGGAGTTGACCGCGCGGGCCAGGTCGCGGTCGCGCGCCTTGTAGTCGACGTCCAGTACGTCAACGAAGCGCGCCCAGCGCTCGGGCCGGTCGTCGAGCATCTGCTTCTGGGAGCGCCACAGCTGCGCGAGCAGGCCCATGCGGTGCGCGCGCAGCGCGACGGCCGGCTCGTTGGAGTTCACGAACACCGAGCGGGTCAGGCCCCGCGCGCGGATCAGCGAGCCGAGCGCGCGCAGACTGCGCGGGTCCTTCGCCTCCAGCATCAGCATGATCCGCCCGCCGAAGCGGTCGAGGATCTCCGCGACCGTCGGCGGCCGCTCGGGGCGCCAGCTGCCGGGCAGCGCCGGGCCCGGCCGCAGCCGGACGTCCCGCCACTCCCGCAGGGTGAGCGCGCGCACCGGTCCGGTTGAGGCCGTCGTACGGTCCAGGGTCTCGTCGTGCAGGGCGACGAGCGTGCCGTCGCGCAGTATCCGCGTGTCGACGTCGATGACCTGCGCCGTGCCGCGCTCGTACGCCGTCACCAGGCCCGACATGCTGTTCTCCGGAACCTCCAGGGCGCCGCCCCGGTGCGCGGTGTAGACGACGCGGGGGAGTGCCTCCACCGTCAGCGGGCCGCCGCCCCATTCCAGCGGGGCGAGCGGACCGGTGGGTGCCGTGAGGGCCAGCGTCGTGAGGCTCGTGAGCCCGGTGAGTCCCGTGAGCACAGTCCTGGTGACCATGGCGAACACGGTAGGGGGGTATATCCCGTATTTATCCGCAATGACGCGCGATGTCACCCTGCGCCTTGCATCACCCCTGCTACCCCGGATGTGGGCTCTGGCCCCCCGGGGCGCAGGATGGTGCGACCATGGGAGAAGCTTCTCGGCACAAGTGTGAGGTGAGGGGATAGATGGGCGCGGAGTTCGGCCGCCGGTCCGGCGGGCAGAGCAGGATTTCCCGGTGGCTTCGCCGACGCCCCCGTCCGCAGGACGCGACGGGCGACGAGGCGGGGCGCGAAGCGCTGCTGGTCGCCGCCGCGGCGGCGGGCTTTCCGCTCTCGCCTGCCGCGCACCCTTCCGCGTACCGATGTTCCTGCGACCGCATCGGCTGTCCCACGCCCGCGCGGCATCCGCTCTCCTTCGCCTGGCAGACGCAGGCCACCACCGATCGCGCGCAGATCGAGCGGTGGGCCCGGCACCAGCCGCAGGCCAACTTCATCACCGCCACGGGAATGGTGCACGACGTCCTGGACGTCCCGCTGGCCGCGGGCCGTGCGGCCCTGGAGCGGCTGCTCGCCGAAGGGGTCGACGTGGGGCCCGTCGCCGAGTCCGACGGCGTCATGGACGACGGGCGGATGCTCTTCTTCACGCTCACGCGCGGCACCCCCGAGGACGAGGACGAGTGGTGGCCCTGCGAGCTGGACTGCCACCCCGAGACGACGAACGAACACCCGGGCCTGCGCTGGCACTGCCGTGGTTCGTACGTCCTCGTGCCGCCCGCGCGGCTGCCGGGTGACCTGGCGGTCCGCTGGATCCGGGGCCCCGAGCACGCGCTGCCGGATCCGCTGACGCTGCTCGAGGCCCTCACCGACGCGGGCGCCCGCGACGCGGGCGAGCCCCAACACGACGTGGCCGCCTGGCCGTCGAGGGGCTGACTCCCACAACGGGCAGGCGCCCGCCCCTACTCGCCCTTGGCGCCGGTCAGGCCCTGGATGCGGCTCAGGAAGGCCACCGGCTCCGAACCCACCGGGTCGAGGACGAGCTGGTTGGAGACGCGCTCCAGCGTCACCGACTGCTTGACCTCGCCCTTCATCAACGGCTTCACATCGGCGTCGACGGTGAGGTTGACGCCCTTCGCGGCGGTCTGCTTCTCGTAGTGATGCGTCGAGAAGAAGACCATCGCCCCGCCGTCCGCGGTCCGCAGACCCACCGGCGCGAACGCGCCGTCGTTCTGCGGCTCGTCGATGTACTGGACGGCGATGCCCCGGCGCTTGGTGTTCTTGTCGCGGAACGCCTTCCACGTCGACGTGTGATCGCCCGGCGCGAACGTGTCGCCGCCCGACTTCAGATACGTCGTGTACTCCTCGCCGAGATCCTTCGGCGCCACCGCGAGCCCCGACGCCCCCACCTCGACCGGCTCGGCCCAGCCGTCCTTGTCCTTCTTCAGCTCAGGTACCTTCTCGGGCGCCACCAGGTTCAGGTAGGAGGCCTCCCACAGCTGGTTCTTGCCGCCCTTGGTGAAGACGAGCACCCAGCGCAGATCGCCCCGCCGGTTGGACTTCGTGTCCGCGACGAACCACCGCGGCCAGCCGGCCTTCTTGGGGATCGAGAAATTCGCGTCCGTCAGCTCGAGCGGCACCTGGTTGGGGTTGCCGCCCGGGTTCTGCGCGCCCTTCGACTTCAGGCCCGCCTGGTTGATGGCGCTCAGCGGGCCCGTGACACGGGCCGCGTCCAGGGCGGGGTCGTACGCCTTCTCCGCCTTGTTGTACGCGGTGAGGAAGTCCTCGAGCGCCCGCTCGGCCTCAGCCTTCGTCGCCGACGGGACGACTTCCCGCTCCCCGTGCACCGTCACGCACCCGCTCGCCGTCACCGTCAGTACGGTCACCGTCGACGCCACCATCGCGTACCGAAGCCTGCTCATGCGTTGCGTTCACCTTCCCCTTCCCGGGCCCGAACCCTACCGGGGCGAAGAAGAACGCGAGCGTCGGGACCAGGTACAGCAGCCACACCGTGACCTGGAGAACCGTCGGATCGGGCTGGAAGTTGAAGATGCCCTTCAGGAGCGTGCCGTACCAGCTGTCCGGCGGGATCGTCGTGCTGATGTCGAACGCCTTGTCCCGCAGGCCGCCGAGGAACTCCGCCTCCTGCAAGTCGTGCACGCCGTACGCCAGGACGCCCGCCGCCACGACCACCAGCATGCCGCCGGTCCAGGTGAAGAACTTCGCCAGGTTGATGCGGACCGCGCCCTTGTAGAACAGCCAGCCAAGCAAGATCGCCGTGAGCAGACCGAGGAGCACGCCGATCAGCGGACCGTGCGTACCGTCGTTGGAGGCGCGCACAGAAGCCCACACGAACAGTGCGGTCTCCAGGCCCTCGCGGCCCACCGCCAGGAACGCCGTGGCGACCAGCGCGCCCGTGCCCATCTGCAGCGCCGCGTCCAGCTTGCCGTGCAGCTCGGCCTTGAGATGACGGGCCGTACGCCGCATCCAGAAGACCATCCACGTCACAAGCGCCACGGCGACGATCGACAGTGAACCGCCCAGCGCCTCCTGCGCCTTGAACGTCAGCTCCTGCGAACCGAACGTCAGCGCGCAGCCGAAGCCGAACGCGATGGCGCACGCGACACCGATGCCGATCCAGATGGGCCGCAGCGCGTCGCGGCGCTCCGTCTTCACCAGATAGGCGATGAGGATGCAGACGACCAGGCTGGCCTCGAGGCCTTCGCGCAGGCCGATCAGATAGTTGCCGAACATGATTAGGTCAGTTCCCCTCAGCTGAACAGCGTCCGGCCCCACCAGTCGTCCTTGTCGCGGACGCCCGGCGGGATCGCGAAGACCGCGGAACCCCCGTGCTGGATGTACTCGTTGAGAGCGTCGGCGCGCGCCAGGCTGCGCTGCACCGGAATGAAGCCCGTACGGACGTCCCGCTGGTACGCGAGGAAGAAAAGACCCGCGTCCAGGCGGCCCAGGCCGTCGGAGCCGTCCGTGAAGGAGTAGCCGCGGCGCAGGATCGTCGCACCGTCGTTGGTGTCCGGGTGCGCGAGCCGGACGTGCGAGTCCGGCTTCATCGCCTTCAGGAACGGCTCGTCGTGCTCCTTGGCCTTGCCGACCGGAGCACCCTCGCGCTTGTCGCGCCCGAAGATGTCCTCCTGCTCACCGAGCGGAGTACGGTCCCACGTCTCGACGTTCATCCGGATGCGGCGCGCGACGAGATACGAGCCGCCGTCCATCCAGCCGGTCCCGTCCTTGCCGTCCACCCAGACATGCTTGGCGAGCGCGGAGTTGTCCTCGCCCGAGACGTTGCGGGTGCCGTCCTTGAAGCCGAAGAGGTTGCGCGGCGTCTGCGCGCCGGGCGTGGTCGACGACGTCTTGCCGAAGCCGAGCTGCGACCAGCGCACCGCGACCTTGCCGAAGCCGATGCGGGCGAGATTGCGGATCGCGTGCACGGCGACCTGCGGGTCGTCCGCGCAGGCCTGTACGCAGATGTCGCCGCCGCCGCGGGACTTGTCGAGGTTGTCACCGGGGAACTTGGGCAGGTCGACGAGCGCTTCCGGCCGCTGGTCCTCGAGCCCGAACTTCTCGAAGAGGCTCGGACCGAAGCCGATCGTGAGCGTGAGCCGGGACGGCTTGAGGCCGAGCGCCTCACCGGTGTCGTCCGGCGGCGCCTCGGCGAGCCCGCCGTAGGCACCCTCACCGACCTCGTGCCCCGCGGTCATCCGCGCGGCGGCCTTCGTCCAGTCCTTGAGGAGCTGCACGAACTGCTCGCGGTCGTCCGTCTTCACGTCGAACGCGGCGAAGTGCAGCCGGTCCTGGACGGCGGTCGCGATGCCCGCCTGGTGCTTGCCGTGGAAGGCGACCGCGCCGCCGTCCGACGCCGCGGGCACGGCCTCGTCCCCGGACCGCGCCGCGGCGACCGCGCCGCCCGTGACGGCGGCGCCGAGCGCGAGCCCCGCACCGCCCCAGCCGAGCAGTGAACGCCGGGAGGGGGAACCGGAGTTGGTGGCTGTGTCTGCTGTGTCTGCTGTGTCTGCTGTGTCTGCCGTGTCTGCTGTGTCTGGCTTGTTCGGCTCATCCGGCACGGGTGCCGTGTCGCTGTCGCTCGTGATCTCAGTCATCGTTCCCGTTCCCCCTTGCCTCTACTTGGTCTTGACGACGACGGCGGCCAGCTTCGACAGCGGCTCCGCGAGGGCGTTGACGCCGTCCTGCAGCTCCTTGACGTCCGCCTTGCCGAGCTTCTCGTACGACGTGAACGTGTACGAGTCCTTGCCGCCGCCCTTGCGGTACTTGCCCAGCAGCTTGTCCAGGGCCGCGAACTGCTTGTCGAGCTCCTTGGTGAGCGCCGGGTCGTTCTCCGCCGCGACGGCCTTGAGCAGGCTGTACGCCTTGTCCGCGCCCTCGACGTTCGCCTTGAAGTCGACGAGGTCGGTGTGCGAGTAGCGCTCCTCCTCGCCGGTGACCTTGCCGGTGGCGACCTCGTCGAGGAGCTCCTTGGCGCCGTTGGCCATGGAGGTCGGGGTGATCTCGGCCTTGCCGACACGGTTCTGCCAGTCGGTGAGGTCCTTGTCCAGCTGGGTGGCGAGCTCCTTCGCGCGCTCACCGAGCTTCTTGTCCTTCCACAGGGCCCGCTCCAGACGGTGCCAGCCCGTCCAGTCCTTCTCCAGGTCCTGGCCCTCCTCCAGGCCGTCCTCGCGAAGGTCGACCTTCGGGTCGATGTCACCGAAGGACTCGGCCACCGGCTCGGTGCGCTCCCAGCCGATGCGGGAGTCGGCGTACGCCTTCTTCGCGGCCTCGATGTCGCCCTTGCGGACGGCGTCGGTGAAGACCTTCACCTTGGGCAGCGTCGCGTCGGCCTGCTCCTGCGCGTAGGCGCGGTAGTCGGCGACGGCCTTGTCGAGACGCGGGTCGCGCTTGACGGCCTTGCCGCCGCTGACGGTGACCTTCTGGCGGATGCCGTCGCCCTTCATGCCGGGCTTGCAGGCGATCTGGTACGAGCCGGACTTCACCTCGGCGGTCAGCTTCTGCTGGGTGCCGGGGCCGATGTTCTCGCGCTCGCTGACGATGCGGTCGTCGGGGAAGAGGAGGTAGACCTCGGTGACCTTGGAGCCCTTGTTCTCGATGGCGAGCTCGACGTGGCCTGCGGAGAGCTTGCTCTTGGAGACCTCGCACTTGTCGTCGGTGGCGGTCACCTCGACGGTGTTCCCGCCGCCCTTGGCGTCGCTCTTCTCGGTGCAGCCCGTGACGGCGGTGAGCGCTGCGGCTGCGGCGATGGCAGTGGCGGCGGAGAGGCGGGCGGGGCGCATAGGGGCTCCAAGACGGTTCACGGACGGTTCACGGACGGCATCGACATCGCCACCGGCATGCCGGTGAGGCGAACCTAACTTAACTGAGCCTTACCTGGTCGATACCCAGCCGTTCCGTGATTCACCTCTCAGTGGGTGGGGGTGCTTACGGGGGTGTCACGGTGGGGTGATG
>NZ_SRIC01000162.1 GCF_004684775.1 Streptomyces sp. MZ04
TCGCTACCCACGTCACCGCCCCCGCCACCATCGCCGTGACCGCCGCAGCCACAGCGACCCGGCGCCGGACCGTCCGCCGACGCCCCCGCGCCCGCAACTCCGCCCCGCTCGGCATCCGTACCGTAACGTCGTCCAGGAGTTCCTCGACCTCAGCCATGGTGGGCCGCCCCTTCCCCGGTGAATGCAGTCGTGTCGGTCAGGCGCTCCCCAGCGCCTTGCGGGCCCGGCTCAGCCGGGTGCGGACCGCTCCGTTGGAGGTGCCCGTCTCCTGGGCGACCTGTTCTACCGGGAGGTCCAGGAGGTGATGCAGGACCACCGCCTGGCGCTGCTGCTGCGGCAGTTCACGCAGCGCCTCCAACAACGCCACGCGGTCCGCCGACAGTTCGTGCACGTCGGCCGCGGCTCCGTGGCGGAAATGGGCCCGCACGCGGTTCCGCGTCCTGCGCCAGGTGCTGATCGCCAGACGCGAAGTCACCGTCCGCACCCACGGCAGCGGATCCCCCTCCCGCGCCAGCGTTCCCACCGCTGCCACGCGCGTACATACGCCTCCTGCACCGCGTCCTCCGCCTCCGCCAGATCGCCGGTTATCGCATAGACCGTGGCGACAGGACGTTTGGCCGTGGCGGCGTAGAAGGCGTCGAACTCGCCCTCTGCCTCTGGCTGCTGAGCCATCGCCGCCGTTCCGTCCCTTTGCTGGGTCACTCGTCGCCTGTTCTTGACTAGGACACTCCTGGCGAGGCGAGGACGTTACAGGGGGCTTTTCCAGCACGACCTCAGTTTTCCCTCAACTCTCTGGCTCAACAGCTACTTTGGCGCCTAGCTTGATCGCTGACCGTAAAAACACTTGAGCACCAAGTAACTGAAAACGGGGAGACACATGCGCGCACGAACGACCGCGTCCTTGATGGCCGCCACGGCAATGGCAGCGGGAACCCTCGCTGCGGCCGGGCCTGCGTCTGGGGTCGAGGAGCGTAATGAAGACACTGCGGGTAGCGTGTCCGTCCAGCGGGAGATACCTTCCGGGACCGTAAGCAAGGCCAAGGTCCAGAGCCGCGGCCAGAAGGTCCACTCAGCCAACATCGGCTACTACAAGAATATTTACCCCGAGTGCAAGCCTCACGCCTCCACCATGGAGAAGGTGATCTGGAACCTCGGGAAGGTGACTCGCAGCTCCGCGCGGGTCAAGACCATCAAGGTGCGCTACTACAACGAGCGCGAACTGCATGTCGGTTCGGCCTATGTACACGACGGCAATCACCGGCAGCGTTGGCTGAAGGCAAATGGGTGGTACATCTCAAAGGGTTCTCACTGGCGGACTTACAAGATCAACAAGACCGTCAAGTTCTCCAAGAACAAGCCGCTCGACTTCAAGCTCATGGTGCAAATCGCGGGCGCCAACGAGCCCACGTGGTGCCACCCGATGTCCGAGCTCTACTTCTACCTCAAGCCCAACCGGTAGTCCCGGACTCATACATAGACTTCGCCCCGCCGAACTCTTCGTTCGGCGGGGCGAAGTCATACGCTCAAAGAAGTCATGCCGCGTGCACGACGTCCTTCTCCTCCGCGAAGTGGCACGCCGACTCATGCGCCGCCGGAGTGTCCTGCCCCGCGAACCGCTGCGGGATCGCGAGCAGCGGGGTCTCCTCCGCGCACTTCGCCTCCGCCTTCCAGCAGCGGGTGCGGAAGCGGCAGCCGGAGGGGGGATTCGCCGGGGACGGCACATCACCGGTCAGGATGATGCGCTCGCGGCCCTCACGAGCCTCCGGGTCCGGCACCGGCACCGCGGAGAGCAGCGCCTGCGTGTACGGGTGCGTCGGGTGCTCGTAGATCTGCTCGTCGGAGCCGATCTCCGCCATCTTGCCGAGGTACATCACGCCTACGCGGTCCGAGATGTGCCGGACGATCGACAGGTCGTGCGCGATGAAGAGGTAGGAGAGGTTGAACTCGTCCTGCAGCTTCCCCATCAGGTTGATGACCTGTGCCTGCACCGACACATCGAGCGCCGAGACCGGCTCGTCGCAGATGATGATCTCGGGGTTCAGGGCCAGGCCGCGCGCGATGCCGATGCGCTGGCGCTGGCCGCCCGAGAACTGGTGCGGGTAGCGGTTGATGTACTCCGGGTTCAGGCCCACCACGTCCAGAAGGTCCTGGACCTTCTGGCGGCGCGAGCCCTTGGGAGCCACCTCGGGGTGGATCTCGAAGGGCTCCCCGATGATGTCGCCCACCGTCATACGGGGGTTCAGGGACGTGTACGGGTCCTGGAACACCATCTGGATGTTGCGGCGGACCGCCTTCAGGGCGCGCCCCGAAAGCTTGGTGATGTCCTGGCCCTTGTAGAAGACCTCGCCCGCCGTGGCGCGCTCCAGGGTCATGAGCAGTTTCGCGACCGTGGACTTGCCGCAGCCGGACTCGCCCACGATGCCGAGGGTCTCGCCCTGGTAGAGGTCGAAGGAGATGCCGTCGACCGCCTTGACCGCGCCGATCTGCTTCTTGATCAGGATTCCCTGGGTGAGAGGGAAGTGCTTGACCAGGTTGCGGACCTGGAGGATCGGCTCGCCGCGCTCGACCGGCGCCTCGATCGCGGCTACGGCCTCTTCGGCGGTGGCCGCGTCGACCGTTTCCACCTCGGAGACGTTCGGGGTGGCGTCGGCGGGCTCGTCCGTCTTCGAGAGCTTCGAAGCCTTCGTCGGCTCAGCCATGGATCGTCTCCTTCCAGAAGTGGCACGCGCTGCCGCGGCCCGGCAGCTCCGCGCCGTCCTGCTCGCTCACCGGCAGCAGGGCCGGGATGTCCGTACGGCAGATGTCCTGCGCCTTGGGGCAGCGCGGGTTGAACGCGCAACCGGACGGGACGTGCAGCAGGTTGGGCGGCAGGCCCTTGATCGCGTAGAGCTCCTGGCCCTTCTGGTCGAGCCGCGGGATCGACTCGAGCAGGCCGCGCGTGTACGGGTGCGCGGGGCGCTTGTAGAGCTCGTGCACCGGGGCCGTCTCGACGATCCGGCCCGCGTACATGACCGCGATCTTGTCGGCCACGTCCGCGACCACACCCAGGTCGTGGGTGATCAGGATCAGGCCCATGTTGTACTCGCGCTGCAGCTCGGCGAGGAGGTCCATGACCTGCGCCTGGACCGTCACGTCGAGCGCCGTGGTGGGCTCGTCCGCGATGATCAGGTCAGGCTCCAGGGCGAGCGCCATCGCGATCATGATGCGCTGGCGCATGCCGCCGGAGAACTGGTGGGGAAAGTCATCCACCCGCTGCCTGGCCGCAGGAATCTTGACCCGATCCATCAGCTCGATCGACTTGGCCTTGGCCTCCTTGCGGCTCAGGCCCTGGTGGACGCGGAACATCTCGCCCAGTTGATAGCCGACGCTGAGCACCGGGTTCAGGGAGCTGAGCGCGTCTTGGAAGATCATGGCGATCTTGCGTCCCCGGATCTTCCTCCGCTCTTCATTGGGCATCTTCAGCATGTCCTCGCCCCGGAAGAGGACCTCACCCTTGGGGATACGTCCCGGGGGCATGTCGAGGATGCCCATGATGGCCTGCGCCGTAACGGACTTGCCAGAGCCGGACTCCCCCAGCACGGCGAGCGTCTCGCCTGCAGCCACGGTGTAATTGACGCCGTTGACGGCCTTGGCTACACCCTCACGGGTGTGGAACTCGACATGCAAGTCCCGGACTTCGAGCAGCGGGCTGGCGTCTCCAGCGCCGCGCGGGGCAGGTACGTCGGCCGATTTCTCGATAGTGGTCACGTGTACGTCTCCCTCAGCGCAGCTTGGGGTCGAGGGCGTCGCGCACAGCGTCGCCGAGCATGATGAAGGCCAGAACCGTCAGGCTGAGCATGCCGGCCGGGAAGAACAGGATGTGCGGGTTGTTCCGGAGCTGCTTGGAGGCATCCGAGATGTCACCGCCCCAGGAGATCGCGTCGTCCGACAGGCCCATGCCCAAGAAGGACAGGGTCGCCTCGGCCGTGATGTAGCCACCGAGCGCGATCGTCGCGACGACGATCACAGGTGCCGCCGCGTTCGGCAGGATATGCCGGACCAGAATCCTACGAGTGCTCGCGCCGAGCGCCTTGGCAGCCACTACGTAGTCGGACTGCTTGGTGGTGATCACAGCACCGCGCATGACGCGGGTGATCTGCGTCCAGCCAAGCAGCGTCAGGGCGCCCACCACGGTCCACACCGAACGGTTGGTCACGGAGTTCATCACGACCATCGTGCCCAGCAGAAACGGGACGCCGAAGAAGACATCCGTCAGGCGCGAGATGACCGCGTCCCAGAAGCCTCCGAAGTAGCCGGCGAGCATGCCGAAGATGGAACCGATGACGGTGACGGCGAGAGTGACGCAAACGCCGACGGTGACGGAGTTGCGGGCTCCGTAGATCACTCGGGCATAGATGGAGCGGCCCTGACCGTCATATCCGAACCAGTCGTCCTGGAAGACATGGCTGTAACTCGGCTTCTGCAAGAAGTGGTTGCGCAGGTCTCCCTTGGCCGGGTCGGCTCCCGTGAAGAAACCCGGCCAGAGCGAGATGGCCAGGATGAGCAGGATGAGCAGACCGGAGACCACGAAGAACGGGTTGCGGCGCAGATCCCGCCAGGCATCCGCAGCAAGCGAGCGGGGCTTGCCCGGCGCCGGGCCTGCAGCATCCGCCGACGCCGTCTGGCCTGCCGGTGACGCATCGATCACACTGGCCGGCTTGGAAGTCTTGGTGGCATCAGGCATAACGGATCCTCGGGTCCAGGACCGCGTAAAGCAGGTCGACGATGAGGCTCGCGGCCAGGTAGACGAGCACGAGGATGGTCACGGTGCCGACGATGACCTGGCCTTCGCGGCGTGCTAGCGCGTCAAACAGCGTGTTTCCGATGCCCGGCACGTTGAAGATGCCTTCGGTGACTACAGCACCACCCATCAAGGTGCCGATGTCGGTGCCGAGGAAAGTCACCACCGGGATCAACGAGTTGCGCAGCAAGTGCCGGGTCATGATCCGGCTCTTGGGCAGGCCCTTGGCGACCGCTGTGCGGATGTAGTCGGCGCGCAGGTTCTCCGCGATGCTCGTTCGGGTCAGTCGTGCCACATAGGCGAGCGAGAGCGAGCCAAGCACAGCAGCGGGAAGGATGAGCTCGGTGGGATCAGTCGCGTCCTGGACCGTGGGCGAGACCCACTCCAGTTGGAGTCCGAAGATTGTCTGGAAGACGAAGCCGAGCACGAAGACCGGCACCGAGATGACCAGCAGCGTGAAGACGAGGATCAAGGTGTCCACGACACGGCCACGGCGCACGCCCGCGAGCATGCCAAGAGCGATGCCGAGAACCAGCTCGATACCAAACGCGATGAGCGCGAGGCGCACGGTGACCGGGAAGGCCTGCGCAAGGATGTCGCCGACGGGCCGACCACCCATGTTGGTACCGAGATCACCGGTCAGCAGGTTCTTCATGTAGTGGAGATACTGCTGCCACAGCGGGAGGTCGAGGCCGCGCTGATGGCGGATGGCCGCCATCTGTGTCGGGTCCGGCGGCTTGTCTCCCCACAGCGCCCGTACGGGATCGCCGGGGAGCACGTTGACCATCAAGAAAATGAGAAGTGTGGTCCCGATGAAGACCGGGATCATCTGGAGCAGTCGCCGCGCGACATAGCGCCCCATAGGTGCCTCCGTCCTGAGCGTGGCTGGCCCGTGGGGGCGGCCAGGATCTCCGGACGCCCCCACAGGTCGAGCCGCGCGACTACTTCTTGAACACCTCGACGTCGGTGAAGATCGGGCTGCCCTGCTGGTCGAAGTGAACGTTCTTCACGTTCTCGGAACGACCGGCCTGCAGCTTGCCGTACCACAGCGGGATGCCGGGCATGTTGCCCTGGAGGGACTCCTCGGCCTGCTGGTACAGCTTCGCGGACTCCTCGGTGGTCGGAGCCGCGTCCGCCTTCTTCGTCAGCTCGTCGAACTTCTTGTTCGAGTAGCCGCCCTGGTTACCGGCGACGCCGGTGCCGTAGAGGTCGCGCAGGAAGTTGCCGTTGAACGGGTAGTCGAGCACCCAGCCGGAGCGGTAGAACGACTTGACCTTCTTGGCGTCGCGCGTCTGCGTGTCCGCCTGGAAGTCGGTCTTCGGGTCGCCCACACACTTCACGCCGGTCTCCTGCGTGATGCTGTTGCAGACCGCGGTGACCCAGCCCTTGTGGGGCTGGTCGGCGTTGTACTGGATGGAGATCTTGTTGCCCGGAACGCCGCCGCCCGACTTGATGAGCTGCTTGGCTTTCTTCGGGTTGAACTTGCAGAACTCGCCACAGGCGCCGGCCTTGTAGCCCTGGACGTTCTTGGCGACCCAACCCGTCGCAGGCTCCCGGGTCTTGCTCAGGACGGTCTCGATGATCGTTTCGCGGTCGATCGCCATCGACAGGCCCTGAATGACCCGGTTGTCGACGCCCTTCCACTGCTTCGTGTAGAAGGCGGGGTTGATCGTCTGGATCATCGCGTAATCCTGGTTGATCGCACGATCACCCAGGTCGCTCTGATAGTTGGCCAGCTCACCATCGGGGATCTGGGGCATCGAGTCGACGTTGTTGGACACCAGGTCCTTGTACGCGCCATCGGGCGACGCGTAGTTCTTGAAGGTGACCCCGCCGTTCTTGGCCTTGTCCGGGCCCTTGTAGCCGTCGAACCGCGTGACGTTGATCGCCTTCTTGTGGTCCCACGAGGCGAACTTGTAGGCGCCGTTGCCGACCGGCTTCTCGCCGAAGCCCTTCGGGTCCTTGAAGAAGCCCGCGGGCAGCGGGGAGAACACGTCGTAGCCGAGCTTGAAGGCGTAGTACGGGATGCCCGTGTTCAGCGTGATCGAGAACGTGTTGTCGTCCACGACCTTCAGGCCGGACATCTTGCTGGTCTTCGGCTTCCCCTTCGCGGGGTGAACGTCTTCGAAGCCCTGGATGTCGGCAAACCAGGAGCTGTTGACCTGGTTGTTCTTGACGTCAGCCGCCCAGTTCCATGCGTCTACGTACGACTTGGCGGTGACCGTCTCGCCGTTGTGGAACTTCCAGCCCGGCTTGAGCTTCACCGTCCAGACCTTGTTGGACTTGTCGGGGGTGACCGACTCGGCGTTCACATAGGTCAGTTCGCCGGTGTCGTTCTTGTAGCCGACCAGCTGGGAGAAGAGGGAGCGGATGACATCGCTGCCGTACGCCTCCTTCGTGTTGGCGGGCTGCAGCGGGTTCTGCGGCTCACCGCCCGAGTACACGAAGATGCCGTCCTTGTCGACAGCCCGGTTGTCGTCGCTGCTGCCACTGTCGCCGCCACCACAGGCGGTGGCCGCCAGCGCCACAACACCGGCTATCGCGACCCACTTGGCGCTCTTGGCACCACGCATGGGGTTCCTCCTCATGAGTCCACTTGTTCACTACAAGAGGGGGTACGAGAAACCGCGCCGACACCCCTGACGGCGAAGATCGACGTACCCCAGTGTGCTCGTGAGTCCGTGCTCCCCACAGCGCGTGACCCATTGACCCGAGCTATACGCGGTCAACTATTAGCCATGAGGTACCGGTCGACCACAGTCTTTTGGTCTCGGTTCAATCACACCTGGTGCGTACAACTTCCAAAATCCGGACAAACTGATCCGAGATAGATGGTTGCGAAACGGACGTGTTACACATCTAGCGGTCAGTCGTGTCCGAATTCCGGGCACCGAGCAGGGAAAAGTGGTTGCGTAACGTCCCGGATTGGACAGTTGGGCCGCGATCTCCCTCCAGGACTGTGCGCCGACGCGGCGCAGCAACTGGGCCGACTCGCTCAGACGCGCCCCGGACAGACAACGATGGGCCCGGCATCCTGCAGGATGCCGGGCCCATCGTCTACCGATGTGGGCTCGTTCGGGTTTCGCCCCCAGCCCCGTCCAGATCAGCAGTACGTGCGCTTGACCTTGCCCTCAAGGGACTTGCGCGAGTAACTGTCCTTGCAGCGCACCGCACCCTTACGCTCGAAGTCCCAGCTCTTCGCGTGACCCCAGCTGCTCCAGCGGCGGAACCCGTCGCCACGGTTGTTGCAGACCCTGGACCTGTACACGCCGGACGCCTTCTTCACCCCCGAGTAGAAGACATACCGGCCGGGCTTCGTCACCTTGATCTTCACCTCACGGGACTTGCGAGTAGTCCACTCACCCTGCCCCTTGAGTTCGATCCCAACTTCGGCCTCGAGCTTCGCAAGCACACCAACCTTCACCTTGGACCCGGCCGTCACCGTGACCGAAGCCATGAGCGCCCGCTCCTTCTCCACCTTCTCGGTCACCCATCCCTGGCCACCCTTCGGGATGTGGAGCCCGTCCTTGTGCGTGACGACCCACCCCTTCGACGTGCCGGTGTACTGGACAGATCGGTGGCCGCGTTCACAGACAATCGGTTTGGCGCTCGCCGAGGACGCCGGCAGAACAACCAGCAAAGAAGCGGCAGCCCCCGTCGCAGCCACTGCCGCAGTCAGCCTCTTGGTCATTTGAAGCTCCCCGTAACCCAGGTGGAAGCACACGCGAGTGCTTCCACCAGCTACGGCCCGTCATTTGACGAGCCGTCATCAACTTATTTGCCACGATCACGACATGTCCATGATGTTGAGCGAAACATGAGGTCCCACGGGCAGCCCCTTCGAATGACGCACGCATTGCACCTACTGTCAGCCTCGCCAGCAGCGAGCGACATCACATCAGTTCATTGCAAAGGGGCGTTCACCCGCCGTACCCGTTGCGTACACAAACGCAGAAGTCCGGCCCCGCACGAACCTCGTGCAGGGCCGGACCCTGGAACGTACTGTCGGCACACGCGCCAACAGTGCGGAGCTGTTAGCCGTGCTTGGCGCGCGAAGCGCTGCGGCCACGCTGCTTCTGGTCCAGGACGACCTTGCGGATACGCACGGTCTCCGGGGTCACCTCGATGCACTCGTCGTCGCGGCAGAACTCCAGGGACTGCTCCAGGGAGAGCTTGCGGGCCGGGACGACGTTCTCGGTCGTGTCCGCGGAAGCCGCACGCATGTTGGTGAGCTTCTTCTCCTTGGTGATGTTCACGTCCATGTCGTCGGCGCGCGAGTTCTCACCGACGATCATGCCCTCGTACACCTCGGTGCCGGCCTCGGTGAAGATGACACCGCGCTCCTGGAGGTTGACCATCGCGAACGGCGTGACCGAACCCGAACGGTCCGCGACCAGCGAGCCGTTGTGACGGGTGCGCAGGTCGCCGAACCACGGCTCGTGCCCCTCGAAGATCGAGTGCGCGATGCCGGTGCCGCGGGTCTGCGTCAGGAACTCCGTACGGAAGCCGATGAGGCCACGCGACGGAACGATCCACTCCATGCGGATCCAGCCCGAACCGTGGTTCGTCATCGTCTCCATGCGACCCTTGCGGGTCGCCATCAGCTGCGTGATGGCGCCGAGGTGCTCCTCGGGCGAGTCGATCGTCATGCGCTCGATCGGCTCGTGCGTCTTGCCGTCGATCTGCTTGGTGACGACCTCGGGCTTGCCGACGGTGAGCTCGAAGCCCTCGCGGCGCATCTGCTCGACCAGGATCGCCAGGGCGAGCTCGCCGCGGCCCTGGACCTCCCAGGCGTCGGGGCGCTCGGTGTCCAGGACACGGAGCGAGACGTTACCGATGAGCTCCTTGTCCAGGCGGTCCTTCACCTGGCGGGCGGTGACCTTGTGGCCCTTGCCGCCCTTGCCGACCAGCGGCGAGGTGTTCGTACCGATGGTCATGGAGATCGCCGGCTCGTCGACCGTGATCAGCGGCAGCGCGATCGGGTTCTCGGGGTCGGCGAGGGTCTCGCCGATCATGATGTCCCCGATACCGGCGATGGCGCAGATGTCGCCCGGGCCCGCCTTGTCGGCGGGCTTGCGGGTGAGCGCCTCGGTCATCATCAGCTCGGTGATGCGGACGTTGGACTGGGTGCCGTCGCGCTTGATCCACGTGACGGTCTGGCCCTTGCGCAGCTCGCCCTGCTCGACGCGGCAGAGCGCGATACGGCCGAGGAAGTTGTCCGCGTCCAGGTTGGTGACGTGGGCCTGGAGCGGCGCCTCCTCGTCGTACTCCGGAGCGGGGACGTGCTCCAGGATCGTGGAGAAGAACGGCTCCAGGCTGTCGCTGTCCGCCGGGACGGTGCCGTCCTCCGGCTTGGTCAGCGAGGCGATGCCGTCACGACCACAGGCGTAGACGATCGGGAACTCGATCTGGTCCTCGTCGGCGTCCAGGTCGAGGAAGAGGTCGTACGTCTCGTTGACGACCTCGTCGATCCGGGAGTCCGGGCGGTCGGTCTTGTTGATGCAGAGGATGACCGGCATCCGGGCCTGGAGGGCCTTGCGGAGCACGAAGCGGGTCTGCGGCAGCGGACCCTCGGAGGCGTCCACGAGGAGGACGACCGCGTCCACCATCGACAGGCCGCGCTCGACCTCACCACCGAAGTCGGCGTGGCCGGGGGTGTCGATGATGTTGATGGTGATGACGTCGCCGCCATCCTTGGGGTGGTACTTCACGGCCGTGTTCTTGGCCAGGATCGTGATGCCCTTCTCACGCTCCAGGTCGTTCGAGTCCATCATGCGGTCGTCGAGCGACTCAGCGGCGTGCGCGGCGAAGGCACCGGCCTGCTTGAGCATGGCATCGACAATGGTCGTCTTGCCGTGGTCGACGTGGGCGACGATGGCGACGTTACGAATGTCATGGCGCGTGGGCATACGAGCTGCGCTTCTCCCGGGAAGAGTGGACGGCGGCGCGTACGGTCCGGTACGCGTGCCCTGCCGGGCAGAACACGCCACGGCCTCACCCCAGTCTACGTGGCCCACGCGGGGATGGCCTGCTCGGGACCCTTGCAGTGGGCTTGACCAGGGGTTTTACCGCCGTACTAGGCGCTCTCGGCGTGCGGCGCCAGCTCCACGCGCAGCTCAAGGTCGAGCGCGCGGGCCAGCCGGTCGAGCACCGGAATCGTCGGCACGGTGCCGCCGCCCTCGAAGCGTGCGACTGCCGACTGCGTCATCCCGGCTCTGCGCCCGAGCTCGCTCTGCGAGAGCCCCAGGTCCTGCCGCTGCTTGCGGACGGCCTCCGCGAGCACGAAGCGGAGTCGCGCGGCGGCGTACTCCTCCTCGATCTCGGGCGTGAGGGCCCGCGCCGCACGCGCGCCGGCGAGGCTGGTGCGCCTGGTCTGAGTCACGACTCCTCCTCGTCCACGGTGTGCCCTTCTTCCTGACAGCGCTTCATCGCCTGACGCGCCCGCTCGACCTCGGCGAACTCACGCACGCGTGTCTTGGGGAACACCGTGAGCATGATCATGCGGCGGCCCGGGGCGATCCAGTAGGTGACACGGATCCGCTCACCTCCGCAGTAGAAGCGCAGCTCTCTGAGCTTGCCGTCGAGCTGGCGCGTGTACGGCTCGTCGAGGAGGACTCCGCGCTGTTCGAGCAGGTCGAGGTGCATGAGGGCTTGCGCCCAGCGTTTGTCGTCGAGCCCGGACAGCCACGCAGCGACTTCCGGCTCGAGTTCGACGGTACCCCACGTCATAGCATCAACGCTATGGGGTGCGGCGCGCCCGTGGGATGGGTCGTCGAGTTGTCACCCGATCGTGGGGAAGGGGCAGGGGTCCCGGGTCAGTGGATGAAAACGACCTTGCCCGCCGGGAGTGCCGGCGGGCAAGGGAGTTGAGCGGAATCTGAGCGTAGTTAGGGCAGGCTCACTTCGCCTCGGGCTTGCCCGAGGGCTTCACGCCCGGCTTCACGCCCGGCGTCACGCCCGGCTTCAGGAAGCCGATGTCCTCGTAGTTCGGGGACTGGAAGCCGAACGCGCCGGCGTTCGCCAGGTTCGGGCGGGCCGCCACCAGCTGGGGGCGCTGATAGAGGGGAATGGAGCCCGCCTCGGCCCAGATGCGGGCGTCGGCCTTCCTGACCAGGGAACGGCTCTCGTCCTCGTCCAGCTCACCCATCGCCTGGTCGAAGAGCTGGTCGATGTGGTCCGTGCCGACCCGCGTGTAGTTCTGCTCGACGTTGAGCGAGCCGTCCGCGGCCGGTACCGGCTTGGCGAAGATCGGGCGCGCGTCCGTGGCCGGGAAGGCCGACGCGGGCCAGGAGTAGAGGGCGAGGTCGTACTGGCCGGACGCGATGTGGTCCTTGAAGTAGCTGTCGTCGGCGACCTTCGCCGTCTCCGTACGGACGCCGATCTTCTCCAGCATCCTGGAGATACGATCCGCCACCGTGCGCAGCGACTCCGAACCCTCGCCCGAAGGCAGGACGAAGCGGAGCGTGAGCGGCTTGCCGTCCTTGGCCATGAGGCCGCCCGGCGGGGCGGCGGGCGCGGCAGGCGCGGCGGTGCCCTTGGGGGCGTACGCACCGGGAGCGCCGCCCTTCTTCGCCTGCTTGTCGCTGTGCTGCCTGGCGTGCTCGCCGGGGTCCTTCTTCTTCTCCTTGTCCGCCTCGCGGTGCGGTGTAAGGGACGCCGCCTGACGGGTCAGCGCCGCCCGCTGGTACGCCGCCGCGGGCGCGGGCGCGAGCACGGAGGTGCCGCTGTCGCCCGGCTTCTGGTCGTCCTCGCCGACGATGTACGTACCGTCGCCGGAGTCGCTGGAGTCGCCCGAGTCGCCCGAGTCGCTGGAGTCGCCCGAGTCGCCCGAGTCGCCCGAGTCGCCGGAGTCGCCGGAGTCGCCCGAGTCGCCCGAGTCGCCCGAGTCGCCCGAGTCGCCCGAGTCAGCGGACCCGGATTCCGAGCCGGACTTCGCCTTCTCGGCGCCCGCCGTCTTCTCCTTCTTCTCGTACTTCTCCTTCAGCGGGCCGCCCGGTACCCACCCCGCGTCCGCGAGCAGCGCCCGCGCCTCGGTGGTGTCCTGGTCACCCAGGGCGCCGCTGTTGTCGGCGTACGCCTGCTGCCCGGCGAGGGCCAGGTGGCTGCCGACCGGCTCGGCGGGCAGGCCGAGGGGGCTCAGGACCGCCTTGGCGATCGCATCGCGGTCGAGGGCGCGGGCCACCGCGCGGCGCACCCGGTCGTCGGCGAGCGGGCCCTCGGTGCCGTTGAGGGCGAGCTGCGTGTAGGCCGGTTCGAGGGACTTGCGGACGGTGTATCCGCGCAGGCCCGACTGTTCGTCGGCGTACTTCTTGATCGCCTTGCCGGTCTTCTCGCGGGCCCGCAGCTCGGTGTCGGCCGCCTCCTCGTCGGAGCCGTAGGCGATCGCCCAGGAGCGCAGCGCCTTGCCGGGGGTGAGCTGTGATTCGGGGCCGTGGCCGAGCGGACCCTGGACGCCCTTGTCGCGGGCGGCGTTCAGGATGCGCCCCGCCTCCGGAGCGTCGATCTCGGCGAGGTCGACCTTCCCCTCGGCGAGCGCGGCGGCCCGCTCGGCGCGCGGCACCTCGCGCAGGACCACCTTGGAGAGCTTGGCGGGCCTGCCCCACCAGCGCGGATTGCGGGTCAGCGTGACCTCGCCCGCCTTGCGGTCGAACTCCTGGACGGCGAAGGGTCCCGCGGTCACCTTGAGCTTGCGCCGCGCCCCGTCGTTGAAGGTGTCAGGGGTGCCCATGACCTCCTTCGGGTACAGCGGCGAGAAGAGCGAACGCCAGTCCGCGTAGGGCTTGTCGAAGGTGACACGCACCTCCAGGTTGTTCGCGCCCCGCTCGATCTTCTCGATGCGGTCGTAGCCCGCGTTGCGTGCCGTCCAGTACGCGCTGTCCTTGCCGGAGAGCGCCCGCTGCTGCGCGGCGAAGTCGTCGGCGCCGATCTCCCGGCCGTCGCTCCACACCGCCTGCTGGTTCAGCTTGTAGAGCACGACCTGCTTCGGCTCGCGCTCGACGACCTTCGCGGACTCCAGGAAGTCCTCGTTGCGCTGCGTCCTGCCCTGCGCGTCCAGGCGGTACATCGACGGCAGGACCGCGCCGGCGATCCGCGTGGTGCCCGCATCAGCGTCCGACTGGAAGGAGTTGAGGGTTTCCGGCACCGCGTCGACGGCCCAGTTCATGGTCCCCCCGTCGGCGACGAGATCCCGTGCGGCGGGAGCGACGTCCTGCTCCGCGGTCGGGGCGCCGGCCTCGTCCTGGGAGCTGCAGGCGGCGAGGGCGGGCAGCGCCAGCACGCCCGTGGCGAGGAACACGGCAGATCTCAGTCTGACGCTGTCTGGGGACATGACGGATACCTCCGAGGCTCGCCCGGCCGCCCACTCCAGGACCATGCCGGGTTTGTTCCTGTATGTTGGGATATGGAGTTGATCACATCTATCGCTCCACTCAAGGCGACACGGCACGGCGAGTGGCGGCGACACGGCGCGGCGGCACTCGGACGCCACTCGTGCGGCCCAATCCGGACGCCGGGTCCGGCGCGTCGGCCCCCATCAGCGCGTGACCCGGCGCATTCGTTGCGTATGCGCCGCGAATCGATGCAGATCTCTTCCCAAGCCGGATGTGACGCGCAACACTCGCAGGCGCATGAGCGTTGCCACCGCACACCCGAAGTGAGGGCAAGTTATGGCTCTGCAGGATGACCTGACGGCCGTTCAGCGATGCGTCGACGAGCTGGTCCGTACCGTCGACAAGCTGGCGCAGCATTCCGGTGCCGAGATGAAGGGCATCGACGTACGCCGGGTCCGTACCGACACCGACCATCTGCGCGAGAGCTTCGCCCTGCTCCGCGCCACGGCACCCGGCGCGGCAGCCGGGCAGCCGCAGGAACGACCCGACCTGGTCCACATCCCCGAGAAGCCCTACGACAACTCGCTGTGGACGGACTCGGACGACGAAGGCCTGGGGGCCAAGGACCGCCACGCCCCCTGAGTTCCCTGCCCCTGAGTTCCCTGCCCACCACCTCCGGAGGACGGACGAAGGAGTCGAGCCTCGTTGGCCACTGGCACAGAACCCCACCTGAAAAGCGAACAGGAGCCCGGCGGCGTACGAGGGAAGACGCGCGCCGCGATCAGCGCTGCCCATCTGCGGACCGACCGCTGGTGGCTCGCGCCCGCCGCGACGGCCGCCGTGCTCTCCGCCTTCGTCGTCTACGCGACCTGGCGGGCCTTCGCGAACGCGGACTACTACGCGGCGCCCTACGTCTCCCCGTTCTACTCACCGTGCCTCGCCGAGAACTGCGAGCCGATGCGGGGCGGGCCCAACTGGGAGATCTTCGGCAGCTGGTGGGGCCTGTCCCCCGCCCTGCTGATCCTGATCTTCCCGCTCGGCTTCCGGATGACCTGCTACTACTACCGCAAGGCCTACTACCGCGGCTTCTGGGCGTCACCGCCCGCCTGCGCGGTCGCCGAGCCGCACAAGAAGTACTCCGGAGAGACCCGATTCCCGCTGATCCTGCAGAACATCCACCGCTACTTCTTCTACGCGGCGGTTCCGGTGGCGGGCATCCTCACGTACGACACCGTGCTCGCGTTCCGCGATGAGCACTACGAGTGGGGCCATATGGGCCTCGGCACACTCGTGTTCCTGGTCAACATCGCGCTGATCTGGGCGTACACCCTCTCCTGCCACTCCTGTCGGCACATCGTCGGCGGCCAGCTCAAACACTTCTCCAAGCATCCCGTGCGGTACCGCATGTGGCAGTGGGTTGGAAAACTGAACGAACACCACATGCTGCTCGCCTGGACCTCCCTGGTGAGCGTGGCGCTCGCCGACTTCTACGTGTACCTGGTCGCGTCCGGCGCCTTCGACGATCCGAGGTTCTTCTGATGTCTCAAGTGGAGCGGCAGCAGTGGGACGTTGTCGTCGTAGGGGCCGGAGGAGCGGGCCTGCGGGCCGCGATCGAGGCACGTGAGCAGGGCGCCCGCACCGCGGTGATCTGCAAGTCCCTGTTCGGCAAGGCCCATACGGTGATGGCCGAGGGCGGCATCGCGGCCTCCATGGGCAATGTGAACTCCGGAGACAACTGGCAGGTCCACTTCCGCGACACCCTGCGCGGCGGAAAGTTCCTCAACCAGTGGCGGATGGCCGAGCTGCACGCGCGTGAAGCACCCGACCGGGTCTGGGAGTTGGAGACCTGGGGCGCCCTGTTCGACCGTACGGCGGACGGGCGGATCTCCCAGCGCAACTTCGGCGGCCATGAGTATCCGCGCCTCGCGCATGTCGGCGACCGCACGGGCCTGGAGCTGATCCGTACGCTCCAGCAGAAGATCGTCTCCCTCCAGCAGGAGGACGAGCGTGAATTCGGCGACCACGAAGCGCGGTTGAAGGTCTTCCAGGAGTGCACCGTCACCCGTGTGCTCAAGGAGGAAAGCGGCGTCTTCGGAGAGGGCGGCCGGGTCAGCGGCACCTTCTGCTACGACCGCGAGTCCGGCCGCTTCTTCGTGCTCGAGGCGCCGAGCGTGGTCCTGGCGACCGGCGGCATCGGCAAGTCCTTCAAGGTGACGTCGAACTCGTGGGAGTACACGGGCGACGGCCACGCGCTCGCCCTGCTCGCCGGGGCGCCCCTCCTGAACATGGAGTTCGTGCAGTTCCACCCCACGGGGATGGTCTGGCCGCCGTCGGTGAAGGGCATCCTCGTCACCGAGTCGGTGCGGGGCGACGGCGGCGTACTGCGCAACTCCGAAGGCAAGCGGTTCATGTTCGACTACGTACCCGACGTCTTCAAGGAGAAGTACGCGCAGTCGGAGGAGGAGGGCGACCGCTGGTACGAGGATCCGGACAACAACCGCCGCCCCCCTGAGCTGCTGCCGCGCGACGAAGTGGCGCGCGCCATCAACTCCGAGGTGAAGGCGGGCCGCGGCTCACCGCACGGCGGGGTCTTCCTCGACGTGTCGACGCGGATGCCCGCCGACGTCATCCGGCGCCGGCTCCCGTCCATGTACCACCAGTTCAAGGAGCTCGCGGACGTCGACATCACGGCCGAGGCGATGGAGGTCGGGCCGACCTGTCACTACGTGATGGGCGGCATCGCGGTCGAATCGGACACGGCATCGGCACAGCGCGTGCCGGGTCTGTACGCGGCCGGCGAGGTGGCGGGCGGCATGCACGGCTCCAACCGGCTCGGCGGCAACTCCCTCTCCGACCTGCTGGTCTTCGGGCGGCGCGCGGGGCTGCACGCGGCGCGGCACGCGTCCGAACTCTCCGGGGCCAGGCCCCAGGTGGACGAGGCGCAGGTGGACGCGGCGGCGGCCGAGGCGCTGCGGCCGTTCAGCGCCGAGGGCCCCGAGGACGGGGCGACGCCGGAGAATCCGTACACCCTCCACCAGGAGCTCCAGCAGACGATGAACGACCTGGTCGGCATCATCCGCCGGGAGGCCGAGATGGAGCAGGCCCTGGAGAAGCTCGCCGAACTGCGGGTGCGGGCGCGCCGGGCGGGCGTCGAGGGCCACCGCCAGTTCAACCCCGGCTGGCACCTCGCGCTCGATCTGCGCAACATGCTCCTGGTCAGCGAGTGCGTGGCGCGTGCCGCCCTGGAGCGCACGGAGAGCCGGGGCGGGCACACCCGCGAGGACCATCCGGCGATGAACCGCGAGTGGCGCCGCGCGAATCTGCTCTGCCAACTGGCCGATCCGACAGGTGGGTTGGCGGCGACGGATCCCGTGCGCGGCCAGATCGACCTGGTGCGGGTCACGACCGAGCCCATCCGTCCCGACTTGCTCGCTCTCTTCGAGAAGGAGGAGCTGGTCAAGTACCTGGCTGAAGAGGAGCTCTACGAGTGAGTTCGTACGACGCGCAATTCAAGGTCTGGCGCGGCGATCTCGGCGGCGGCGGCCTGGAGGACTTCAAGGTCGAGGTCAACGACGGCGAGGTCGTCCTCGACATCATCCACCGTCTCCAGGCCACCCAGGCACCCGACCTGGCGGTGCGCTGGAACTGCAAGGCGGGCAAGTGCGGTTCGTGCTCGGCGGAGATCAACGGGCGGCCGCGGCTGATGTGCATGACGCGGATGTCGGTGTTCGAGCGCGACGACGTCATCACGGTGACCCCGCTGCGGGCCTTCCCCGTGGTGCGGGACCTGGTGACGGACGTCGGCTTCAACTACACGAAGGCACGCGAGATCCCGGCCTTCGTGCCGCCCGCCGATCTCGGTCCCGGTGAGTACCGCATGATGCAGGAGGACGTGGACCGCTCCCAGGAGTTCCGCAAGTGCATCGAGTGCTTCCTGTGCCAGGACACCTGCCATGTCGTGCGCGACCACGAGGAGAACAAAACGGCGTTCGCTGGACCGCGCTTCCTGATGCGGGTCGCCGAGCTGGACATGCACCCGCTGGACGCGGCGGCGGAGACCGGCCTCGACCGCAAGCGCACCGCCCAGGACGAACACGGGCTCGGCTACTGCAACATCACCAAGTGCTGTACGGAGGTCTGCCCCGAGGGCATCAAGATCACGGACAATGCGCTGATTCCCTTGAAGGAACGGGCGGTTGACCGGAAGTACGATCCGCTGGTGTGGCTGGGGAGCAAGATTCGGCGGCGGGGGGAGTAGCCCTTCTGACTGGTGGCGGCCCGGGAACGGGGGTCGGCTGGGGGCGGCCGTGGGGGTAATCCCCCACGGCGAAGTCTCGGGATTTCCCACATGGTCAGGGGCGCGGGCCGAGATCAGCATGGAGTCATGAACTTTTCGGCGACTGGCGCGGACTCGGCTTCAACTCGACACTCCTCGGCTCAACACTCCTCGACTTTGACTCGACGCTCGGTGATGGGGCTCGCGGCGGCTGTGGCGGCGGCCGCCGTGGTGACAGCCGCGGTGGCGACCGTGGTGGGTTCCGTCGGGATGACCGTCGCGATGACAGGCGTGACGATCGCGGCGGCGATCGCGGGGGTGACCGTGGTGGTTTCCGTCGTGATGACAGCCGTGGCGG
>NZ_SRIC01000163.1 GCF_004684775.1 Streptomyces sp. MZ04
CCCAGAAGCCCCGCCCACTTTCGCTGTCCCCGCTCGAACCCCCGTCGGTCCACCACGGTGCAGCGAATCCACTTGACCAGCACCGCGCCATCGTACGGCGCGGAGGATGGCCCGGGTCACGCTCCGGCGTAGTGCACCCGGATCAGCTCGGCGGAATCGTCGTCGGACAGTTCAATCCCGAACTCGCGAACGAGTACGTCGCTCAACTCGTCGACGGACACGTCCCGTTCGTCCGGCCTGCCGCCGGGTCGCGTCACGGTGAGGCGATCGCCCACCAGCGTGCGACGCACGTCCGGAGCGGCCTTCTGGAGCACCGGGCGCCGGATGAACGACGACCTGGAGTGGGTCGACGTGTAGTGGTTCATCACTACGTAGTCGGCGAGAATGCGCTCTTCCAGCGTGTATTCGTAGAGGTCGAACCAGCCGTCCGCGTGCCCGGTCCGCAACACCCGCGCCCCGCCCGCCTCTTGGGCGATCCCGTACCGCCACTCCCCTTGGCACACTTCCACGCCGACCGTCATGGGGATGGGTTCCAGGAGTCCTTCGGCACCGAACCCGACGTCACAGTGCCAGTCCTGACCATCCGCCTCGACCTTCAGGAGCATGTGCGTGACGGCGCGCCGGGAGGAGGCGCCCGCCCGGACCCGGGCGCCGAGTCCGCCGACCGCGAAGCCGATCCGCTCCAGAGCCGCCGCGAACAGCAGGTTCTGCTCGTAGCAGTAGCCGCCCCTGCGCTGCCGCACCAGCTTGTCCTGCAGCGCCGCGAGGTCCAGCGGGACGGGCCGGCCGAGCATCATCTCCAGGTTCTCGAAGGGAATCGCCGCCACATGCGCCCGATGAAGCGCACGCAGTGTTTCGAGGTCGGGCTTCACCTCGCCTTCGTGGCCGATTCTGGTCAGGTAGGCCTCGATATCGAGTTCTTCCCCGTTCCATGTCATAGAGGCAATGATCTACGCGACCGGCGCGCACACCAACCGGATTGCCGGCGCAGTACGTCGGACGTGCCGCGATCGAACGGCCAACCACCGCGGCGACCAGGGAACTTCGGCGATGTCAGTGTTAGGTCGTAGCGTGTCTGTTGGACATGCCTCGTGCATCAGCATCAGCCAGGACTACGAGGAGGGGGAAGTCTGGTGAGCAGTGTCAGCAAGGGGATCCAGAAGGTCGAGGTAGGGCTCAAGTGGGATCCGAGCCCCATCGGCGCGCCACCGCACGATCTGGACATCATCGCCGCGACCTACTCCGCGGACGCCCCGTACGGCCGTCCCGTGTACCTGGTGCACTTCGACAGCCGCTCCCCCGACGGGACGATCACGCTCAACAGGGACAGCAGGACGGGCCAGGGCTTCGGTTTCGACGAGGTGATGACCCTGGAGCTCGACCGGCTGGCTCCCACGTACGCGCGCGTGGTGGTGGGCGTGGCCATACAGCAGGACGAGGACCAGAAGGTGTTCGGCGACATCACGAACACCGCGGTGCGCATCCGCGAGGGGTACACGGACCTCGCGCAGAGCGACCTCACCAGCGTCTCCGGGTGCACGGCTTCGACGATCGCCGAGTTCACCAGGGACGAGTCGGGCGCCTGGTCGTTCCGCGAGATCATCCGGGGGTACGACGCCGACCCGACGTCGTTCGCCACGCTGATGGGCGGCGAGTCCTGAGAACGCGGTGAGGGGGCAGGCGGAGCCCGTAGGCCCCGCCTGCCCCCTCACCGGGCTAGCTCAGCGGATACTGGCGCAGACCACTTGTTCTGGACGTGCGGTATTCGGGGTCCTCGTTGATCAACTCTCCGCATCCCGCTTGCGGGCAGCAACGAAGTCGGTCCAGTCGCGCTTGGCGAAATTTGTCCACCGGACTGCGTTGTCGATGCTGGTGCCAGTGAGATCTGCGAGGACGGATGCCGGCAAGTTCGCAGCGAGAGCCAGACGTGCGGTGTTGCGACCGGCAAGCCCGCTGAGGCCGTACTCCCGGAACTTCAGGCTGAGGTATTCCGCGCGCAAGGGGCGCGCTGGGCTTTGCCCGGGCATGAGCCAGGGCCGTGTGTCAGCAAGCTGGTTCAACCGCCAGCGAGTTGCGGACTGATCTCGCAGGCACCGAACGAGGTGCGCAAGTCTTGGCGGCAGGTGTAGTCGCCGGCCGCTGAGATCAATCTGAAGCGACACCTCGTCGTCGATGATGTCGTCCTTGGTGAGCTGCAGAACCCTTGAGCCCTGGAGTCCGAACAGCAGCATGAGTGCGCCAGCGACCCGCACCCAGAGAGGGAGTTGTTCATCATCGATGCATCGGCGCAACTGACCCACCCGCTCGACGTCTTCGATGAAGGTGACGGGATGGGCTCTGGCGGGCAGCGGGACCCTGAGGTCACCAATGAGGTCGTGCTTACGGGCCCAGACGATGAAGGCCCGGACGTTCTTCCGGGTGCTAGTTCCCTCGTCCAGCCATCGATCGAGGTCAGGCTGCCTGAACTCGGTCAGGGCTATGCCTTGTTGGTCGAGCCAGGCGAGCAGTTCCAGCGCGCGTCGAAGGCGCGAGCGGAGGATACTCTCCGTGCCGCCCTGGACCCGTTTCCCTCCGCGCCGATGATGAGCTTGTCTGAGGCGACGTAAGAGGAACCAATGAGCAAACGGGGCCGCGATCTTCCGGTGGTGCTCAGGGGCGGTAGCCAGCAGTTGTTCGACCCAGACTGGCTGCCGCTCGAGGTACTCGTCACGGAGAGGCAGGACGCCGGCGGTGACCAGGAGTTCGCGGACATAGTGCGTCGCATGCGTGATCGGGAATGCGTCCAGGCGCTCATGGGTGATGGGCTCGCCGGTTGCGGCCAACTCCACGAGCAAGCGAGGGGCTTTGCTGCGGTCGAGCCAACTGAATAGACTGCGCGGTCGTTCGGCCGCGCAGAGCGCCTGCCTCACCAGCTCAAGATCGGGATGAATAGTGCCGTCGTCGGCGCTGAGGAGAGCGGTGAGTCGCTCGGTCAAAACACAACGAGAACAGCATCCTGCCTGGTAAAGGTCTCCACTCCGGCCGCACTTCCGGCACGTGTAGGTCAGATCGACTCCCACGCAGGGACCGCAAAGCGCCTCGCCCGCAAGGTTGAACCCGACAAGCGGACGCCGTTTACCGCAAGCAGAGCAGGAGGCCGGGTGGCAGCGAACGTATTCGTAGCATGTCCGGCAGACCGGTCCCATTGGCCATTCCGCGTGGATCGGCCGTGACCTCGAACAGCGAGAGCACGGTCGGCTGAGCCGAGGTCGGCATCCGTGGCAGATTGGCATTCCAGATGCAATCCGATCGCACGGGCGGAGGCGACCGCAGGTCGCGCAGACTGCTGCCTGCGGCCGGTAGCAATGCGCACATAGATCGGGTTGCTCGCCCCTGGCCCGCTGAAGGATGCGGCTGATACGGCCGCATTGTCCGCAGGCTCTCTCAGACTGTAGGTAGCACCGGCGACAGACCGGTCCCGCGTCAGTGAACGCCTGGGCAGGGGCCTGCTTTCCACAACTGCTGCAGAGCCGGTCCGGCCGAGTGGTGCAGCTCTGGCAGCGCGCGGTGCCATCTGCCAGACGGGCTGCGGGGCGCCGTACTCGACCACACCCGCCGCATTCCTCAGCTACGTCCTTGCCGTAACAGGAGCCGCAGAGCGCGCCCTCCGGTCGGCGGGCGTAGATTCGAGCCACCCGCCGACAACGGCCACAGGCCTCCCGTCGCTGTTTTCCCGAGCAGCTGGAGCAAACGCGGCCCGCCGCCATCCGGTGATCCAGGTGGACTGTGACTTTGCCGCAGTCGGAGCAGGCCGGCGGCACGATGTCAGCGTGCCCCTTGTCGATCAGTGTGTGAGCAAGCCGCACCAAGGCAATGGGGAACTCGGCTCCCGGCTGCTGCAGGGCGTCGGGGTGCTGTCGGAAGTGCTCTTCAAGCAGGTTCCAGGAGCGGCCTCGAATCCGTGCCGCATCGGTGGCCTGGATCGCCTCCTCTGGCGTCAGCTCGCCGACCACCTCTGCCAGGAGTGCGAGCACGATGGCGCGTGCCGCCTCCGCCTTCGTCTCTTTCATGTCAGGTCGGGTCGGCGGATGGTACTGCGTCGGACATGCGGGACGGCAGCGGTGTCGCCCCCACCCGTTTTGCGGACCTCGGCGTTCACGACTTTGATGTCGATCAAGTCGTTAGGGCTGCAGTCGAGAATGTCGCAGAGTGCTGCGAGGGTGTCCATCGACAACCTTTGTGGCGGCTGAGTCACCAGACGGAAGACCTGCTCGCGCGACAGGTGGACGCCGCGTTCAGCCAGCAAGGGCACCAGGTCCGAGGTCTGGAACATGCTCTTCTCTGCCATTCGCAGCCGCAGCTGCCAGGTGATCCCCATCTTCCGGATCACGGTGAGCCCTCCCATAGGTCGGCATGACGCTCCTTCAGTACGCGTTGCAGGAGCCGGTTGCGGTAGTCGTCGGAGACACCGGTGTAGATCGCCGTGGTGCTTGCGTAGGCGTGACCGACCTGGTCCTGGACGAAGCGTTCGGGGTAGTCAAACTCGATCAAGTGCGTCACATAGCTGTGCCGCAAGGAGTGCAAGTCGAGTTCGTCGGGCAAACCCGCTGATCGTCGAGCGGTGTCGAAGGCCTCGTCAAGGCGGCGGGGAGATATCCGCCCCCGCCGCTCGGTGACCCAGAGCGCGGGGTGCTTGGCGGGCTCGAAAGCCGGACGGACTTCGTCGATGTACTGGTTCAGCACGTCCACGACCCAGTCCATCTCCGGGACGGTGAGCACCGTGCGACGCTTGGGCGGCCCTCCCTTGGAAGCCTTGCCATGCCGAACGAATAGTGCGCCAAAGCGCCCGTAGTCCGGTGCCTTCGGATTTCTGCGTAGATCAGCAAGATCCAGGCCACACGCCTCCCGACGACGCAGCCCATAGGCGTAGACGGTCTTGAGGAGCATGGCGTCGCGCAGCGCGGCCAGCGCACCCTTGCGTCCCCGGCGGCGGATCTCCTCCACCCGGGCATCCGCTGCGTCGAACAGTGCCTGCACCTCGTCGTATGTCAGCGGTCGACGACCAGATCGGCCCTCGTACTCGCTGGTGTGCACGATGGTGTTCCACTCGTGCAAGATTTGTACGGGCACCTGCCCGAAGCGGTCTGCGCAGGTGCGCGGCCAGCCATAGCGCGCGTCAGTGGCGTACTCGCAGAAGAGCCGCAGGGCATTCTGATAGTTCCGTGCCGTCGACACAGCGAGCTGCGGGTTCCGTGTCCTGAGGTGATCGAAGAATGCCTCCACCTCCGCTGGCGCCCACTGCCACGGGTACTGGTTGGAGAACTCCGCGAAGCGCCGGACTAGCGACACCCGCGGTTTGATCGTCGCCTCCTCATTCAGGAAGCGAGTGCGCTGCTGGCGAGCCCACCCCTCCAACATGGCCTCAAAGACGGCCGGTTCGGGGTCGAGATGAACGACCCCGTCAGCGAGAACTAGGTGCGCAGCACCAGGCAGATCCACCGCTCGACTCACGTTGCATTCAACGCAACATCGTTGAATTGGTTACTCTCGAGTGCCTGACCAGCAGTCATGAGGCGACCGCCCCAGGCGAGGCGCCTGGCCTGGGGCGGTCGGGGTTACTTCTTCTTGCTCTTGCTCGACGGGGTCTGCGACAGCGCGCTTGCCGCCGCAGACTTCTCCGCCTTGGTCGACTTCGGGTTGGCCAGGACCTTAGCTGCGGCCGAAGCCGCCTTCTTACCTGTCTGTCGCGGATTCTTGGGCATGATCACGTTTCCTTTCGTACCACTTTGCGTTGCAGCTCAGAACGTGATGTCATGCATGCCTGGATGCGGTACAGGACGTCTCGTTCTGGCTGCGGTGATCGTCTGACCCGTCTGAAGGGTCAGACGATCACCAATCCGGCGGCTTTTCCGCCGGAAGTCTCAAAGGTTCGAGTCACCCAGCATCACGTTGGCCATCACTCTCTCGAATCACGCCTGCGATTTCGCTGGCGATCTCCTCGACGGTGTACTGAGCGGTGCTTCTCGCCAACTTGTCGGCCAAGGACGGGCTTTGCGCCATGACCTCGTCTTTGGTGATGTTGTGCCAGATGGGCAGCAGGTTCTGTTGCCCCGTCACGTACCTCGTCACCAAGCCGTCAAGTTCGTACTGGGGCCACCCCTTCTCGAAGAAGGGGCGCGAGAGAATTACGATGCCGAACTGACTGTTAGCCAACCCGTGGTCGATCTTGCGGCGGAGGCTGTCGCCGATCCTCAGTTCGAGAACGTCGAGCCACACAGAGATGCCGGCTTCTTGCAAATACCGCGCGAGCGGTCGGGCCACGGCCTCTTTGTCTTCACTGGCATGTGAGATGAAGACATCTCGTACGGGCTCGCCTCGGCCTGCGGAGTAAGGCGGCGGCTCATGCCTAATATCCGCCAGGGAACCAGCGTTGGTCGGGCGGAGCACGGGCAGCGGGGGCGGTTCGACGGAGGCCGAGGACCTCACCTTGCCCTTGAGGCCCATCAGATCAACGGTCACGTACCAGTGGCCGCTGCTCGGAATCGCAAGACGTACTGGAGAGCGTCTTGCCAGCCCACCTACATACCGGTGGTTTCGCCCGCCCTTGTACTTCTGATAGTTGCTGGAGTCCATCAGACGCACATTGGCTGCACTTCCGGACAGGTTGATGACCGCGGTCGCGCCCTTGGACTGCCGACCGAGATCGTGGACTACATAGTCCATGACTTTTCCTCTGTATCACCTTCACGGGGGACCTATAGGCGGTTGCGCTGGATGCAACATTGTTGCGGGCGCTAGAGCGGCGGGTGTATCCCCAGACCAGCCGCTACGCGAGAGGGGCGTCAGCACGAGGCTGACGCCCCTCTCAGCAGGGATTACTTGTCAGGGTGAAGCTTGCCGAGTGTTGTACTCGATGCAATTCCGCCCAGTTTCAGCTGCAGCCGCTGGTCGAGCCGCAGCCCTCGCAGATGTAGCAGGAGCCGGCGCGCTGCATCTTCGTCCCGCAGGAGAAGCACAGCGGTGCGTCCGCCTGGATGCCCAGCTGCATCTCCACGAGCTCGGCGCTGGTGTGCGCCTGCTGCGGAGCGGGCTTCTCGGCCTCGGCCTTCGGCGTGGCGACCGCCTTCAGGGACTCGGTCTGCCGCGGCGCGGACTGGGCCAGGCCCTCGACGTCGAGCTCGGACTCGTCGAGAGACGGCTCGTACGAACCGGTCTCCAGGTGACGCTGACGCTCCTCGGCCGAGTGGATGCCGAGCGCGGACCGGGTCTCGAAGGGCAGGAAGTCGAGCGCCAGGCGGCGGAAGATGTAGTCGACGATCGACTGCGCCATCCGCACGTCCGGGTCGTCCGTCATGCCGGCCGGCTCGAAGCGCATGTTCGTGAACTTCGAGACGTACGTCTCCAGCGGAACGCCGTACTGCAGACCCACGGAGACGGCGATCGAGAAGGCGTCCATCATGCCCGCGAGGGTCGAGCCCTGCTTGGACATCTTCAGGAAGACCTCGCCGAGACCGTCGTCCGGGTAGGAGTTGGCGGTCATGTAGCCCTCGGCGCCACCCACGGTGAAGGAGGTGGTGATCCCCGGACGGCCCTTGGGAAGGCGCTTGCGGACGGGGCGGTACTCGACCACCTTCTCGACCGCGGCACGGATCGTGTCCTCGGTCTTCTCGGTGATCTCCGCCTTCTCGTCGTCCTTCTTCTTGGCGGAGAGCGGCTGGCCGACCTTGCAGTTGTCGCGGTAGATCGCGAGCGCCTTGACGCCCAGCTTCCAGGCCTCGAAGTAGACCTCTTCGACGTCCTCGACCGTGGCGGTCTCGGGCAGGTTGACCGTCTTGGAGAGCGCGCCGGAGATCCACGGCTGGATGGCCGCCATCATGCGGACGTGACCCATCGCGGAGATGGAACGCTCGCCCATCGCGCAGTCGAAGACCTCGTAGTGCTCGGTCTTCAGACCGGGGGCGTCGATCACATTGCCGTGGTCGGCGATGTGGGCGACGATCGCCTCGATCTGCTCCTCCTGGTAGCCCAGGCGACGCAGGGCCTGCGGCACGGTGCCGTTGACGATCTGCATCGAGCCGCCGCCGACGAGCTTCTTGAACTTGACCAGGGCGAGGTCGGGCTCAAGGCCGGTGGTGTCGCAGGACATCGCGAGACCGATGGTGCCGGTCGGGGCGATGACCGAGGCCTGGGAGTTACGGAAACCGTTCTTCTCACCGAGGCGGACGACGTCCTGCCAGGCCTCCGTGGCGGCGGCCCAGATCGGGGTGTCCAGGTCGTCCATGCGGACGGCCACGGCGTTGGCGTCGGCATGCTGCTTCATGACGCGCTTGTGCGGCGTGGCGTTCTTGGCGTAGCCGTCGTAGGGGCCGACGACCGCGGCGAGCTCGGCGGAGCGCTTGTACGACCGACCCGTCATCAGCGACGTGATGGCACCGGCGAGGGCGCGGCCGCCGTCGGAGTCGTACGCGTGACCGGTGGCCATCAGCAGGGCGCCGAGGTTGGCGTAGCCGATGCCCAGCTGGCGGAAGGCTCGGGTGTTCTCGCCGATCTTCTGCGTCGGGAAGTCCGCGAAGCAGATCGAGATGTCCATCGCGGTGATGACCAGCTCGACGACCTTGGCGAAGCGCTCGGCGTCGAAGGACTGCGTGCCCTTGCCGTCGTCCTTCAGGAACTTCATCAGGTTCAGCGAGGCGAGGTTGCAGGACGTGTTGTCCAGGTGCATGTACTCGCTGCACGGGTTCGAGCCGTTGATCCGGCCGGACTCCGGGCAGGTGTGCCAGGCGTTGATGGTGTCGTCGTACTGGATGCCGGGGTCGGCACAGGCCCAGGCGGCCTCGGCCATCTTGCGGAAGAGCGACTTGGCGTCGACCTCCTCGATGACGTCGCCCGTCATGCGGGACGTCAGGCCGAACTTGCCGCCCTCCTCGACCGCCTTCATGAACGTGTCGTTCACACGGACCGAGTTGTTGGCGTTCTGGTACTGGACGGACGTGATGTCGTCGCCGCCCAGGTCCATGTCGAAGCCCGCGTCACGCAGCGCGCGGATCTTCTCCTCTTCCTTCACCTTGGTCTCGATGAAGCCCTCGATGTCGGGGTGGTCGACGTCGAGGATGACCATCTTGGCCGCGCGACGCGTGGCGCCGCCCGACTTGATCGTTCCTGCGGAGGCGTCGGCACCGCGCATGAAGGAGACCGGACCCGAGGCGTTGCCGCCCGAGGACAGGAGTTCCTTGGAGGAACGGATGCGGGAGAGGTTCAGGCCGGCGCCGGAGCCGCCCTTGAAGATCATGCCCTCTTCCTTGTACCAGTCGAGAATCGACTCCATGGAGTCGTCGACGGCCAGGATGAAGCAGGCGGAGACCTGCTGCGGCTGGGGCGTACCGACGTTGAACCAGACCGGCGAGTTAAAGCTGAAGATCTGGTGCAGGAGGGCGTACGCCAGCTCGTGCTCGAAGATCTCGGCATCCGCGGGCGAGGCGAAGTAGCTGTAGTCCTCGCCGGCCTTGCGGTACGTCTTCACGATGCGGTCGATCAGCTGCTTGAGCCCGGTCTCGCGCTGCGGGGTGCCAACGGCCCCGCGGAAGTACTTGCTGGTGACGATGTTGACCGCGTTCACCGACCAGAAGTCGGGGAACTCGACGCCACGCTGCTCGAAGTTGACCGAGCCGTCGCGCCAGTTGGTCATGACGACGTCTCGGCGCTCCCAGACCACCTCGTCGTACGGATGCACGCCGGGCGTCGTATGGATGCGCTCGATACGCAGACCCTTGCTGGCCTTGGATCCCTTGGCTCGGGAACCTCGTGCCGGGCCGCTCGTCGTCTCGGTCATGCCGCCTCCCTGTAACAGGCTAAAACGCCCTGAAGTGCCACGTTCTTCCCGTGGCACGGTGCGTGTCTTGTGCTGCGGATTCCGCAAAGGTCACCCGCAACAGGTCTGGTTCGCCGGCGTCGGCCGGCGGGCCGGTCAGTCCGCGGCGGTGGCGGGCACGGGGACTTCGACAGTCCCTCCGGGCCCGCAGTTCACGCCTCGCTCGCCGCCGGCATCCTGCGACTCAACGTCGAGCCGCTGGTCCCTCAGCTCCCCGATGGCAGCCTCGAAGTCCTCGAGTGAATCGAACGCCCGGTACACGGACGCGAAGCGCAGGTAGGCCACGAGGTCCAGCTCCTGCAGCGGACCCAGTATGGCCAGACCCACGTCATGGGTGGTCAGTTCGGCGCTACCGGTGGCGCGCACCGCCTCTTCGACCCGCTGGCCGAGCTGCGCGAGGGCGTCCTCGGTCACCGGCCGCCCCTGGCACGCCTTGCGTACGCCGTTGATGACCTTCGTACGACTGAAGGGCTCGGTCACGCCGCTGCGCTTGACCACCATCAGCGAACACGTCTCCACGGTCGTGAAACGACGGGAGCAATCGGGACACTGACGGCGCCTGCGGATCGACGTGCCGTCATCCGTGGTGCGACTGTCGACTACGCGGCTGTCGGGGTGCCTGCAGAAGGGGCAGTGCATGGAACTCCCAACCCTCCTTCACGGCACGACTTATAGGCCTCAACGGGCCCATGAGGCCCTCGAAGCAGCCCCAAGCATAGGCGATGCCCGAGCTCCTGAAGGACCAGGGACCACAACTTCTGGGCTGCGGTGGCAATCCAACCACTAGATCTGGGGTTTGGCCGTAAATTCGGCACCATCGCGTGTCGCGCAGGCACGACCGCTCACAGGCAGTCGGGCGCGCGGTACACGCCGCACGAAGAGGGGGCCGGTGCCGGATTGACGGAGCACCGAGTGGCAGTATGGGAACCCCGCTGAGGGAGTCACGACCCCGGCGGTGAAGCGTACCGTAATGAACCGAAATGCCATTCGGCCCGAACGTTAGCCATACACCCAGACACATGATCGCGGCAGGTAATCTGCGATTTTTCACTCGAACGTGTGTTTGGCGCAACCTTTCGAAAGCAACTACCGTTGGCTAACTAGGGAGAACATCTCGAGAGGGGCCGACCGACGTGACCACCACCGCAGACAGTGCCACCATCACTGCCCAGGACCGCTCACAGAGCCGACTCGAGCCGGTGCATGCCATGAATGACGCAGCCACGAACCAGGAGGGCCCCAAGCCCACACGCTCCCTGCCGGGCCGACCTCCAGGAATCCGCGCCGACAGCTCGGGGCTCACCGACCGGCAGCGCCGTGTCATCGAGGTCATCAGGGACTCCGTGCAACGACGTGGCTACCCGCCGTCGATGCGCGAGATCGGGCAGGCGGTCGGCCTCTCGAGCACCTCCTCGGTCGCCCATCAGCTGATGGCTCTGGAGCGCAAGGGCTTCCTGCGCCGCGATCCGCACCGTCCGCGCGCGTACGAGGTACGGGGCTCGGACCAGCCGAGCAGCCAGCCCACCGACACGGCAGGCAAGCCCGCCGCCTCGTACGTCCCGCTCGTCGGCCGCATCGCGGCAGGCGGCCCGATCCTCGCCGAAGAGTCGGTCGAGGACGTCTTCCCGCTCCCCCGGCAGCTCGTCGGCGACGGCGAGCTCTTCGTCCTGAAGGTCGTCGGCGACTCGATGATCGAGGCCGCGATCTGTGACGGCGACTGGGTCACGGTCCGCCGCCAGCCGGTCGCCGAGAACGGGGACATCGTCGCCGCCATGCTCGACGGCGAGGCGACGGTCAAGCGGTTCAAGCGCGAGGACGGGCACGTGTGGCTGCTGCCTCACAACTCCGCGTACCAGCCGATCCCCGGTGACGAGGCCACGATCCTCGGCAAGGTGGTGGCGGTGCTGCGACGGGTGTGAGCCTGTGCCCCTGACCGGGCCCCGGGACCAACTGCGCCGGTCCCGGGGCCCTGCTGCGTCTGCGGGCGGTGCTCGAACTAGGCCTCGTCGTCCTCGTCGGAGTCGCCAGGGGCGTCAGCCTTCGCCTTGGCCGCCGCGTCGATCGCGGCGAGCGAGCGGCGGGCCTGATTACGGTCCGTCGTGTACCAGAAGTCGGGCAGCGAGGCCCGCAGATAGCTGCCGTAGCGCGCGGTGGCCAGGCGGGGGTCCAGGACGGCGACCACGCCGCGGTCCCCGGAGGCGCGCACCAGCCGCCCCGCACCCTGCGCCATGAGCAGTGCCGCGTGTGTCGCGGCGACCGCCATGAAGCCATTGCCGCCGCCGTCGTCCACCGCCTTCTGGCGGGCGCTCATCAGCGGGTCGTCGGGACGGGGGAACGGGATCTTGTCCATGACCACCAGCTGGCAGCTGGCACCCGGCACATCGACGCCCTGCCACAGCGACAGCGTGCCGAAGAGGCAGGTCTTCGTGTCCGCCGCGAAGTTCTTGATCAGCTCGCCCAGCGTCTCCTCGCCCTGCAGCAGGATGGGCATGTCGAGCCGGCCTCGCAGCTCCTCGGCCGCGTTCTGCGCCGCACGCATGGAGGAGAACAGGCCGAGGGTGCGACCGCCCGCCGCCTCGATCAGCTCGGCCAGTTCGTCGATCATGTCGCTGCGCGTGCCCTCACGGCCCGGACGGGCCAGGTGCTGGGCGACGTACAGGATTCCCTGCTTGCGGTAGTCGAAGGGGGAGCCGACGTCGAGGCCCTTCCAGGCCGGGGCGTCCTCGGACTGCGTGCCTTCTGGGGCCAGGCCCAGCGACGCTCCCACTCCGTTGAAATCGCCGCCGAGCTTGAGGGTGGCGGAGGTGAGGACCACGGAACGGTCGCTGAAGAGCTTCTCCCTCAGGAGGCCCGAGACGGACATCGGCGCCACCCGGAGCGAGGCCCCGAAGCGCTCATGCCGCTCGTACCAGACGACGTCGTACTCGGAGCCGTTCGTGATGCGCTCCGCCACGTCGTGGATCGACTCGACGGCGGCGAGGGCCTGCTTGCGTACGGCGTCCTCGTCCTGGACGGACTTGTCCCGGGTGGTGCCGAGCGCCGAGATGACCGTGCGGGCGGCGTCCCGCAGGGCCATCAGTGCGTACCCGAGGTCCTCCGGGATCTCCTCGAGGCGACCGGGCAGGGCCAGCTCCATCAGCCGCTCAAAGCCTTCGGAGGCGGTCTGGAGCTGGTCGGCGGCCTTCTCGTTGACCAGCTTGGCCGACCGGCGCACCGCGCGGTTGACCTGGCCGGGAGTGAGCTCACCGGTGGCCACGCCGGTGACGCGCGAGACGAGTTCATGCGCCTCGTCCACGATCAGCACTTCGTGCTGGGGAAGGACGGGGGCGCCCTCGATGGCGTCGATCGCCAGCAGGGCGTGGTTGGTGACGACGACCTCGGAGAGCTTGGCCCGCTCGCGCGCCGCCTCGGCGAAACACTCCGCTCCGTAGGCACACTTCGACGCTCCGAGGCACTCCCTGGAGGAGACGGAGACCTGGGACCAGGCCCGGTCGGAGACACCGGGAGTGAGGTCGTCCCGGTCGCCGGTCTCGGTCTCGTCCGCCCAATCGCGCATCCGCAGCAGGTCCTGGCCCAGCTTGCTGGTGGGGGCCGCGGCCTCGAACTGGTCGAAGAGACCGTCTTCCTCTTCCTGCGGAACGCCTTCGTGGAGGCGGTGCAGGCACAAATAGTTGGAACGGCCCTTCAGCATCGCGAACTGGGGCCGACGGCGCAGCAGGGGATGCAGCGCGTCCACCGTCCGCGGCAGATCCCTTTCAACGAGCTGGCGCTGCAGCGCCAGGGTGGCCGTCGCGACCACCACCCGCTCCCCGTGCGCGAGCGCGGGCACCAGATAGCCGAGGGACTTGCCCGTGCCGGTGCCGGCCTGGACCAGCAGGTGGGAACCGTCGTCGATCGCCTCGGCGACGGTCTCGGCCATGGTGACCTGGCCAGGCCGCTCCGTGCCGCCGACAGCGGTGACGGCGGCGTGCAGGAGCTCGGGGAGGGAGGGCTTCGTCATAGCGCGTCCAGCCTACGGGGCCCCACTGACAACACCACGATCACGGCTGGCGCAGAGGGTTGGGCACGGTGCCGTGCACGGCGGCGTGCGGGCGCTGCGGGCGGTCCCGGTACCCGTCGAGGTGGAGCCGGTTCCGGTTGAGACACAGCCGCTCGATTCGTGGGGTGAGCAGGTCGAACATCTCGTACCGCTCCTTGAGCTCCGGAGCACGTGCCTGGTGGCGCAGGATCTCCGCCCGGACCGCGGACCAGAAGGCGGCCTCCGAGATCCCCAGCTGTTCCTGGCACAGCGGGGCGAGGTAGCGGAAGACGCCCACGAAGAGGCCGGAGTGGATGAACTGGGTGAGGAACCCAGGGGGCTCGGTGAGCAGGACCTCGCGGACGTCGTCCGGCATCGACGCATGCTCCGGCAGGGGCCTGGCGCTGACGTTGACGTCGTCGACGAAGTCCTTCACCGCGAGCCGGACCGGTACGTCCTTGTCGTCGAAGACGACGATGGCGTTCTCCCCGTGAGGGGAGAACACGGTGCCGTACCGGTAGAGGAAATGCAGGAGTGACGGCAGCAGGGCAGAGAAGAGATGGCGGAGCCAGACATCGGGGGGCAGCCCCGAGCGGGCGACCAGCTCCGCGACGAAGGCTCTGCCGTTCGGGTCGGTGTGCAGCAGCGAAGCGAGCGTTCGGGCGCGCTCACCGGGGGCGAGATGCCGGGTGATCGGTTCGCGCCAGATGACGCCCAGGAGTTCCTTGTACTGGTACGGGACTTCGGGAAGACCGTCGTACAGAGGGTGTTCCACCGTCACGGACGCGACCTCACCGAGCAGGATCACCCGGCATTCGTCCCGCAGGAAGGGGTCGGCGTCACGCAAGGCCTGCATCCACGCGGTGACCGCGGGGGCGGCGAGGGTGCGCCCGGTGGGCAGGCCCCGCCACACCAGGGTGTTGAGCACCGACAGCGGGAGCTTGACGGTGTGGCGGTCGGGGCGGGACGTGTTCAGGAACGTACGAATGGACTGCTGGGGCAGTCGTACGTCGCCGTCGGTGGGGAGGGGGACGATCGCGCCCGCGGCGACCGAAGGGGCGAAGAGCGGTAGCACGACGTCGTCCCACTGCCACGGATGCACCGGCAGGTAGAGGTACGTCTGCGGGTTGAGGCCTCGCGCCCTGAGTATGTTCGCGAAGGACTCCCTTGTGGCCGGAGCGAGTTCACGGTCGTAGAGGCGCTCAGCTGTGTCCAGGCCGGCGACGCCCCGGTACGCGGCGAGATCGGTGTGGACCGCGATCCAGGGAAGCGGCCCGGCGTGGCGGGCCTCGGGCGCCCAGCGGGCGGTGTCGCTCGCGGAGAAGCCGATGCGGCCCTTGTTGAGGACGAGCCAGGGGTGGCCGGTCTGGTGCCCTTCGAGTTCCGCGTAGCCGAGTTCGGCGAGCTGGGCCGCGGTGAACGCCGTCCGGTCGAGCCGGGCGTCGGCGGCGAGCGTGACCGTCAGCTCGCGGATGAGGTGGCCGAGGGTCGCGCCGTCGATCCCGAGGGTCCGGCGGGACTCGACGAGGAAGCGGAGGGGGTCGCCGAAGGGACGTGGCGGTCCGTCGCCCTCGGCCAGGGTCAGGCTGGCCGGATCGACGTGCCAACTGCCGTACGAGCCGCGGCGGGCACGGAAGGTGAGGTGGGCGGCCGGTGGGCGGCCGTGGCCCTCGGCCGCGGCCCCGCGCTCGCCCTCGGTCCCCGCCTCGCCACTTTCCTCTCCCTCTCTCTCGGCGGCTGGTCCGTCCAGGCGGAGGCTGTATCTGTCCGCGTCGCCGGGGCCGACGGGGACAGGCTCGATGATCTCCTCATAGGCGAACTCGCCGATCATTTTGGCGAGCAGGCGGCGGCCGCCCCACACCCACCTGTCCTGGGTGAGTTCGGGCGGGTCGTAGAGGGCGGACGGCTCGCGGGACGTCGGGGTGATGGACGGCGGAGGGGCGGTCGTCGGAGGTAGGGACGTCGGGGGGAAGGACGGATTCGGCACGGGGCCTCCTCGAGGAGGGAACCGGATCAGGTCGGGCGGTGTACTAAGAGTGAGCGGGTCAGAGCACTGCGCGCAGGGCCCGGTCACGGACCATGAGCGCCGCTCGCTTGTCGGGGAGATCCACCTCGGCGGCAAAGCGGAAACCGGCGCTCAGAAAGGCAGAGACGGAGGGGGTGTTGCGCAGGTCGGGTTCCGCGATGACGCGTGCACACGAGGCGCGATGGTCGAGCACAAGATCGGCGACGGCTCTCAGAAGGACGGTGCCGAGCCCTCGGCCGCGGTCGGCGACACCGCCGATGAGGAGGTGAACACCGGTGTCGTGCGGGCGGGCCGGATAGTGACGGGCCAAGGCGTCGAGATCCGCGCGGTAGACCTCCCAGTAGCTCATCGGCGTGCCCTCCAGGACGCCGAGACAAGGAACGCTGCGTCCGTCGCCGTCCAATTGGCGGCGCAGATGGGCCTCCGTGACGGCATCGGAGCCGGCCAGCTCCCAGAACGCGGCCACGGCGGGGTCGTTCATCCACCGGCTGATGAGAGGGAGATCGCGTTCGATGCGTACGGGGACGAGTTGAAAGACACCGGCGTCGGTGGTCGCGGGGCCCCAGTCACCGACGCCGTCGAGCAGGTCCTCGACCGGCGACGCGGCCGGCTGCGTCGGGGCGCGGTCCGCGGTGCGCGCATCGGTACCGATGCGCGCGGCGTGCGCGGCGCCCTCACCACTCGCGGCGAGCAGCGCGATGAGCTCGTCCGGGAGGCGCAGATCCAGGGTGTCTTGGCCGTCGGCCCGGTCGGCGGTGACCGACTCGACGGCGGAGCCGGTGGCGCAGTCGGTCGCGGATTCCGTTCCGGCGTCGGTGCTCGCGTCGGTGCTCGCGTCAGTGGGAGGCACGGCGTCGCTCCTCTCAGAGAGGGTGGGGCATGTTCCTCAGGAATGCAGGGGGTTGGCGATGGTGACGTAGACGGACTGGGTGTCGACGGGGCCCACGAGCTCGTCGAGACCGCGCAGCCGGGTCAGCAGGTTGGCCTTGCAGCGCAGTACGGGTGAGTCGAGGAGCAGGGCGGGCAGCGGGGTGCGCAGCGGGTCGCTTCCGGAGGCGGCCTCGCCGAGGAAGCGGCGGAACGCGGCGAGCAACAGGCCCTCGTCGGCGAGTCGTTGGGCGCCGAGGGCTCCGATGAGGCCGAGGACGTTGTTGATGCCGAGGTAGTAGGCGAAGCGCTCGTCCGTTACCTCGTCGGAGACGAACGTGTCGCTGTGCTCACCGATGCCGGGGAGCCGCTGGTCGAGCTCGGTGCGGCGGGACTCGCGGAAGTAGTAGCCCTGGTTGTCGCGGTATCGGCCGCCCACGGGCCAGCCGTCCGAGTCAAGCAGCAGGAGCGTGTTCTGCTGGTGGGCCTCCAGGGCGACACCGGCCTCGCTGTCCAGCCAGAGCACGGGGCGTACGACGTTCTCCAGGTAGCGCAGGAACCACTCCGTGGCGACCGCTCCTCGGGGGCGGCCCGTCCGTCCGGCGAGGCGGGTGACGAGCTCGCCGAGCCGGGAGCGCATCGGGGGGCGGTCCTGCCCGGTGGCCTGCGGCGACGGCCTGGGTGATACGAGGCCGGCGATGCAGGTGGCGTCGTCGCCGGGGCCGAAGGGGTTGTGCCGGATCATGACGTCGAGTCCGGTGACGGGCGTGCCGTCGGAGTCGGTCACGGCGAGCCACGCCGGATCGCGGATCACGTCGAAGCCGGGGTGGGCCGCCTGCCACTGCTCGGAGAGGCCGCTGCGCAGAAGCCGGTGGACTTCGACGCCGCGGTGGAGTTCCTTGCGGAGGTTCTCACGACGGGAGTTGGTGATGCGCAGGCCGAGCGAGAGCTTCAGCATCGCGGCGGCGCCGGAGCGGTAGAGGGTGCGAACGGAGGAGGTGGGGTACCACGGTGCGCCGTGCGGTCCGAGGTCCTGGAGCAGTCCGGCTTCCAGGAGCGCGGCGGTCGCGGGGCGGTGCCTGAGCTCGCGCATCTGCCACGGGTGCAGGGGCAGGGCGGCCCGTCCGTCCGGCAGCGGCAGGTCCGGGCCCGCGAGGCGGGCGGTGAGCTGCTGGGCCGGGAGGGTGCGGCCGCGCTCCGTCCAGGCCGAGTCCGCGGCGAGCACGGAGGGGTGGACGGCGAGCCAGTGCAGCGCGAAGGCGCCGCGCAACTCGGGTGAGTAGAGCCGGGATTCGGTGTCGGAGAGTCCCTCGCGGCTCTTCGGAGTGGGGTGCAGCGGGTGGCCGAGGAGCAGGGACTGTTCGGCTGCGAGAAAGCGGTCGGGCTCGTCACCGGGGTTGTTGCGGTGTTCGGCGATGAAGGTGGCGGTGCGCCGTACGGAGTCGGCGACACGGCCGACGAGGTCTCCACCGCTGGTGCCGCTGACGTCGCCGGGATCACGTACGTCGTCGGGGCCGGGGCCGGTGCCGGGGAGGGCCTCCTCTCCGGTGACGGCGTCCTCGGCATGGCTGGTCTCGCGGCCGAGGAGGGCGGCGACGGTGACGGCGTCGGCCGGGGGCGCACTCTGGGGGCCGTCTTCCAGGTACGGGAGGCCGAAGCGGTGCCAGCCTGTCGCCGACCAGTAGTGCACGGGGACAAGGAGTGCCGTGCCGCTGGCTTCGAGAGGGATGCGCAGGGCGCCGTGCTCAGGAGCGGGGAGGTCGTTCTCGCGGACCCAGCAGCGCAAGAGGTTCTCGATGGCCGCGACCTGCGCCGCCGTATGCGGATCGGGGTGCTCCAGCAGGTCGGCGGTCGCGCCGTGCAGGTTCTCGGCCTGCCTGCTTCTCTTCTGCCTGGGGACCGTGCCGTGCTCTGCCACCAGCGAATATTGCGTACCGCACGCGCCTGGGGCTGTCGCTTATACACATC
>NZ_SRIC01000164.1 GCF_004684775.1 Streptomyces sp. MZ04
GATCGGGGTGGCGTCGGGGCGCCATGAGGCGTTCCTCAAGGGCCTCGGCGTCGACGTCTTCGTGGACTACACGAAGACGCCCGCCGAGGACGCCGTACGTGATGTCGATCTCCTCATCGACACGGTCGGAGGCCCGGACGGCCACCGGTTCCTGCCGGTGATGCGGCGCGGCGGACACATCGACCCGGTCTTCCTGGGCGAGTACCACCGCGAGCGCGCGCAGTCCCTCGGCGTCACGGTCCGCGGCTGGCAGGTGCGGTCGTCCGGGACTCAACTGGCCGAGCTCGCCGTGCTGTTGGACGCGGGGCGGGTCCTGGTGGGGGTGGACGCCGTCTTCCCGCTGAGCGCCGCGGCCGAGGCGCACGAGCGGGCGGAGCGCGGCCACATCCAGGGGAAGATCGTGCTGCGGGTCGTCGAGTGAGCGGACGTCAGCAGGTGAGCTTCTCCGCGTGGGCCGGGTCGAGGGCGTTCAGGACGAAGCGCGTCGCGGTCTTGTTGTAGCTGAGGCCGAGGTGTTCGGTCAGATCCAGCGGGCAGTGGTCCTGGAGCTTGCTCTGGGTGACGTTGTCCGCGTCGGCCAGGTAGGACGAGGTGTACGGCGTCACCACCCAGTCCGTCCTGGTCGCGAGCACCGAGTAGTCGACGGCCGGGTCCGTCTCGCCGCCCTCTTTGAGCGCCGTGACGAAGTCGGAGCCGGTCGTCTGCTGCATGCACGCGGGACAGGCCGCACCGGTGAGGTCCCCGGCGCCGGGTATGGCCTTGGCCAGTGTGGCGAGGCCCGAGAGCGTGGTGCCGTGGTTGTTGGGGGAGAGCGCGACGAGCTTGTCGACCTTGGCGGCGCCGCCCAGGTTCTTGATGTAGTGGCGCGGCATCACGCCACCTCCCTGGGAGTGGCCGACCAGATCGACCCGGGAGGACCCGGTCCGCTCACGTACCTTGTCGACGAACGCCGAGAGCTGTGCCGCGGATTCGGCCATGTCGCCGATGCCCTGGAGGAGTCCGCCCTCCTTGCCGCCGTAGTTGAGCGCGTAGACGCAGTAGCCCGCGTCCTTGAGCTTCGGGGCGAGACCGGCCCAGTTCATATAGCGGTTCTCGAAGGTGCCGTGCACCAGGACGACCGGCCTGGGGTGTTCGGCGCTCGGCGTGCACGCCCAGTCGTTCGCGCCGGTCGGCACGGCCGCCGGGTGGGTGAGCGCGTACGCGGTCGCTTCGGCGAAGGTCTTCTGGGGCGGGCCGACCTGCTCGTCGGCTTCGGACGCCGCCGGTGTCGCGGAGGACCCGGCCGGTGTCGCGGTGGCCTGGTGCGTCACGATGCCGAACGCGCCGAGACTGACGGCGGCGGCGATCCCGGAGACTGCGGCGACGAGGCGGCGGCGCAACGGACGGGCCCTGTGCTGGGGGGAGTTGCGGGTACTGCGGGAGTTGCGGGTGCTGACGGACATGCGGCTCTCACCCTTCACTTCCATGCGGGACGGACTTCACTTCCCTGCGGGACGGACTTCATTTCCCTGCGGGACGGACTCGGGTTACCGGCGCGTAACGCCGGACGCCTCACGCTGGTTCAGCCGCCGGGCGCACGCCACGGGCCGGGCCGCCGGGCGCCGAAACCCTGAACCCGGATGACACTTTCGCGCCCCGGCCACTCACGCCCGTGAGCCCTCGTGAGGCCCGTACGTCACAGGGCTGGACCGTGGCACCCGCGCCCCCGCAGACTTACCGATCGGTAACCGCTCGTCGGCGGGGGAGGAGGGGAGGAGATGGCTGTGCAGAGCACCGTGGGTACGTTCTCCCGCCGGCCGTGGCATGAGATCCCCGAGGCGTTCGCCGACGTACTGCGGCCGCGCATCGAGGAGATCGCCGCGGAGATGCTCACGTTGATCCGCCGTGACGTACGCGTCTACCAGCAGCCGACCGGATCCGCCGTGGGCCGGGACGTGACGGCCGCCGTGCATCGCGCCATGCGCCAGTTCGTGGAGCTCATCGACGACCCGGAAGCGCCGCAGGGTGACCATGAGCTCTTCTTCCAGCGCCTTGGCCGCCTCGAGTTCCTCAACGGCCGCAGCACGGACGGGATCCAGGCCGCGTACCGTACCGGCGCCCGTGTCGCCTGCCGCCGGTACGGCGCGCTCGCGCAGGAGGCCGCCCTGCCGCCGGAGGCCGGCCTCGCCGTCACCGAGGCCGTGCTCGTGCACACCGCCGCGATGGCCGACCTCGCGGTACGCGGCCATGCGGCGGCCCGGGCCCGCGCCACCGGACGGACCCAGCGCAGCCGCAGGGCACTGGCCGCGCACCTCCTCGAGCAGTCGGCCGACCCCCGCGGCGAATCGCTCACCGCCCTTGCCGAGCAGGCGAGTTGGCGGCTTCCCGAAGCGGTGGCCTGTCTGGTGATGCGGCAGGCGGGCGGTGGCGGACAGGTGCTCGCCGCCGGTCTCGACGAGGACGTACTGATCCTGCCCAGAGGCGGTGAACTGCTCCTGGTCGTCCCCGATCCGGAGGACGGCGGCCGCGTGGACCGGTTGCGGGCGGCGGTACGCGATCACGCGGCGGCCATCGGTCCCACGGTCGCGCTCGGCGACGCCTGGCTCTCCTCGCACTGCGCGCGGCTCGCCCTCAAGCACCGACGCAGGCTCGACGCCCCCCGGGGCGAACTGCTCGCGGCCGCCGACCACCTGCTCGACGTACAGCTGCTGTCCGGCGCCCCCATCGGGCGGCTGATGGCGGACCGCGTGACCGACGTCCTCAAGGGGCTGCCGCCGGGGAAGGCCGCCAGGCTCGCGGAGACCCTGGAGGCGCTCCTCGCGTCCTGGGGCCGCACGGCACCCGAGGTCGCCGACGCCCTCGGCATCCACCCGCAGACCGTGCGCGGCAGGCTCCGCCGGCTGGACGAGCTCTTCGGCGTACGGCTCACCGATCCGACGTTCCGCACCGGCGCGCTCCTCGCGCTGCGCACGCGTGCGCTGACGGCAGCGGATGCGGGGCGGGGCGTACGGCGGGATCCTGGGAGGGAGGAGTGAGTGCCATGAGGGTCATGCTGAGAGCGCGCCTGGACACCCAGATCGCGAACGAGGCGGTCAAGAACGGCACACTGCCCAAGATCATGCAGGAGATGTCGGCACGCATAAAGCCCGAGGCCGCGTACTTCGGCCCCAGTGATGGCAAGAGGTGTTGCACCTTCGTCTTCGACATGCAGGAGAGCCCGGAGATGCCGGCGATCGCGGAGCCGCTTTTCGAGCTGGGCGCGGAGATCGAGATCAACCCGATCATGAACGCCGAGGACCTGGTGAAGGGTCTCGCGGCGGTTCGGAGCTGACGGAACGCCGAGAGCACCCGGCTCCGCGCGGATGCCGGGTGCTCTCGTATGCGCGAAAAAGGGGCTGACCGCCAGGGGTCAGGCCTTCTTCGTCTCCCAGAAGATCTTGTCGATCTGGGCGATGTAGTCCAGCGCCTTCTGGCCCGTGGCCGGGTCCGACGAGGCCTTCGCGGCCGAGAGGGCCTTGAGGGTGTCGTTGACCAGCTGGTGCAGCTCCGGGTACTTCTCGAAGTGCGGGGGCTTGAAGTAGTCGCTCCAGAGCACCGAGACGTGGTGCTTGGCGAGCTCTGCGCGCTGCTCCTTGATGACGACGGCGCGCGTCTGGAACTGCGCGTCGTCGTTGGCGGCCATCTTGTCCTGGACTGCCTTGACCGACTCCGCCTCGATGCGGGCCTGGGCCGGGTCGTACACGCCGCAGGGCAGGTCGCAGTGGGCGCTGACCTTCACCTTGGGGGCAAACAGGCGGGAAAGCATGTAGCTGTCCTTCCTCGTGATCGTCTTCTCAGGTGGGACATTACTCCGTGAGAGACGGGTTTTCGCGAGTGCCCCCATGGGCTTAGGACAAAAGTCCAGGGTCAGACTGGGACTGGTGGAGGATAGGACCGGGGAGGTGCCGGAGATGCCGGAGCTGTCGCAGGAGAGCGAACGGAGAAGGGCCATCTTGCCGTTGGGCGCCGCTGAGGTGACCGGGCCGTCGATGGTGCCCACGCTGTACCACGGTGACCGGCTTGTGGTGCAGTGGGGCGCGCGGGTGCGGGCCGGGGACGTCGTCGTGCTCCGGCACCCGTTCCAGCAGGACCTGTTGGTCGTCAAGCGGGCCGCCGAGCGGCGCGACGGCGGCTGGTGGGTGCTCGGGGACAACGCGTTCGCGGGCGGGGACAGCACGGACTACGGCACCGTGCCCGAGGAGCTCGTCCTGGGGAAGGTGTGGTTCCGCTACCGCCCGCCCCAGCTCAAGTCCGCTCAGCGTTCCCCGTTCGCGCTGGTGCGCTGGGCCGTGTCGGCCGCGCGGCCCGTGCTGTCCGACCGCTCCGTCTCCAAGCGCTTGCGGGCCCGGTAGGCGGCGACGTTGGCGCGGGTCGCGCAGCGGTCCGAGCAGTAGCGCCGGGAGCGGTTGGTCGAGGTGTCGAGGTAGGCGTTGCGGCACGGCGCCGCCTCGCACAGGCCAAGGCGGTCCACGCCGTGCTCGGTGAGGTGGAAGGCGAGGCCCATCGCGGCGATCGCGGCGTACCCGGCGGTCGCGTTCGAGGGGTGGTCCGCCAGGTGCATGTGCCACAGCGGGCGGCCGTCGTCGTCCCGGTGGTCGTGGCCGGAGATCTGCGGGCTCACCGGGAACTCCAGGAGCAGTGAGTTCAGCAGGTCCACGGCGAGCGTCTCGTCGCCCCCGTCGGCCGCTTCGAAGACCGCGCGGAGCCTGGCCCGCACCGAGCGGAAGCGGGTGACGTCGGAGTCCGTGGCGCGACGTGCCGCCTGCTGGTTGGCGCCGAAGAGCTCGCGGACCGCCTCGACCGTCGTCAGAGCGTCCTTGTTGCGACCCGGCTCCTCGCTGTTGACCAGACGTACGGCGTAGTCCGAGTAATAGGCCAGTTCCACTTGTAGTCCTTACCGGGGCGGGCTATCTTCGTGAGGGCGTGAGTAACGGCTGCGCATGCTTCGAGGGTATTACGAGAGCGTATTACGTACTGGAGGGGTTCTGATGACGGAAACCGCGCCCGCGACCGACTGGCGTGCCTGGCAGGACAGCTGGGACCGGCAGCAGGAGTGGTATCTGCCCGACCGCGAGGAGCGGTTCCGGGTCATGCTCGACATGGTCGAGGCCACCGTCGGCCCCGAACCGCGCGTGCTCGACCTCGCGTGCGGTACGGGGAGTATTACGGACCGGCTGCTCAAGAGGTTCCCGAACGCCGTCAGTACGGGCGTCGACCTCGACCCCGCGCTGCTCGCCATCGCCGAGGGCACCTTCGCCGGGGACGACCGGGTCACCTTCGTCACCGCCGACCTCAAGGACCCGGACTGGGCGGCTCAGCTCCCGTACGACGCGTACGACGCCGTGCTCACCGCCACCGCCCTGCACTGGCTGCACAGCGAGCCGCTCACCACGCTGTACGGGCAGATCGCGGGCGTCGTGCGCGAGGGCGGCGTCTTCCTCAACGCCGACCACATGCCCGACCCGGCCACCCCGCGCCTGAACGCCGCCGACCGGGCCCAGCGGCACGCGCGCATGGACGCCGCCAAGGCGCAGGGCGCCCTGGACTGGAAGGACTGGTGGGACCTCGCAGCCAAGGACCCCGTCCTCGCCGAGCCCACCGCCAAGCGGTTCGAGATCTACGGTGAGCACGCCGACGGCGACACCCCGCCGCCGGAGTGGCACGCACGGACCCTGCGCGATGCGGGCTTCGGCGAGGCGCGGACGGTGTGGGCTTCGCCGTCGGATGCGATGGTGCTCGGCCTGAAGTAGTGGCCGCGTCCTGAAGCAACCGCGTCACATGAAGACGGGTGCGGGGCTCTGGCGCCGGCGCTGTGCCACCGCGATCGCCGGATCGCGGGAGAGGACGGCCTGGTGCAGCAGGCGCAGTTCGCTGGTCGGCGCCACGCCGAGCTCGGCGTCGAGCAGCGAGTGCAGCGCACGGTAGGTGTCCAGGGCTTCCTTGGTGCGGCCCGACCTGTGCAGGGCCAACATCAGCCTGCCCCAACGGTGTTCACGGAACGGCTGCTCCCGCACCAGTTGGCGGAGCTCTCCGATGACCTGGGCGTGCGCCCCGTCGGCGAGGTGGGCGTCCATGGTCTCGTCCTGCACCGTGAGCCGCAGCTCCTCGAGCCGGTCCGCCTCGGCCCGCAGCAGCCGGGTGGCGTCCATGCAGGCGAACGCGTCGCCGCGCCACAGGCCGAGCGCCGCCGCGAACAGCTCCGCCGCCTGCCCGGGGCGGCCCTCGCGGGCGGCCGCCCGGGCCCGCGATGTGAGCTGCTCGAACTCCGCCACGTCGAGCTCGTCCCCGCGCAGATCGATGCTGTAGCCGCCGGGGCCCGAGTGGAGTCGCGCGGCGCCGGAGCCCGCGAGGACGGCGCGGAGACTGGACAGATACGAGTGCAGATTGGCCCGCGCGGACGCCGGCGGGGCGTCTCCCCAGAGCTCCTGGACAAGTTCGCGGGTGGGAACGGCGCGCTCGCGCCGCATCAACAGGACGGCAAGCAGCAGTTGTGGCTTTCGGCGCCGGAAAACCGCGGGCCTGTCCGAGTCGACCTCTATGTGAGCGGGCCCCAAGTACAAGAACCTCACGAAACGTCCCCCATGATCAGTAGTCGGTTCCCACTGAAGATGGGGGACGAGGGCGGAACGGTTGCCCTGCCCCGGACCTCATTACGTGTCAGTGACAGAACCTCAGAAGTCAGTGACAGAGGCCTACTTGCCAGGTCAGCGCCTGCATGACGTGACTACATGACGGCCTACTTGAACGCCGCCACGCAGAGCTTGTCGTGCCTGCTGAAGGAGTCCGATTCGTTGCTCCGGTACGCGACGACGACCGCGTCGGCCCGCACGCACACGCTCTTGTGACCCTTGTACGGCTTGGCGCTCAGCCCGTCCGGCTTGAAGGTGACCGGTCGGCCGCTGTTGTTCTGCCAGTAGTTGTAGTCGTTGGCGCCGTACGTGGACGAACGCTTCGCGACCCGGAACTTTCCGCACTTCTTCGTGGTCGAGAGGCCCACGGCGAAGGGGATGGTGGCCGAGACGGAGGTGGTCCGCTCGCACTTCGAGTCGTAGAACCGCTGGGACAGCGACGCCTTGGTCAGCTTTGCCGGACGGCCGTCGCGGTGGCAGTTGGTGCGGGCGATGATTCCCATGCGCGGCTTGCTCAGGCGCACCCGGTCGATCCAGATGTCCTTGTGCTGGGAGTTGGGAATCTTCCGCCACCAGCGGAACTGCAGCTTGCCCGTGAGGTGGACGGTGATGCACCTCTTCAGGGCCTTCGAGTAGTGAGAGGTGGTGGAGTAGTAGCTCTTGCTGGTCCAGTGCCTGTTCACCGCCCCGGCATCGCTGATCGAACCGAACTGGACGGCCAGCGCCAGTGGCACGACGACCAGCGCCTTCCGCATGGTTGCCATGTGTAGTCCTCCGTGGGGGGAGTGGGGGGAAACGAACGGGGCGGCCCGATCACCGCCGCAACGATGATCGGGCCGCCCCGCATACACGGCGCCATACACACGCCATACACCGGCTATACACCGGCAAACCCGACTACTCAGAGGACCTTGGAGAGGAACCCCTTGGTGCGCTCGTGCTGAGGGTTCGTCAGTACGTCCCTGGGGTGACCGGACTCGACGACCACGCCGTCGTCCATGAAGACGAGGTTGTCGCCGACCTCGCGGGCGAAGCCCATCTCGTGCGTGACGACGATCATCGTCATGCCGGACTCCGCGAGGTCGCCCATCACGTCCAGGACCTCGCCGACCAGCTCCGGGTCGAGCGCCGAAGTCGGCTCGTCGAAGAGCATCAGCTTCGGTTCCATGGCCAGGGCGCGGGCGATCGCCACCCGCTGCTGCTGGCCGCCGGAGAGCTGCGACGGATAGTTCTTCGCCTTGTCGCTGAGGCCCACCCGGTCGAGGAGCCGCTCGGCGCGCGCACGCGCGGTCGCCTTGGTCTCCTTCTTGACCTGGATCGGCGCCTCCATGACGTTCTCGAGCGCCGTCATGTGCGGGAACAGGTTGAAGCGCTGGAAGACCATGCCGATGTCCCGGCGCTGCAGCGCGACCTCGCTGTCCTTGAGCTCGTAGAGCTTGGTGACAGGCTGCGCTGCGGCATCCTTTTTGCCCCGCTTCGGCTTGCTCGTCTTCTGCCGGTAGCCGACCAGCCTGCCGTCGACGTAGAGCCGTCCGGCGTTGATCTGCTCCAGGTGGTTGATGCAGCGCAGGAAGGTCGACTTGCCGGAGCCGGACGGGCCGACGAGGCAGAACACCTCGCGGGGGGCGACCTCCAGGTCGATTCCCTTGAGCACGTTCACGTGACCGTACGACTTGTGGACGCCTTCGGCCTTCACCATGGCATTCATGCCGCGCCTCCCTTGGGACGGCCGAGAGACAGCATGTTCGCCTTCACCTTCTGCCAGGGGGTGGTCGGGAGCTGGCGCAACGACCCCCTTGCGTAACGTCGTTCGAGGTAGTACTGACCGACGCTGAAGACGCTGGTCATCGCGAGATACCAGACGGACGCGACGAAGAGCATCTCCATGACCGCGAAGGACGTCGAGCCGATCACTGTCGCCGCCCGCAGCAGATCCACATAGGTGACCACCGTCACCAGTGAGGACGTCTTCAGGAGGTTGATGAACTCATTGCCCGTCGGCGGGATGATCACGCGCATGGCCTGCGGAAGCACGATCCTGCGCGTGGTCTTCGTGCTCGTCATGCCCAGCGCGTGGGCCGCTTCGGTCTGTCCCTCGTCGACCGACTGGATGCCGGCCCGGACGATCTCCGCCATGTACGCGCCCTCGTTGAGGCCGAGACCCAGCAGGGCGACCATGAACGGCGTCATGACGTCCGTCATCTCGTCCTTGTAGATGAACGGGATGTTGAAGACGGGGAAGATCAGCGCCAGGTTGAACCACAGCAGCAGCTGTACGTAGACCGGAGTGCCGCGGAAGAACCAGATGTAGAGCCAGGCGACGCCGCTGGTCACCGGGTTCTTCGACATCCGCATGACGGCGAAGACGAGACCGAGGACCAAGCCGATGATCATCGACAGGACGCTGATCAGCAGGGTGCGGCCCGCGCCCTTCATGATGCGGTCGTCGAAGATCATGCTTCCGACGGTGTCCCACTTCACGTTGCCCTGCGAGAACGCGTAGATCAGCAGGGCCAGGAGGGCGAGCACCACGACGCCACTGACCCAGCGGCCGTAGTGGCGAACGGGGATGGCCTTGATGGCCTCGGGCGGGAGCTGTGTGCCGACCGGTGCGGAGGTCGGCTCGTCCTTCGGCTCGTCCTTCGGCGAGGTGCCGTCGGCCGGCTTGTCGAACTTGTCAGTCACGTTGACTGCCCTTCAACGGTGCTTGACGTTCACTTGCCGGCATTGATGGTGGCCTTCTTGACGGCGCTGTCCTCGACCTGCCACTTGGCCAGGACCTTGTCGTACTCGCCGTTCTTGATGATCGCGTCGAGCGCGGACTTGAGGGCGTCACGGAGCTGCTTGTTCTCCTTGGTGACGGCGATGCCGAACGGCCCGGCATCCGTGATGCCGCCCGTGACCTCGAAGTCCTTGCCGCCGCCCGCCGTCTTGGCGATGTGCTGGGAGACGGGGGAGTCGTTGAGGTCGGCGACCGCACCGCCGGACTTGACGCGGGTCTGGGCCTCGGCGTCGTTCTCGAAGGCGCCGATGTCGAGAGCCTTCTTCCCGTCCTTCTCGCACTTCTTCGACTGCGCCTTGAAGGTGTCCTCGTAGATGGTTCCGCGCTGCACGGCGACCTTCTTGCCGCACAGGTCGTCCATCGTCTTGATGCCCTCGGGGTTGCCCTTCTTCACGAGGAGCGAGACGCCCGACGTGAAGTAGTCGACGAAGTCGACGCCCGAGCCGACCTTCTTGCCCTTGTCGTCCAGCCCCTGCTGGCGCTTCTTGGTGTCCGACATGGCGGACATGACGATGTCCTGGCGGCCCGAGTTGAGCGAGCTGATCAGGCCGTCGAAGGTGCCCGACGTGAACTTGAACTCGACGCCCAGTTCCTTGCCGAGCGCGGCGGCGAGATCGGGGTCGATGCCGACGATCTTGCCGCCCTCCTCGAACTCCATGGGGGCGTACTGGGCGTCCGTGCCGACGTTGATGACGCCCTTGTCCTGGATCTTCTTCGGCAGCTTGTCGAACAGCGGGGCGCTGTTCTCCTTGCCGCCATCGGCCTTCCCCGAGTTGGTCTGGTCGCCGCAGCCGGTCAGCAGCAGCGCGCCGGCGACCGCGATCGCGCCGACCGCGGCCATCCGGGACCTCGCGGAGTTCCGTGCGGTCGTACGACAGATGGAGCGTGCGGTCATGAGGGTCCTCCGGCGGATGAGGGAGTTGCCGAGCGGTCGTGCACACACCTTCGGGTGTCGCGACCTCGTGTGATGACGGCATCTTGCCATTCGGACCGTCCGATTCTGGGTGCTGGAGATGTCAAAATCGGATAACGGGCGATCCCCGAACCCCGAAAGACCCGTACATCACGGCCGTACCGACTGGGTGACCAAGTGCCACTATGTGAGATTTTCCGTGAATCTCGGCATGTGGACCACCGGAAGGCGTTATTCGGGAAATTCGGACACGGGTCCGGCGCCCCTACTTGCCGGTTCAGGACAAGGGACTTGTTGGATCAGTACAAGGACCGGGGCTGCGGTGGGTAACCAATCCCACTCGCCCGTGCCCGGCGCTTTCAGGTAGAAAGGCTCTTTACACCCCTCATCCGGGGCCCAGGGCGCGTGTGCGGCGCGCCCGCGTGTCTGTACCTCCCTCCGCCGACAGGCGGGGAACAGACGCGGTGCCCGCCCACTTCTCAACCAGGAGTGGACACCCTCAACTGATGATTTAAGACTTAAGGGGTAAGACAAGTGGCAGCGGAGATCGTCAATCCTCGCAGCGACAGCAGTACGGGTCACGAAGGCGACAGCGAGCTTGTCGATTCCTTCGATCCGGCGTTTGCGCTGCACCGTGGCGGCAAGATGGCCGTGCAGGCCACCGTGCCCGTGCGGGACAAGGACGACCTGTCCCTGGCGTACACGCCCGGCGTCGCGAAAGTGTGCACCGCGATCGCCGAGCAGCCGGAGCTGGTGAACGACTACACATGGAAGTCGAACGTCGTGGCCGTCGTCACCGACGGTACGGCCGTGCTCGGTCTCGGTGACATCGGTCCCGAGGCCTCCCTCCCCGTGATGGAGGGCAAGGCCATTCTTTTCAAGCAGTTCGGTGGCGTCGACGCGGTCCCGATCGCGCTCGCGACGACCGACACGGACGAGATCGTCGAGACCGTGGTGCGGCTCGCCCCGTCCTTCGGCGGCGTGAACCTCGAGGACATCTCGGCCCCGCGCTGCTTCGAGATCGAGCGCAAGCTCCAGGAGCGGCTCGACATTCCCGTCTTCCACGACGACCAGCACGGCACGGCCGTCGTGACGCTGGCGGCGCTGCGGAACGCGGCGAAGCTGACCGGGCGCACGCTCGGTGATCTGCGTGGCGTGATCTCCGGCGCGGGAGCGGCCGGTGTCGCCATCGCCAAGTTCCTGCTCGAGGCGGGCATCGGCGATGTGGCGGTCGCGGACCGCAAGGGCGTCGTGAGCCGGGACCGGGAGGACCTCACCCCGGTCAAGCGTGAGCTCGCGGAGATCACCAACAAGGCCGGGCTCAGCGGTTCGCTGGAGAGCGCGCTCGCGGGTGCGGACGTGTTCATCGGCGTCTCGGGCGGCACCGTCCCGGAGCCGGCGGTCGCCTCCATGGCGCAGAACGCGTTCGTGTTCGCCATGGCCAACCCGAACCCCGAGGTGCATCCGGACGTCGCCCACAAGTACGCGGCTGTCGTCGCGACGGGGCGTTCGGACTACCCGAACCAGATCAACAACGTGCTGGCCTTCCCCGGCATCTTCGCCGGCGCGCTCCAGGTGCGGGCCTCGCAGATCACCGAGGGCATGAAGATCGCCGCGGCGAACGCGCTGGCCGATGTGGTCGGCGATGAGCTGTCCGCCGATTACGTGATTCCCTCGCCGTTCGACGAGCGTGTCGCGCCCGCGGTCACCGCGGCGGTTGCCGCTGCGGCTCGTGCCGAGGGTGTCGCCCGCCGCTGAGCGGTGCGAGTGAAGGTCTGACCGCGCCCCGTTCCGTACGTCCCGCGTACGGCACGGGGCGCGTCGCGTGTCACAGCCGTACCTGCTTACGCACCGGCAGGCCCCCGGCCTATCGTCGGCTCATGTTCGCCGCCTACGCCGCCCGCATCGACCGTGACCAGCCGCTCAGTGGCCTCGAGTTGGGGGAGCGTCCCGCCCCCGATCCGCGCCCCGGCTGGTCGACCGTGAACGTCAAAGCCGCCTCCCTCAACCATCACGACCTGTGGTCCCTGCGCGGGGTCGGTCTCGCCGACGACAAGCTGCCGATGATCCTCGGCTGTGACGCCGCAGGGATCGACGAGGATGGCAATGAGGTCGTCCTGCATTCCGTCATCGGGCAGACGGGGTACGGGGTCGGGCCCCGCGAGGGCCGCTCGATCCTGACCGAGAAGTATCAGGGGACCTTCGCCGAGCAGGTCTCCGTCCCCACGTGGAATCTGCTGCCGAAGCCGAAGGAACTGTCGTTCGCCGAGGCGGCCTGTCTGCCGACCGCCTGGCTCACCGCGTACCGCATGCTCTTCACCAACGCCGGGGTGCGTCCCGGTGACTCGGTCCTCGTCCAGGGCGCCGGCGGCGGTGTCGCCACGGCCGCGATCGTGCTGGGCAAGGCCGCGGGGCTCCGGGTCTTCGCGACCAGCAGGGACGAGGCCAAGCGGAAGCGGGCCCTGGAGCTGGGGGCGGTGGAGGCCGTCGAGTCCGGTGCGCGGCTTCCGCAGCGGGTGGACGCCGTCATCGAGACGGTGGGCGCGGCGACCTGGTCGCACTCCATCAAGTCCCTCAAGCCGGGCGGCACCGTGGTGATCTCCGGTGCGACCAGCGGCGACCGGCCCTCGCATGCCGAGCTGACGCGGGTCTTCTTCCTGGAGCTGAAGATCGTCGGTTCGACGATGGGGTCCAAGGACGAGCTGGAGGACCTGCTCTCCTTCTGCGCCGCCACGGGCGTACGTCCCGTCATCGACGAGGTGCTGCCGCTCGACCGGGCGCGCGAGGGCTTCGAGCGGATGGAGTCCGGCGGTCAGTTCGGGAAGATCGTGCTCGAGGTCTGAGTCTTCTGACCGACCCGTCTCTGTCAACCATGGTTGACACTCCCTCCCTGTCAACGTAAGTTGACGTGCATGACCGAAGCAACGGATCTCGCCGAGCGTGCGGGTGACCGTGATCCACGAGTCGGGCTGCGAGCCGTCACCGCGCTGCGGAAGCTGGTGGAGCAGCTGGAGGCCGTGCAGGTGCGCAGTGCGCGCCGGCAGGGCTGGTCGTGGCAGGAGATCGCCGCGGAGCTCGGAGTGAGCAGGCAGGCCGTGCACAAGAAGTACGGGAGGCAGTGATGTTCGAGCGGTTCACGAAGGATGCCCGCGCCGTGGTCGAGGGCGCGGTCGAGCACGCCGGGCGGACGGACGCCGACGTCATCGACGACGGGCACATGCTGCTCGCGCTGCTCGACCGCGAGGCCAGCCGGGCGTCCTTCGCCCTGGCCTCGCTCGGGGCTACACGCCGCCGGGCGTCGATCGAACGGGCGCTGAGCGAGACGCGCCGCCGCGGCGGCCTCTCGCAGGCCGACACGGAGGCGCTCGCGGGGCTCGGCGTCGATGTGTCCGAGATCGTCTCGCGGGTCGAAGAGGCCCATGGCGTCGGCGCGTTGGCCGGCGGCGGGAAGGGCGGCAGGGGCGGCAGGGGCTTGCGGGCGTGGGCCGGGCATCGGTCCTTCACCCGCGAGGCCAAGGACACCCTGGAGAAGTCGCTGCGCATCGCCACCGCCCGCCGCGACCGGAGCATCGGCGACGAGCACATCCTGCTCGCCCTCACCGTCCGCCCCGGCGCTGTCGGCGAGGTGCTCGCGGACCATGGGGTGACCCATGAGTCGGTGCAGCGGGTGCTGTTCGGTGACGGGGCTGACGGGGCTGACGGGGTCGGCAAGGCTGACGGGGCTGGTGCCGACGGGCCCGTGTAGGAGTTGCGGTGCCGAGTGACTGAGTAGCCGAGTAGCCGAGTAACTGAGCGGGGCCCGGAGCGCTCCGGGCCCCGCTCGGCCGTCAGGCCTTCGGGGTGCGCAGTGCCGCGCCGATGTGGGCCGCGGCCGCGGACAAGTGGCGGCGGGCGTCGCGGAGTTGGTCCTCCGTCACGCCGTGGTCCCGGGCCGCGTCCCGGATGTCGTCGCGGAAGCGGTCGAGCAGGCGGTCCAGGTCGCGGGCGGGGTTGCCGGTGCCGTCCTCGTGGGACCAGTCGGGGACGTACTCGGTGGGGACCGCGTCCTCGCGCTCCACGGTGAACTTGGGCTCCTCGGCGGCGGGCCCGGCGCCCTCGCGGCCGGACGTCTTCGCCGCGCCTGACCCCTTCCCGGACCCCTTCCCGGACCCCTTCCCGGCCCCCTTCCCGAACTCCTTGCCGAAGTCCTTCCCGAAGTCCTTTCCGAACTCGCCGAACTCCTTGGCCAGTTCCGACAGGCCCTCACGGACCCCCGTGGGCCAGTCGCCGCGCGTGAAGTGGTCCTGCACCTGGTCCTGGACGAGCCGCGCGATGCGCTGTATCTCCTCCTGCCCCTGGGCGCGGACCCGGTCCTGTGCGTCCTGGGCCTGGCGGCGGGCGCGCTGGGCCTCCTCGCGGGCTCTGCGGGTCTCGTCCTTCGCGCGGCGCGCCTGCTCCTTCCACTCCTGCTTGGCGCGCTTGAACTCCTCCTTCGCCTGGCGCCAGCTCTCCTTGCTGTCGCCCCAGGAGCCGTCGAAGAAGTCGGAGGGGTCGGGGAAGGCCTTGCCGCCGGTGCCGCTCTTGGCATCGGCGCCGTTCTTGGCGCCCTTGCCGTCCGATGCGCGGGCCTCCTCCGCGGCCGCGCGCATCTCGCGGCGGAGCTCGCCCGCCGCGCCGCGGACGCCGTCGCGGATCTCGGCGGCGAGCTCGGCGACCGACTCGCGGATCTCCAGCTCCAGATCGGCCAGTTCGCCGCTGCGGTCGGCCAGTTCGGCACGGCCCGCGTCCGTGATGGAGTAGACCTTGCGGCCGCCCTCCGTGGTGTGCGTGACCAGGCCCTCGGCCTCCAGCTTCGCCAGGCGCGGGTAGACCGTGCCCGCCGAAGGTGCGTACAGACCCTGGAAACGCTCTTCCAGGAGGCGGATCACCTCATAGCCGTGGCGCGGGGCCTCGTCGAGGAGTTTCAGCAGATACAGGCGCAGTCGGCCGTGGGCGAACACGGGGGCCATCTCAAAGCACCTTCTTGTCGTTCGGGGCGGCGTCGCTCGGAGCGGTGTCGTTCGGGGTGGCGTCGCTCGGGGTGGCGTCGTCGGCCCCGGGGGTGTCGGTCGGGGGAGTGTCCGCCGGAGGGGTGTCCGTCGGAGACGTGGCCGGTGCGGCCTCGCCGTACGGATCTTCCCCCATCGGGTCCTCCTCCATCGGCGGCCTGCGCAGCAGCGCGATGGAGCCCGAGACCGTCGTCGCCTTCAGCTTTCCGCTGCCCGAGCCGAGCCGGCCGGTGATCCTCTTCGCCCCCCACTGTCCGCTGACCCGCAGATCCTCGAACGCGTTGGACACGGCGCCGCTCGCGGTGTTCGCCTCCACCTCCGCGTCCGCCGGGTGGGGCAGCCGGATCGCGATCTCCCCCGATACGTTCGTCAGGCCGATGTCGGTCGGGGCGCCCGCCGGGTCGATGTCCACGATCATGGAGCCGCTCACCGATTCGGCCCGAACGGAGGAGCCCGCCCCCTCGAAGACGGTCAGGTCGCCGGAGACCGAGTTGAACCGCAGGTCGCCGGTGATGCCCTGCGCCTCCACGTTCCCGGAGACCGTGTCGGTGCGGACCGGGCCCGAGAGGCCGACCAGAGTGGTGTCGCCCGTGACGCCCTTGACCGCCGTGCGCCCCTCTATGCCCGAGACCACTGCGCCCGCCCCGACGACGCCGACCTCGACACGGGTGCCCGCGGGGACGGCCAGGGAGACCACCGCGCTGCGCCGCCAGCCCTTGCGGTCGAGCCACTTGAGGAAGCCCTTCCAGGGCAGGTCGTCGTACGCGACGGAGAGGGTGCCGTCCGACTGTGTGACGGTCAGTGGAGGCCCTTCGATCTCGGAGACCTCCAGGCGCGCGGAAACTTCGTCGGTGCCCACGACGTTCACCGTTCCGTTGACGACGCGGACATGGAGTGTCGTCACGGGGGCGTCGAAGGTGAGCTTCTGGGGCTCGGCGACGGACCACTCTGACATCGGGCTGACCTCCTCCGGACAGAACGCGCCATATCGCGTCTCTGCTACACACGATATATCGCGGATCGGGAAAGTCAAGACTGATCGCGATACGAGCTGGGGTGCGTGAGCGAGGGGTCGGCGCCCGGTTGGTACCGGATCCTCTGCGCCGAATGCGGTGTTTTGTCCTAGCGTGGTGCCATGTCGTCCGATGCCTCTGCGCGCGCCGACGCCGGTGCGCTGCTGCTCTGCCGGGCCGAACCCGACGTCGTCGAGCCCGCCGCCCGGCTGTTGCGCGAGCGGATACTGCTCGCTCCCGCGGGGCGCGACTGGAGCGTGCTCGTGCCCGAGGGCAAGCCCTGGGTGCACGGGGACGAACCCGTGGACCGGGTGCTCACGGGGTGGGCGACCGCGCTCGCCGTCGGGGCGCCCTGGCCGGTGCTCGCGCTGTGGTGGGACTCCGAACGTTCCGGCTACATCCTCGCGGCGGGCTTCCGCCGCACGGTCGGGTACGTATGGCTGGCGAACGGGACACCCGTCGGCGAGGCCGAGGCGATGCGGACGTTCGCCGCCCGGCTCGGCCTTGACCCCGTCCTGGACATGCAGGCCCTGGACTCCCTGGGGAGCCCCGACTCGGAGGCGGACGCGCGGGCGCGGCTCCTGGGCCTGCTCGCCGTGCTGACCCGGGCGGGCGTGACGCTGCCGGCCGGACTGGGCCCCGGAGAGCCGGCCGACCGTCTGCGGGCGGTGGCGCACGTGCTGCCGGGCGTCCGCGAGGTCGAGTGGTCGGGGTGGCGGGACGCGGTGCGTGCGGAGCTGGACGTGGTCGAGCGGGGACGCTTCGGCCCATGGCTGCGGGGTCCGCGGGCTCGCGCCCTGGCTGCCGTCCAGATGGCGACCGGGGTGCCGCTCGCGGCGTGGGGCCTGCGGCGGCGCAGCGGGGGATGGGTCGTGGCCGGTGTGCTGCTGGTCGTACACGGTGCTCTGGGTTTCACGTACGACCGCGTACGGGCGGCTGCCGCCGGGTCTTGGCGGGGGTGAGCAGGCTGGTCTTGGCGGGAGTGAGGGGGCTGGCTGCCGCGTACCCGCCAAGATGCGTGGCCCGTATCCAGGGGAGGGCGTCAGGCGGCGTGGATCGCATCCAAAGTCAGGGCCAGGAGGCGTTCCGGCTGGGCGGGGTCCGTTTCTGAGTGGGGGGTCGAAACGGCGATGCCCACCACCAGTTGGACCATGTCGGCGGGGAGCAGGTCCTTGCGGGCCGTGCCCTCCGTCTGGGCCCGGGTCAGCAGGCTCGATGCCGTGTCGCGGATGCGCTGGTGGCAGTCGAAGCCCAGAGCGTCCGGGGTCTCCAGCTCCTCGATCAGCAAGGCGCCGCCCAGGCCCTGGTTCACGCGCGCGTGCGCCAGGAACGCGCGGAGCCAGTCATCCAGGGCGTCGTCTGCGGAGTCCGCGGCCAGGAGCTCTTCGGTGCGGCCGCACAGTGTCTCCACGCGGTCCTCGAGCACCGCCGTCAGGAGCGCGGCACGGCTGGGGAAGTGTCGGTAGAGCGTGCCCGGGCCCACGCCCGCGCGGCGGGCGATCTCGTTGAGCGACGTCTCGGGGCCTGCCTCCGCGTACGCCTTCCGCGCCGCCTCCAAGATCCGCTCCCGGTTCCTGCGCGCGTCCGCGCGGGGCTGCCTCGCGGCCCCGCGTGCCTTGGTGTCGTCGTCAGCCATGGCCCCATCCTCTCCTCCCGCGCGGAGCCTTCCGGTCGGCCGGGGCTAGCTATACGGAGAACTTCTCCGTATCGTAGCGCCGGGATCAGATCCGGAGAGGTTCTCCGGATGGCCGATGGCCGATGGCAGATGACGGATGACGGATGACGGATGTTGGAATGAGCTCAGGGGAGTGCGGGATGACCGGTTCGCCGGGACGCGCGGGGATATGGACCTTCGACTTCGAGGGGCACCCCGCCGGGCGGGTACGTGAAGCGGCCGCGGAGATCGAGGAGTTGGGGTACGGGGCGCTCTGGTACGGGGAGGCGTTCGGGAGGGACACGGTGGGGCAGGCGTGGCTGCTGCTCGGGGCGACGCGGCGCATCGTCGTCGCGTCCGGCATCGCCAACATCGCCTTTCGGGAGCCGCTCGCCATGGCGATGGCGGAGCGCGCCCTGGGGGAGGCGTTCCCGGGGCGCTATCTCCAGGGCCTCGGTGGCCACCGGGTCGACGACACCGTCCGCGAAGTGGACGGCTTCCCCATCCCCACGCGCGGGAAGGCGCTGACGACCATGCTGTCCCTTATACACATCTCCGAGCCCACGAGACGCTCATGAATCTCGTAAGCCGTCTTCTGCTTGAAAAAAAAAACGGAGCGGCAGTTACAGCGTTAGCTCGG